>CAYXJB010000054.1:0-15457 GCA_964465445.1 uncultured Verrucomicrobiota bacterium
TTGTTTTTGGTCGCGCCCTCGAGCGTGAGCCAGTGCACCACGCCGTCGCCGGTGTCGGGAACGGGCCGACGCGCGCCGCGGGAGGGAAAAGATTTTTTGGCCCGCAGGCATTGACCGGTGACCGATTCGGGGTGGCGCGCCAGCTCCCGCAGCGTGCCGGCGGCGACCAGTTGTCCGCCGTGCACGCCGGCGCCCGGCCCCAGGTCAATGATGTAATCGGCCCGGCGCATCGTGGCTTCGTCGTGTTCGACCACCAGCACCGAATTGCCGCGTGCCCGCAACCGCTCCAGCGCCGCCAGCAGCCGCTGGTTGTCGCGGGCGTGCAGGCCGATGGTCGGTTCGTCCAGGATGTAGAGCACGCCGCTGAGGTTCGAGCCCAGTTGAGCGGCCAGTCGAATGCGCTGGGCTTCGCCGCCCGAGAGCGTGGGCACGGCGCGGCCCAGTTGCAGGTATCCCAGGCCGACTTCGAGCAGGAATTTCAGCCGCTCCCGGATCTCGGGCAGAATGTCTCGCGCAATCACCGCGGCGCGACCGGTGAAACGCAATTGATCGAACACCTCGAACGCTTCGGCGACCGAGAGGCGCGAAAAATCGTCAATCGTCGGGCCATCCTCGCGCGCCGCCGGACCGAAACGCCCGGCCACCGGCCGCGGCAGCGGCAGGCGCACCGCGCGGGCGATGGGGTTGAGGCGCGAGCCGCCGCACTCGGGGCAGGGCTCGCGTTCGCTCGCCCAGCTCCACCAGCTCTCCTCGATGGCGTCGGCATTGGCGCCCCGCTCGACCTCCGGCAGGTAAAACAGTTCGCCGAACCCGCGGCACTTGGGACACCAGCCGGCGGGCGAGTTGTAACTGAAATTCTTCGGGTCCAGCGGCTCGAACGAGCGGCCGCAGCGGCGGCACGCCCGCTGGGTCGAGTGAACCCAGACCCGCCCGGAGCGGTCCAGCGTCAGCAGCGTGCCCTCGCCCAGCCGCAGCGCCGTGTCCACCAGCGCCTGCAGGTCGCGTTCGCCGGGTCGCGCCATGCCGACGACGATTTCGATGTTGTGCTCGCGAAACCGGTCGAGCCGGAACGGGCGGTCGGTATCGTACATTCGGCCATCGGCGCGGATCTGGCGGAAACCGTGGCGCGCGGCCCATTCGGCCACGTCGCTGTGGAAGCCTTTTCGGCCCTTGACCACCGGTGCGAGCAACCACAGCGGCCCGTGCCGTTGCAACTGCGCGCGCACCTGCCGGCCCACGGCGTCGCGCGTCTGGGGTTCGACCGGCAACCGGCAATCGGGGCAGAACTGCGTGCCCAGACGTGTGAAGAGCAGCCGCAGGAAATGAAAAATCTCCGTCACGGTGGCCACGGTGCTCTTGCCGCCGCCGCGGCTGATGCGCTGTTCGATGCTCACCGTCGGGGGCAGACCCTCGATTCGGTCCACATCCGGCCGCGCCAGTTGCTCGACGAATTGCCGCGCATAGGCGTTGAGCGAGTCCAGAAACCGGCGCTGGCCCTCGGCAAACAGCAGATCAAACGCCAGCGTGCTCTTGCCCGAACCGCTCACGCCCGTCACCACCACGAACCGGTCGCGTGGGATCTGGAGCGAGAGGTTTTTGAGGTTGTGTTCGCGCGCGCCGGTGATGCTGATCCAGGGCCGGGTTCGCGGCGCCGGCAAACTCGCCTCCGGTCCGGACAACACCGGTGGCGTCCGCTCCTGCGCGGTTTGCGCGTGGGCAGCGGGGCGCGCAGCCAGAACCGTTTGCAAGAACCGGCCCGTGTGACTGGCGGCGCAACGCGCGACCTCCTCGGGCGTGCCCTGAACAACGACCTGCCCGCCATCAGCGCCGGCTTCCGGACCGAGGTCAATCACCCAATCGGCGCACTTGATGACTTCGAGGTTGTGCTCGATGACGAGCACCGAGTGGCCGGCGTCCACCAGCCGCTGAAAAACATCCAGCAGCACGCGCACGTCGTCGAAGTGCAGGCCGGTGGTCGGTTCGTCGAACAGGAATAGCGTGGGCCGCGATTCGGTGGCCGCGGCCAATTCGGCGCTGCCGCCGGGCGGTCGGCCGTTGGAGCCGGAGCGCTCCTCGTTCACGGCCCGGGCCAGGTGGCGGACCAGTTTGAGGCGCTGGCTCTCGCCGCCCGAGAGCGTGTTGATGGGCTGACCGAGTCGCAAATAGCCCAGGCCGACCTGCTCGAGCCAGCGCAGCGCCGCCACAGCGCGTTGCGCCGCGGGCGAATCCCCAACACCGCAGAGAAATGCGATCGCTTCCTCGACGGTCGCCTCCAGCAGGTCGGCGATGGACCAGGCGCATCGAGCCGGGGGCGCGCCCGAGCCACCGCGGTCAGGAGTGTTGGGACTTTCGAGTTTGACCTCCAGAATGTGCGGGCGGTAACGCCGTCCGTTGCATTCCGGACAGCGAATGAACACGTCGCTCAGGAACTGCATTTCGATTTTCTCAAACCCGGCCCCGCGACAGCGCTCGCACTGGCCCTCGAGCGAGTTGAAGCTGAAAGCGCTCGCGCCCAGGCCGCGGCGGCGCGCCGCTTCGGAGGCCGCGAACACCTCGCGAATCGCATCGAACGCGCCGATGTACACGGCCGGATTGGAGCGAGGCGTGCGACCCAGCGGCGACTGATCCACCAGCACGACCCGCCCGAGCGCTTCGGCACCGCGGAGCAGGACGCCGTTGGCGGGCGTGACGCTCTCGGCCGCCTCGGCGCGGTCCAACGGATCGCCCGGCTCGCGCGCGCCGGCGGGCTCGGTGTCGCTCCCGAGCCGCTCCAAAAGGGCCGGATAAAGCACCTCGCGCACGAGCGTGGTTTTGCCCGAGCCGCTCACGCCGGTGACGCAGACAAAGCGCCGGAGCGGGAACGCGACGGTGAGGTTTTTGAGGTTGTGTCGCGTGGCATTGCGAATCACCAGCCAGTGCGCCGGCTCGGCCGGGCCGTTGTCGTCGGCCGGGCGCACCGGACGGCGCGGCGGGATCGGGATCTGCCGGCGTCCGCTCAAATACTGGCCGGTGATCGAGCGCGCCGAACGGAGCAGTCGCGACAACGGGCCTTGAAACACGACCCGGCCGCCCTCGGCGCCGCGGCCCGGCCCGAGATCCACAATCTGATCGGCGGCGCGCATGACCGCCGGCTCGTGTTCGACGACCACGACGGTGTTGCCCGCGTCGCGGAGCGCTTCGAGCAGTCGCACGAGTCGTTCGGTGTCGCGGGGATGCAATCCCACGCTGGGTTCATCGAGCACGAAGAGTGTGTTGACCAGCCGCGTGCCCAGGCAGGAGGTGAGATTGACGCGTTCGATTTCGCCGCCCGAGAGCGTGCGTGTGGGCCGATCCAGCGTCAGGTAGCCCAGCCCGGCGGCCTCCAGGTAGGCCAGGCGCGCGCGCACTTCGGCCAGCGCGATGTCCACCGGCGAGGGCGGCGTGCCGGGCGGGCGGCGTAGTTTCTGCGATAGCCGGTCCACCAGTTCGAGCGCATCCCGCACGGGCAGGGCGTAAAAATCGCCCAGCGTCAGACGGCGCGGGCCGGGCTGCGGCGCGGGCGGGGCTGCAGCGGGCGTGCTTTGGGAGAGGTTCGGTTGCGGGGCCGGCTCGCGCCGGTCCGAATCGAGCGTGAGCAGATAAAGCTGGGCGTTGGGGTTGAGGCGCTGGCCGTCGCAGTCGGGGCATTTGGTGTAGGCGCGGTAGCGGGAGAGCAGCACGCGGACGTGCATTTTGTAGGCTTTGGATTCGAGCCAGCGGAAATAGCCCTTCAGACCGTACCAGCGTCGCGGCCATTGGTGTTCGGGGTCGGTGCCGTAATCTTCGTCGCCCTCGATGACCCAGCGTTGCTGTTCGGGCGAGAGCTGGCAAAAGGGCACGTGCATCGGCACGCCGCGCAGCCGGCAGAAGCGCGCCAGATCGGCCTGGCATTCGGCGCTGAAGCCGCTGCGCCAGGGTTTGATGGCGCCCTGGGCCAGTGTGAGCGTGCGGTCGGGGATCGCCAGGTTGTAGTCAATGGTGATGATGCGGCCGAAGCCCTTGCAGGTGGGGCAAGCGCCGAGCGGATGATTGAAGCTGAACAGCGCCGGCGTCGGTTCGGCGTACTCAATGTCGCAGGTCGCGCAATGCAACTGCCGGCTGAAACGCCGCGGCGGCAGCCGCACGGTTTGCGGTCGGTCCGGGTCCGGCTCGAAAATCGCCAGCCGACCCTTGCCGAAGTGGTAGGCCTGTTCGCACGCCTCGACAAACCGGGCGCGCGCCTGCGGCTGGAGTCGCAGCCGGTCCTGCACGACCGTCAGGGCGCGGGCAGGTTGGGGCAGGCGGGCGGCGGCTTCCTCGATCCGCACCAGCGTGTTCTGGATCAGGAGTCGCTGGTAGCCCTGGCGGGCGATCAGCGCCAGGGATTCTTCGAGCGAGAGTTTTTCCGACAGCGGCAGATCGAAGGCGACGAGCACCTCGGGCGGTGCGGCGGCGCCGGCCGAGCCCAAGAGGGTTTCCCAGATGGTTTGGAGCGAATCCTTGCGCACGGGCCGGGCGCAACGGCGGCAGTGCAGTTGCGCCAGGTGCGGCCAGAGCACCTTCATGTAGTCGCAAATCTCGGTCATCGTACCCACCGTCGAACGGGTGGTGCGCACGGTGTTGCGCTGTTCCAGAGCGATGGCCGGCGGGATGCCCTCGACGGCGTCCACCTGCGGTTTGTCCATGCGATCGAAGAACTGGCGCGCGTAGGGCGAAAAGGTCTCGATGTAGCGGCGCTGCCCTTCGGCGTAGAGGGTGTCGAAGGCGAGCGAACTTTTGCCCGAGCCGCTCAGGCCGGTGATGACGATCAACCGGCGCAGCGGCAGGTCCAGGTCGAAGTTCTTGAGGTTGTTCTGCCGGACGCCGCGGAGGCGGATCACGGCAGCGGAACGCGAACCAGCCATGGTGACCGACACAGTAGAAACGGCGTCCGGATGCGGCAATGGGGAAGGCGGCAGCGGCGCTCAGGCGCGCGGATGCGCCGCGTCATAGGCTTTGCGCAACCGTTCGGTGCTCACGTGGGTATAGACCTGCGTGCTGGTCAGGTGCGCGTGGCCGAGCAGCTCCTGCACGCTGCGCAAATCCGCCCCTGCATCGAGCAGGTGCGTGGCGAAGCTGTGCCGGAGCTTGTGCGGTGTGAGCGCCGGGTCGAGTCCGGCCAGCACGAGGTAACGTTTGAACTGGCGGCTGAAGGCGCAGAGGTTGACGGGGCTGCGGCGTCGGTTTTCGGCCAGGAACACCGGCGCATTGCCCACCGGCGGTTGCGGCAGCCGTTGCCAGTAGGCGCGAATGGCGTCGAGGGCGGCGCTGCCGATGGGCACGAGCCGTTCTTTGCGTCCCTTGCCCCGCACGCGCACCAACTGTTCCTTCCAGTCAATGTCGGCGGCCCGCAGCCCGCACACTTCGCTGATCCGCAGCCCGCAGGAATACATCGTCTCGAGCATCGCCGCGTCGCGATAGCGCACCAGCGTCGAGACCGGCCGGCCGCGGCGGCGACCTGCGGCCGGGGCGTTGTCCGAGCGGGAGGGCGCGGCGGCCACGTCCTTGAACGGCGCCGCCAGCAGTGCGGTGACCTGCTCGACGGTCAGATGGCGCGGCAGCCGTTTGCCGGTTCGGGGCAGGGCCAGATGACGCACCGGGCTTTGGGCCACCACGCCGCGCCGCATCAGAAACCGGTAAAACGTCCGCAACGCCGAAAATCGCAGGTGCACCGAGGCGCGAGCCAGATTTTCGCGCCCCAGAAAACGCAGGTACGCCCGCAGATCGTCCCGTTCCAGCCGCGTCCAGTCGGGCGATTGCCCGCGCTCGGTTCGGTACCAGCCGATGAAATCGCGCAACGCCTGGCCGTAGTTGCGGCGGGTGTACTCGGAGGCGCCGCGCTCGGCGCTCAGATGCTCCAGAAACCGTCGCACCCACGGATCGGCGCGCGACTCGGCTTGCGGGTCGGTTTTCATGTCGCGGGCGACGCGCTGTCGGGTTCGGAAGCGGGTTTCTCGGCACGCGGCGGGAATTCGAAGTCCACCTTGCCGTCGTCCCGGAGCACCAGCCGGGCGGCGAAGGGGTTGCCGCGTTTGGAGATGAACTGCGTGAGCAGATCGGTGTGGCGCTCGGCCAGGAGCTTGCTCATCTGCTCGCGGTCAATCGGCTGCTGGCAGATGAGCTTGTTGGTTTTGAAGCGGCAGGGGCGTTTGGCGGCCTGGGAATGCTCGCATACGTAGGCGGTGGGCGCTTCAAACACCCGCCCGCCGCAGCGCGGACAGTTGCCCAGCGGCGACTGGCCGGTGAAATCGAGTTTTTCGGGCGGCGTCCGGGCGGCGCGCGTTTTGCGGCTTCCGGGCGGGGGTTGCGCGCCGGCGGCGGCTTCGCGCGGTTCGAACTCGAAGCCCACCTCGCCGCCGGCCTTCAGCACCAGCCGCGCCCTGAAGGGCCGGCCCTTGCGCGAAATGAAACGCGGCAGCAGATCGGTGCGCCCCTGCGTGAGGAGTTTCTGGACCTGGTCGGGCGCGACCGGCTGCTGGAGGATGACCCTGCCGGTGCGGAAATCGCAGGTGCGGTCCGGGCCGACGGCTTTTTCGCACACGTAGGCGCTGCCGTGTTCGAAGACGCGCGCGCCGCATTTGGGGCAGGGCCCGAGCGGTTGTTGATCGCCAAAGTTCACCGGCTCGCCGGCGGTTTCCTCGCCGTTGCCGAAATCAAACTCGGCCTTGAAATCTTTCGAGAGCCGCAGCACCGCGTCGAAGCGTTTGCCCTTGCGACTGCGGAAGCCGTGCAGCGGTCCGACGCGACCGTGCTGGAGCAACGTTTCGAATTCCTCGCGGCTGAGCAACCGGCCGGCGATGGTTTTCCAGATGGTGAAATCGCACGCGTCGTTGGTGCAGGTGAAACTCTTGAAGCGCTCGACGATGGGCCGGCCGCATTTGGGACAGCGCCCGAACGGCGTCGCGTCGGGCACGTGTTCGTCGGGATGGAACTGCCGGGCTTCGCGCACGATCTCCTCGGTGAGCTTGCGAATGCCCTGCATGAATTCCTCGCGCGAGAGCCGGCGCTGCTCGATCCGCCGCAGGCGGAATTCCCAGTCGCCGGTCATCTCCGGGCTGGTGAGCTCGGGCACGGCTTTCTTGAGCAGCGTGATGGTCTGAATGGCCTTGGCGGTGGGCTGCAGTTCCTTGCCGTGGCGCACCAGGTAATGGGCTTTGATGAGGGTCTCGATGATCGCCGCGCGCGTGGCCGGCGTGCCCAGACCGCGGTCTTTCATCGCCTCGCGCAACTCCTCGTCCTCGACGAGTTTGCCGGCGCTTTCCATGGCGCTGAGGATCGTCGCCTCGGTGTAGCGCGGCGGCGGTTTGGTTTGCTCGGCGCGGCTCTCGACCTGCGCCGTTTGTACCGCCTCGCCCGGGCGGACCGGCGGCAGGTTCTCCCCGGGCCGATCCTGCGCCTCGCGCCCGTACACTTCCAGCCAGCCGGGCGAAACCAGAATCCGGCCCTCGGTCTTGAAGGGTTCGCCCTCGACCCGGGTGATGCGCGTGGTCAATTCGTACTGCGCGGGCGGATAAAACACCGCGATGAACCGCTTGGCGATCAGATCGAACACGGCCTGTTCGTCGCCGGACAGATCGCCGGCCAGCGTGCCGGTGGGAATGATGGCAAAGTGATCGCCCACCTTGGCGTCGTTGAACACGCGTTTGTTGGGGCGCACCCAGCCTTCCTGAAGCACCTTGCGGGCGAACTCGCCCAGCGGCGTGGCTTCGAGCCGCGCCAGCGTGGCTTTGACGGTGGCGGGGTAATCCTCCGGCAGACAGCGCGAATCGGTGCGCGGGTAGGTGATGCGCTTGTGTTTCTCGTAGAGGTCCTGCGCGATCTTGAGCGTGCGGCTGGCCGAGAAACCAAACCGGCTGTTGGCCTCCCGTTGCAGCGAGGTCAGATCGTACAACTGCGGCGGCGCCTGGCTGGAGGGTTTCTTCTCCTCCAGCTCCACCACGCCGGGCCGGCCTTCGCAGCGGCGGCGGATCGCCTCGGCCAGTTGCTGATGCCACAGCCGCGTCGCCTGCCGATGCTCCTCCCAGAGCGAACCGTGCGCGGGCTGCAGTTGCGCTTCCAGGTCGGGCCGCTCGATGCCCAGCCGCGCCATGAGCCGGCGCGCCCGTGCCAGCTCGTCCTCGGCCTTGTCGAACTGCTCGTCGAACCAGCGACCCACGTATCGGCCGGCGGCGGCCTCGAAGGTGGCGTGCAACTCGTAGAACTCGCGCGGTTTGAACTCGCGGATTTTCTGTTCGCGCTCGACGATGATCGCCAGCGTGGGAGTCTGGACGCGCCCCAGCGAGGTGACGGTGCTGCCGCGTCCGCCGCTGAGCCGCAGCGTGAAGGCGCGCGTGGCGTTGATGCCCACCAGCCAATCGGCCTCGTTGCGACTGCGCGCCGCCTGGGCCAGCGGTTGCATCTCTTCGTCGGTGCGCAGGCGGCTGAATCCCTCGCGGATGGCCTCCGGCGTCATGGACTGCAACCAGAGACGACGGATCGGTTTGCGGCAACGGGCGTACTGAATGACGTAGCGGAAGATCAGTTCGCCCTCGCGTCCGGCGTCGCAAGCGTTGATGACCTCGCTGACGCGCGCGTCGTTGAGCAACTGACAGAGCACCTTGATGCGTCCGCTCATGCGCTCGCGCGGGGCCAGATCGAACTCCTCGGGCATGATGGGCAGTTTGTCGAGCGCCCATTTGTCCTGATCCTTGAGCGCCGCCGGCACGGCCAGCTCGAACAAATGCCCCACCGCCCAGGAGAGCAAATACCGATCGCTCTCGTAGTACTCCTTGCCCTTGCGGAAACCGCCCAGCGCCCGGGCAATGTCGGCGGCAACCGAGGGTTTTTCGGTGATGATCAGGGCCTTGCCCGTCTGCATGGATGAAAGCTTATTACCCGCCGCGTCGCGAAAAGCAATCTGAAGTTCGCCGTCCTGACACGCTCCGGACGCGGGCCGCGCCGGGGCCACAGCCGAGCCGCCCTCGCCCTCAGCCCAGCGCCCGCGCCGGCGCACGACCCGAACGCGCACCGCGGGTGCACCAGTCCAGCGCCTCGAGCACGCCCAACCCGTGCGGCCACCGGCTCACAAAACCGCCCCGGCGGCGCACGGCCTGTTGGACGGCGGGGATGGCGTTCTGCGGCGCGGCCAGCCAGCCGGCCACCTCCGGATCGAGCATCGGCAGATCGTTGTGATGATCGCCGATGGCAAAGACCTGCCCGGGTTCGAGGTCCAGCCGACGCCGCACCTGCGCCAGCGCCGTGCCCTTGTTGTAGGCCGCATGGCTGAAGCGCGCGTACACGTCGTTGCGCACCACCACCAGCCCCGGCACCGCGCGGCAAAATTCTTCCAGACATGCGTGCGCCGCTTCCGCGTCGGCCAGCGACTCGCCCACCACGCACACCGGCGACCAGATGTCCTCGTAGAGCCGGCCGCGAAACCGGTTGCGCAGCCGTTCGCGAAGTTCGGGCAACCGATCCTCGATCCGCGCAAACAACGCGGCATGATCGCGCGCGCAGGCCGCATTCCAGTCGGCCCAACCGACGTACCGATCGCCCTCGCGGACGTAAATCTCGCGCTCGACCAGCACCAGGTAATCGGGCAGCACCGGGGCGTTGGCCCGGCCCAGCGCCTGCAACAGACCCGGCAGATCGCGTCCGGTGTTGACCAACCAGCGCACGCCACGGGCTTGCAGGCGCGCAAGGTTCGCCAGCAGCTCCGGCGGCACCGGCGGCTCGGACGGCTCGTGGTAGAGCGTGCCGTCCAGATCGGTCGAGATGAGACGAATGGGCAACTCCATCGTAACCTGCGCCCGGGCCGCGGTTGCGCCGGGCGAGCGCCGCCACCATACGCACAGCGCCCGGCGGCGCGCAATCGCCGAGCGCGCTTGCTTTGCCGGCGCGCCGGGGTACGGTGCCCCTGGCCCGGCATGAACCTGCAAAACCAATTCGACGAGGCGATGTTCGATTTGAGCCGCGGAGAGCTCGATGCGGCCATCGCGAAGTTGCGCGCGATCCTGGCCGCCGAGCCGGAGCATTTCGACGCGCAACTGGCGCTGGGCATGGCCTACTATCGCAAGGGCGATTACAGCGACGCTCTGATCGAAGGCCACAAGGCCGAGCGGCTGCGCCCCGACGATCCGTTCGTTCACACCAACCTGTCGCTCTTTTACTTGAAGGCCGGCGACAAGGCCAAAGCCGAACATCACGGCCTGCAATCGCGCCTGGCCGGCTGGCGCGCCGAGGCGCGCGCCGCTCGCGAAGCCGCCGCCGGCCATCCGCCAGCGACCCCACCGCCGGCACGCGCTCCGACCCCGGCCGCCCCGCCGGTGCAATTCCCCGAGATGCCCTGGAAAAAGAAAAAAACCGAAGCCTGAATCCACAATCTGCCATGAAAACCGCCTACGAAATCGCTCTGGAAAAAATGGGCCTCAACGCCCCGACGCCCAGGCTCTCCGACGAGCAGAAAAAAAAACTCGCCGAACTGGACTCGCTCTACGCCGCCCGCATCGCCGAGTCCGAACTGAAGTACCGGCAGCAAATCGAAGCGGCCGCCGGGCGCGGGGATTTCGACGAAATGGAGCGCCTCCAGCAGGAGCTGGTCAACGAACGCAAAAAGCTCAAGACCGAGCTGGAGCAGAAAAAGGACGCCATCTGGAAAAGCGCCGCCGGACGTTGAGACGCGCCCCGGGCGCAGCCCGGTCCGGTCGCCCCAGAGCCGAACGGGAATTCGCGCTTGAGCGTTGCGGTCCGGCAAGTTTCCGGTTCGCCTCGCTGGACGATGGCAGTGCCGCGCTTCGAAGGCGCCGGTTTTCCCACCGCGGTGTCGCGCCGGCGAGCTTCAACTTGCCGCGCCCGCGCAACGGTTGTTAGCGTGACGGCATGAACCTCGAGGACCACGTGGGCGATGTCATTCGCAAAGCGCGCATGATGAAAGGCGTCGCGCCCGCGGCCGCCGCGCAGGCGGCCGGATTGACCGAGAGCGAGTTCGCGGCGCTGGAATCTTCCGGTCGGGGTCCGCGGCGTCCGAACTACGCCGCGCTGGGGGCGTTGCTGGAGCTGGATGCAGCCAAGCTCGAGGCGCTGGCCGGCGGCTGGCATCCGCAGCCGAAGGATTTGTCGCGCTGGCGCGAGTTGCGCCTCTTCAGCACCAGCGCCGAGGGCATCACCGTCAACGCCTACCTGATCTGGGATGAGGCCACGCGCGAGGCGGCGATCTTCGACACGGGCTGGGACGCCGCGCCGCTGCTGCGCACGATCGAGGAAAACGGGCTGCAGTTGCGGCATGTGTTTCTGACGCATACGCACACCGATCACGTGGCGGCGCTGGAGCCGATCCGCCGGGCGCATCCGCGGGTGCGTCTCCACAGCAGCTCGCGTCATGCGCCCCTGGATCAGCGCAACAAGCCCGGCGAAATCATCCCCCTGGGCGGCCTGCGCATCACGCATCGGGACACGCCCGGCCATGCCGAGGACGGCGTCACCTACATTGTCGGCAACTGGCAGGAGGACGCGCCGCATGTGGCGTTTGTGGGCGATGCGATTTTTGCCGGTTCGATGGGCGGCGCGCCCCAGCACGGCGCGCTGGCCAAACAAAAAATCCGCGAACAGATTCTCTCGCTCCCGCCCGAAACGCTCCTGTGCCCCGGACACGGCCCGTTGACAACCGTGGCCGAGGAACGCGCCCACAACCCGTTTTTCTGATTCGCACGGCGCGACCATGAACAGCGGGCCGATCTGGGGCGCAATCTTCGACTGGGACGGCGTCATTCTGGATTCCTCCCGGCAACACGAGGAGAGCTGGCGTTTGCTGGCCCGCGAAAACGGGCTGGCGCTGCCGGAGGATTTTTTCCGACGCAGTTTCGGCATGAAAAACGAGCGCATCATTCCGGAACTGCTCGGCTGGACGCGCGATCCCGAAACGGTGCGCCGGCTGGGCGATCGCAAAGAAGCGCTCTACCGGGAACTGATCCGACGCGACGGCGTACAGCCCCTGCCCGGGGTGCGGGAATGGCTGCAAACGCTGCGCGCCGCCGGCATCCCCTGCGCCGTGGGGTCCTCGACCCCGCGCGAAAACATCGAGTGCGTGCTCGACACGCTCGGCTTGCGGCAGGCCTTTGACGCGATTGTGGCCGGGCAGGACGTCACCCACGGCAAGCCGCATCCGGAAGTGTTTCTGCGCGCCGCGGCGTTGCTGGGTCTCAGCCCGGAGCGGTGCGTCGTGTTCGAGGACGCGCACGTGGGTTTGCAAGCCGCGCGCGCCGCCGGCATGAAGGTCGTGGCGGTGGCCAGCACGCATCCGCCCGAATCGCTGCGGGAAGCCGACCGCGTGGTGCGACGGATGGACGAGCTGAGCGTGGCCGAAATTGCCGGGTGGTTCGATCAGCGCGATTGAAGGCGCGCTCCGGGGCGTTCGCGATTTGGGGCGCCGTTGGCGCGCGCTGGCTGCGCCGGCGCTTGTTTGACGCCGGGCGCACCGGTACGCTGCGGGCGGCGCTGGAGAAGCAGACCATGAAAACACGCGTGAAAGAATTTTTCCCCGGCATTCCCAAAATCCCCTACGAAGGGCCCGGCTCAAAAAATCCGCTGGCCTTCAAGCATTACAACCCCGAGGAGCTGGTCGAGGGCAAGCCGATGCGCGAGCACCTGCGCTTCTCGGTCACCTACTGGCACACCATTCGCGGACAACTGGCCGACATGTTCGGCGTGGGCACGGCGGTGCGCCCCTGGGAGGACGGCACCAACTCGATGCGCATGGCCGAGACGCGGGTGCGGGTGGCGTTCGAGTTCATGGAAAAGCTCGGCGTGCCGTTTTACGCGTTTCATGATCGGGACGTCGCGCCCCAGGGCCGCACGCTGCGCGAAACCAATCGCAACCTCGACCGCATCGTCAAGCTGCTGGCCCAGGAACAGCAGCGCACCGGCATACGGCTGCTCTGGGGTACGGCCTGCCTGTTTGCGCATCCGCGCTACGTGCACGGGGCGGCAACCAGTTGCAATGCCGACGTGTTCGCCTACGCGGCGGCGCAGGTCAAAAAAGCCATCGAGGTCACCCATCAACTGGGCGGAGCCGGCTACGTGTTCTGGGGCGGACGCGAAGGTTATTCGACGCTCTGGAACACGGACATGAAACGCGAGCTCGATCACCTGGCCACGTTTTTGCACATGGCCGTGGAGTACAAAAAGAAACTCGGTTTCCGCGGCCAGTTCTACATCGAGCCCAAACCCAAAGAGCCGACCAAACATCAGTACGATTCCGACGCGGCGGCGTGCCTGAATTTTTTGCGCCAGTACGATCTGCTGGAGCACTTCAAGCTCAACATCGAGACCAACCACGCCACGCTGGCCGGCCACACGATGCAGCACGAGCTGGAAGTGGCCATCGCCGCCAATGCTCTCGGCTCGATCGATGCCAACTACGGCGATCTGCTCCTGGGCTGGGACACCGACCAGTTCCCCACCAACCTGTACCTGACCACCGAGATCATGCTCTGCATCCTCAAGATGGGCGGCTTCCGCACCGGAGGCACGAATTTCGACGCCAAGGTCCGACGCGAAAGCTTCGAGCCGGTGGACCTGTTTTACGCCCACATCGGCGCGATGGACGCCTTTGCGCGCGGCCTCAAAATCGCCAGCGCCATCCGGCGCGACGGGCGGCTGGAGGCCTTTGTGCGCGAACGCTACGCCTCTTGGGACACGGGCATCGGTGCCCAAATCGAGGCGCGCAAGGTCGGCTTCGAGGAGCTGGAAGCCTACATCCTCCGCAAGGGCGACATCGCGCCCAACCGCAGCGGTCGGCAGGAATTTCTGGAGAATCTCATCAACGAGTTCATCTGAACTCGACGCCGGCTGCAGCCCGCGGCGCGCCGCGGCTCAACCCTCCTGCGTCGCGGAGGCGGCGGCGCTGCCGGCCAGCAGCTCCTCGAATTCCACGATCTCGCGAATCTGCGCCAGAAACCACCGGTCAATCCGTGTGAGCTGGTAGATTTCCTCGATGCTGAAGCCGGCGCGCAGGGCATGCCGGATGAAGAAAATCCGCTCGGCGTTGGGCACGCTCAGTTTGCGGCTGATGACCTCGCGCGGCAAAATGTCCCGGTCGCCGTACACCTCGTTGCCAATCCGCCAGGGTTTGCCGTCGCCTCCCAGGCCGTAGCGACCGATCTCGAGCGAGCGCAGCGCCTTCTGAAGCGCTTCTTTGAAGGTGCGCCCGATGGCCATCGCCTCGCCCACGCTTTTCATTTGCGTGGTCAGGGTGGGGTCGGCCTGCGGGAATTTCTCGAAGGCGAAACGCGGCACTTTGACCACCACGTAATCAATCGTCGGCTCGAAGCTGGCGGGGGTCTCGCGCGTGATGTCGTTGGGGATCTCGTCGAGCGTGTAGCCGACGGCGAGCTTGGCGGCGATTTTGGCGATCGGAAAACCGGTGGCTTTGGACGCCAGCGCCGAACTGCGGCTCACGCGCGGGTTCATCTCGATCACCACCATTCGACCGGTGTCGGGGTTGACCGCAAACTGGATGTTCGAACCGCCGGTTTCGACCCCCACGGCGCGGATCACCGCAAACGAGGCATCGCGCATGATCTGGTATTCCTTGTCGGTGAGCGTCTGAATCGGCGCCACGGTGATGCTGTCGCCGGTGTGAATGCCCATCGGATCGAGGTTCTCGATCGAACAGATCACCACGCAGTTGTCGGCCTTGTCGCGCATCACCTCCATCTCGAATTCCTTCCAGCCCAGCAGCGATTCCTCGACGAGGATCTCGGAGACCGGAGACAGTTCCAGACCGCGCTTGGCCAGCTCGTCGAACTCGTCGCGATTGTAGGCAATGCCCCCGCCGGTGCCGCCCAGCGTGAACGCGGGCCGGATGATCAACGGATAACGCCCGATGCGCTCGGCCACCGCCCGCGCCTCATCGAGCGTGTGCGCCGTACCCGAAACCGGCACATCCAGACCGATCGAGAGCATCAAATCCTTGAACACCTGCCGATCCTCGCCCCGCTCGATCGCCTCGGGTTTGGCGCCGATCAGTTCGATGCCGTACTTCTGCAACACGCCGGACCGGTGCAGTGCCATGGCCGTGTTCAGAGCCGTCTGGCCGCCCAGCGTCGGCAGCAAGACCAGCTTGTGCGGTCGGCCGCTCGCGCCCCCCGCCAGCGCAGCCTCCACCGGCACGCCCAGTTCCCGCATCGCCTCCAGCTCCCGCACGATGATCTTTTCGACCACCTCGGGCGTGATCGGCTCGATGTAGGTGCGGTCGGCAAACTCCGGGTCGGTCATGATCGTGGCCGGATTGGAGTTGACCAGCACCACGCGATAGCCCTCTTCCTTGAGTGCCTTGCAGGCCTGCGTGCCCGAGTAATCGAACTCGCACGCCTGACCGATGATGATCGGCCCGGCACCGACGATCAGCACGCTGTGAATGTCGCTTCGTTTCGGCATCGTCGCG
>CAYXJB010000055.1:0-15379 GCA_964465445.1 uncultured Verrucomicrobiota bacterium
GTCGGTACCAACACCACCACCGACGTCACGCTGGGCTTGAGCGGGAGCACCGCCACGCTGCTGGCCAACCAAAAAAACGCAGCCGGTTACAACCTCGCTTTCAGCGGCGTCACCAACGCGTTCGGCGCGCGACTGCGACTGCGCATTGATCTGACCAAACCGATGGACGTCGTGCACGCGGCCTCATTCCTCACGATCGGCTGCGATCTGATCGGTAACGGCGGTTTCGACAAAACCGGGCCCGGCACGCTCATCCTCGGCGGGAACAACTCGTACTTCGGCACCACCACCGTCAGCGTCGGCACGGTCCGACTCGATCATCCCAACGGCCTGGGCTTCGGCGGGGCGGGCGGCACCACGGTGGCCGCCGGCGCGGTGCTCGATCTCAACGGCCAGACCGGCGTGAACGAAATCCTCACACTCAACGGCACGGGCGTCAGCGGCAGCGGCGCGCTGGTCAACAACAGCACGGCTGCCGCCAGCCTCGCCGGCGGCGTGATCGCATCGGTCAGCGTCACGGCGGGCGGCTCGGGTTACAGCAGTCCGCCAACGGTGAGTTTTTCGGGCGGCGGGGGCAGCGGCGCGGCCGCCGAAGCGCTGCTGGGGCTCACCGACGCGAGCATCACCGTGGACAACGGCGGCAGCGGCTACGATCTGCCGCCCTTTGTGGTCATCAGCGGCGGCGGAGGCAGTGGCGCAACCGCAGTGGCCAATCTGACCGGCGACGTCGTCACCTCGATCACGGTCACCTCGCCCGGATGGGGTTACACCAGCGCCCCGACCATCACGCTCATCCCACAAAACGCCGGCAGCGGCGCGACGGCCAGCGCCAACGCCAGCAATTTCACCGTCAGCGGTGTGCGCCTGACCGCCGCCGGCAGCAGCTACACCGGCGCGCCGACGGTCAGTTTCTCGGGTGGCGGCGGCAGCGGCGCGGCCGCAACGGTCAACTTCGCCTCGGTCACGCTGGCCTCCGATACCGCCATTGGTGGCACGGGCGGATTGACCATCGGCTCGCCGATCGGCGGCAGCGGCGGCCTGACCAAGGTCGGCGCCAATACGCTGATCCTCACCGGCGCCAACACCTACAGCGGCAGCACCATCGTCAATGCCGGAACGTTGCTGGTCAACAACCCCGGCTCACTTGCCGCGGCCAGCGCGGTCACCGTCAACAGCGGCGGGACCCTGGGCGGTGACGGCACCATCGGCGGCTCGGTCACGGTCAATCCCGGCGGCGTGCTTTCGCCCGGCGCTTCGATCGGCACGTTGAGCATCGGCGGGAATCTGACCCTGGCGGGCGACGTGTTGATCGAAATCAACAAATCCCTCTCGCCGGCCAACGACAAGGTCCTGGTCGGCGGTAGCATCACGCACAGCGGCGGCGCGACCCTGACGGTGACCAACCTCGGCCCGGCGTTGAGCGTCGGCGAGAGCTTCCAGATTTTCAACGCGCCGGTCGCCAACGGCGACACCATCACCATCGTGGGCGGCGAGGTTACCTGGACCAACAAACTCGCCCTGGACGGTTCGATCGCCGTGCTTGCTGCTGCCACGCCGCCGGCAATGCCCGCCACCAACGTCACCATTCAGGCGCTGGGCCCGACCAGCTTCGCCCTCGGCGGCCAGGGCGCAGCCAACAGCACGTATTACGTCTATGCCTCGACGAACATCGCCCTGCCCATGTCCAACTGGTGGGTGATCGGCGTGACCAATTCCGACGCCGGCGGTCTGATTCAGTTCGTGGACGCCGCCGCCACCAACGCCCAGCGCTTCTACCGCTTCGGCCAGCCCGCTCCGTAGGAACGCCTCCCGTCCGCCGCTCTGCGACAAGCGCCGGCGTCCGGACCGCTTCAGGCCCGGACGCTGGCGCGCCGGTAGTTTTCCATCGCCCGTTGGGCCGCCTCGAACGACTCGGCCCGGTGGATGAGCGACACGCCGGTCGGGAAACGCTCGCGCAGCGATTCAGAACACAACTCGCTTTCGCTCACCGCGACCCGGATCAGGGCGATCCGGCGCGCTTCTGCCATGCGGTAAATGCTCTCGACGTCGTTGAGTTCCGACTGGCCGAAGTCGAAGCACTCCAGGCCGGCCCGCTCCAGAAACGCGGCCGCATGTCGGCCCACATTGCCGCAGCAGTGAATCCCGCCTCCGCCCAGCGCCTGCAACACATATTCGTCGTGCGGCGCCACCACCTCGCCATACAGTTGGGGCGACATCAGAATCACCGAATCGTCCCGCAACAGGATGCGCCCGCGGATCATCGTGGCGTGCTGATGCGCAAAGCCCTCCGGACCGTCGTTGATCAGCGTCTCCAACCGCCGGGCCAACGCCACCTGCGCGCGGGCTAGGTGCGCCAGGGCCCGTCCGACCAGTTCCGGGCGCGTGACCAGCTCTTCGAACAGACCGCTGCCCACGATCAACTCCAGATTGTCGAAAGGACTTTGCAGATCCGGCAGCACCAGCTTGATCAGCGAGTCCAGCGGCGGCCATTGACGGAGCGTTTCCCGGAAAAAACCGTAGGTCTCGATCACGCGCGGACACCAACCCTGCGATAGATCCAGCGGATCGCGCTCCAGCACCGCTTCCAGACTCAACCCGCGCCCATCCGGATGCATCACCCAGGGCGGATTGTCATCGAACTGTTCGACCTGCGCGCCGAACATCGAGGCGATGAGCACGGTACCGAAGTTGGCCCGGACCGTGCAGGGCAGGTCGTCGTGCAAGCGTTCCCGGCACGCGATGCTGGTTTGAAAGGCATGGGTCAGCTCGTTAAACAGCATCTTGGCCGGGTCGTTGAAAATCTCCCGGTGCGGAAACGGTTTGAACCGGGCGTCCTGCGGCAGCGGATAGGTCATGACCACCGGCAGGCGCGCCACCGGCTGCCAGCTCAGCGCCCGCCGGTGCAGGGCTTCGATCTCCGCCTCCTGCGCCGGGTCGAGCGTGGCCGCCAGATGATCGAGCAGTTCGCGCAGCCGGGGATGCATCAGGGAAACAATCCGCGCATTTGTTTGGCCTCGCGCACGCGTTTGACCCCGAGGCTCAACGCCGCCAGGCGCATGGGAATTTTCTGCTTGCGGCTCAACGCCAGCACCTGCATGTAGGCATTCTCCAGAATCCGGAAGAGCCGGTCCACAATCTCGGTCTCACCCCAGAAAAAACTCTGCAGATCCTGCACCCACTCGAAATAACTCACAATCACCCCGCCCGCGTTGCAGAGCACATCCGGAATCACGAAGATCTCCGGCCGCTGGTTCAAAATCACATCGGCCTCCGGCGTCGTCGGCCCGTTGGCCGCCTCGGCCAGAATCCGACACCGGATTTTGCCAGCATTGGCCTCGGTGATCTGCCGTTCGACCGCCGCCGGCACAAGAATGTCGCACGGCAACTCGAGCAGCGCCTCGTTGCTGATGGGCTCGGCTTCCGGGAAACCCACCACCGTGCCCCGTGCTGCCACATGTTGATTCAGCGCGAACAGGTCCAGCCCGTTGCGATTCAAAATGCCGCCGTGGCTGTCGCTCACCGCAATGATCCGCGCACCGTAGCGCGCCAGGCACAACGCCGCAGTGCTGCCCACATTGCCGTAGCCCTGGATCACCGCCGTCGCGCGGGTGATGTCCAGCCCAATGGTGTCCGTGGCGCGATTGACCAGGTAGGCCACGCCGCGCCCGGTGGCCTCCCGCCGGCCCAACGCGCCGCCCAGCCCCACCGGTTTGCCCGTGACGATGCTCGGCACCGTGTAGCCGGCGTGCATCGAATAGGTGTCCATCATCCAGGCCATGACCTGTTCGTTGGTGCCCAGGTCCGGAGCCATGATGTCGATTTGCGGCCCGATAAATGGGATCATTTCCTGCGTGTACCGCCGCGTGAGCCGTTCCAGTTCGGCCCGCGACAGCGTGCGCGGATCACAGGCCACGCCGCCCTTTGCCCCGCCATAGGGCAGCCCCGTCAACGCACATTTCCAGCTCATCCACATCGCCAGCGCCGCCACCTCGCCCAACGTCACCTCCGGGTGATAGCGCAACCCGCCCTTGGTCGGCCCCAGCGTCAGGAAATGCTGCACCCGATAACCGGCAAAAACCTCCGTGCGCCCGTCATCCCGGTGGATTGGCACCGACACCACCATCGAGCGCTTCGGATACTTCAGCCGGTCGCGTTCATCCTCCGGAATCCCCAGGTGATCCGCCACCAGATCGAACTGGCGGCACGCCATGCGGAAAGTCGGATGATCGTACACGTCCATGCCCGCGAACGTACTCGAACCCCTCGGCCGGGAAAATTGAGAAATCGCGCGCCCGTAGCCAGAGGCTCTGGCGCGACCGGCAGCCCGGCCGCACATCCCGAGCCCCGGCCCGCTGAACTGCCACCAGCCCGATTCACCCTCGCCGCACGGCGCCCGGCTGACCGCGTCAATCGAAAAGGATGGACTTGCCGGCGCAAGCTGCTCTTGGTAAAGGCAAACGCATCATGAAGCCGACACCACCCTCGGCACCGGACGTCCACAGCGAGGCGTTCCTCGGCTCGCTGATCCGCAACCAGCTCCGACTCTCGATCGGCTGCGCGCTGGCGTTCCTGCTGGTGCTCTTGGGCTTGCCCCTGGCCAATACCCGGGACGGGGCCGCACACTTGCCGAAGCAATGCAGGCCCTGCGCCCGAACGAACACCGATGAACAACCCCATGTTGTCGTTGACCGACAACAACGGGCTGTTCCGCCGCAGTTGGCGTTAGACGTGGCCGAACTTTGCCCGGAAGAAGTCGAGTGTTGCGCGCAAAGGCAGTCTGGAACATTCTGGCTCGTCGTGATGAATAGGGTGCCATTTGCGCTTTGGGTGGCGCGTTGGCGAACCGGGTTTTTGGAGAAAGCACAATGCTATTGAAGCAAAGCGATACACACTTCGCCGCCTTGTATGCAATGTCCGTTGAATAGAAACACCGTCGAAATAACCCTTCAAGCCAACTCCAAGCTGCCATCGCCGCTGGGAGAACTAGCCGAAGTGCAGTTGGCTACTCAAAAGTCAATCGTTTTGTTGCGACCACCTTTCAGGGCAATAAAACGCTCCACTGGTGGCATATCGCCTCCAATCAGCGGTAAACTCATTGGTTTTCTGCATGAAAAGTGCGTACGCGACACTTTGATAGGAGCGCCCTTCTCTACACTTTAACCCCCGTACCAACATAAATATGACGTATGATAGAGCAAAACAGTCCTAAGCTTGTTAAAAGGTTGGACCTCATTAAAACTATTTGTACTGGCAAGGATGTACTGAATCTCGGGTGTGCCGATGCCACGCGCGTTGATTACGCAATCCAACATGGTGAACACCTTCATTATGAGGTATCCAAGGTAGCAAAAACAATTGTCGGGATAGACCTAAACCAGGATGCCTTAAGAACACTACGTAATTATGGAATAAATTCAGAGTTGATTTGCCATGATGTTGAAAGTTTGTCTGATTTAAGTATCGGTCTCTTTGATGTTGTTGTTGCAGGCGAATTGATCGAACACCTAAGTAATCCGGGTAAGATGCTAAATGGAGCCCGAGCACTATTAAAGAGAGATGGGATAGTAGTCATAACCACACCCAATGCTTTATCGTTGAAGCTTTTCTTGCATAACCTCATGCGAGGGCATGACGCTAGCTCTGATTACCATACACTCATTTTCTCACCGAAGACGCTGCGTCAGATTCTTGTACGACACGGATTCTATAAGGTGCATCTATTCTATAGTGTTTGGACACTACCCTCAATGCGTTCGCGGATGTTTCAATTGATTGCCTATCCATTGCTAAGAATTCGGCCTCAGCTCGCTGATACCATAATTGCTGTCGCCGCAAAACAGAACGAGTAATAGAGAGCGCTGCTATGGGATTGCGGGTTGCACATTTTTACAAGCACTTTCTCGCTGAAGGCGGCATGCCGAGAGAGACTTTGCTCCTTGCGCGTGCAATGGCAAGGTGTGAATCTGTTGATCGAGTGTTCGTCTACTGTTTATGGCCGGGGAACGGTAAGCAGCCAAGAAGTGCGAACGATGAACACACTGACAAATTAGTTATTCGTACATTTTACGTCCCAAAGTTGTTTTTTTATGGTAAATGGAACATTTTCATCCCTAATGTTTTCCGCAGTTGGATCGCCGAGAATACAGATCACATTGATATTGCCCTATTAACGTCCAGCTTTATCGCGGAGCACTTCAGCCTTGCGAAAGCATTATGCCGCGCAAACATTCCGTATATTTTATCTATTGGCGAGGCCTTTAACCCAAATACTTTTTGGGGACTTAAGGGTCTAAAAAAGAAAGTCTGGCACGCGTTGTTTGAGAGGCACGTAGTAGAGCAAGCCTCAGCCCTCCGTCTTTATTCCGACATTCAAAAAGAACATCTGTCGCGCTTCGGACATCGAGGTACTAATATTTTCGTAGCGAAAGAAGGTGTCGATTGGGAAAACATTCCCGAGGACTTGCGCGGCACTTCTAACGGAGTATTGCAATCACCTCCGGTATTTGGATATCTAGGCAGGCTGGACGTATGGAAAAAGGGAATAGATTTGCTGTTTGGAGCATTTTCCCAATATAAAAAATCAGGCGGTAGCGGCAGCCTGGTGATTTGTGGCCCGGGGGACAGAAAGACACTGCATGCTTTGAGGGCGTTATTGATACAGCATAATATATTAGCTTCGACAAGCCAGATTGGCCCGCTTTATGGTCGGGAAAAGCTGCGCTTTTTAAAGTCCATCAGCCTACTTTGTGTTCCATCCAGACACGAAGGAATCCCAAGGGTGATTCGGGAGGCATTAGCAGTGGGTTGCCCCGTGCTTGTCACGGAGAATACAAATATGGACGACGTTGTCAAGGAGACACTAGCTGGCTTCGCTGTAAAAAGCGAGGCCAGTTCGATCGCCCGTGCTTTAAGCGACTTTGACTCGCTACCAACCGAACTTAGGGTTAGCCTTTCTCAAAACGCGTACTCGCTTGCGCGTAAACTAGACTGGAATAGCATTGCTCGCGAATATGTTAAGATATTGCAGGAGGTCATTAAATGAAAGCTCTTATAGGAAGTAAAAATCGAGGCAGCCCGAAATTTTACTACAGTGACTATCTCGTGCTAAGGAGCATCAAAAACGGAATTACAAATTGGCTCCGTTCTGTCGTCTTACCAAAGAATGCGTTCGTACTGGAGGTTGGATGTGGAGCTGCACCTTTAAGACAAGAATTTCTGCGAGCAGGTTTTAAATACGTTGGGATAGATAGATTCCCTATAAAGGGGGCAGATATTGTTGGAGATGGCAATGCACTACCCTTTAAAAAGAATTCCTTTGATATTGTTTTTCATAGTTGTGTTCTCGAGCATGTAATCAACCCCCCACAGTTTATCTCAGAAACCGCAAGGGTTTTGAAGCCCGGCGGATATATAGTCTTCATAACGCATGGCTGTTTCCCGTACCACGGTACCTCTGAAGAGTATGACGACTTTTGGCGATGGACACATAAAGGCCTGGCAAGACTCGTAAAAGATGTCTTGGGTGCAAAGATTCATTCGATCAATGTGTCGGCTCTCGAAAACAACTGGGTGGCCATACTGAGCCACACTGCAATAGCATTCAGGCGTACAGTAAGAGGTCATATCTCCGCAGTGCTAATAGGCCCTCTTGTAGTACTTTCAAATATCCTTGGCGTCTTGTTCGAGACGATTAGATGCCGATCGGCTAGTGTAATGCCGTTATGTTATCTGGTATGTGTACAAACAGCCCCTGATTCGCATGATTAGAGCTCTCCTAAACGGTATAGAACATGATGCCTACGTCATCCTCCATAGCTGGCAGGGGTTGCCGGATTATCTCCCATCGGACCTGGATATCGCCCTGTCGCCCGAGGAGTTGCCGAAGTTGGAAAAGGCGCTTCTCGAAACAACCGGTGCCCGTCTCGTCCAACTGCTTCAACACGAAAGCACCTGTTGTTACTTTGTGCTGGCGATTCCAAACGGGAAAAGGATCGAGTTCCTGGCGATTGATGCTGCAACCGACTACAGGCGTAACGGTCGGGTGTGGTTTAGCGCTGAAGAGTTGTTGAAAAACAGAAGGAAATGGAAAGACTTCTGGGTTGCCGGTCCGGAGGTTGAGTTCAAGTATCTGTTGGTGAAGAAAATCCTCAAGGGTTCATTGCCACCTCAAGCCGGCAGGCGTCTTCAGGAGCTTGCGCAAGAACTGGGCCGCGCAGCGAAAGAACTGAATGAACGCCTCCTGGGGGCACATTGGGGCGCGAAGGTTCTGGACTGGCTCATAAAGGGCGATTTTCAAACCTTCGAATCCCATTTGCAGACGCTCAAGAGGGTTCTCAAACGGGAACGTTTCAAGCAGGATTTCCTCAACCCCATCCGCTACTGGCTGCCCGAGATCAGGCGCATCTGGCAACGCTGGCGGTATGCAACAGGGCTCTGGGTCGCAATCCTCGGGCCCAATGACGCGACAAAAACCGCGCTCATCCGGGGCTTGCAGAAGGAGTCGCTGGGTGCCTTCCGTTGCACAGAAATCTATCACCTGATGCCTGGTCTGTTTAAAAGCAAGGGCGCCATGTCGCCTGTCGTACATCACTATACCAAACCGGCCTCCTGCGCTCTTGTATCGCTTCTAAAACTAACCTATTACTGGCTTGATTGCACGTTGGGCTACTGGTTAAAAATTCGGTCCGCATTGGTTCGCTCGACCCTGGTTCTTTTCGATGGCTATTTTCACGATCTGCTCCTTCACCCATACCGCCACGGTTACCGAGGGCCCATGTGGGCCGTTCGCTGCTTGAGCCGGTTGATTCCGGTTCCTGATGTCTTTCTGGTTCTGGAAGTTCCGATGAGGATCTTGCCGGAGCGGAATCCGGATGTACCGCAACAAGAGCTGGAGCGCCAGGCGAACGCATACGGCGAATTTGCCCGGTCGAAGAAGAACGCCGTTTTAATAGACGCTACCGATCCCCCTGAAACACTTGTCCACAAAGCAAGGGATGTGCTACTGGAAGTCTTGCACAAACGGTACTTGCAGAGACGCCGCCGGACAAGAGGATCTCACATAGCAACCCAAACCTGATCTGCTGATCACAGTTCTTTACGACAATGGAGACTTGCTCCATCGGCGGGAGAAGGTTGAAAATTCTTGTTTCGGCCTACGCCTGCGAACCGGGTAAGGGCTCGGAGCCCGGCGTTGGCTGGAACTGGGTGAAACAGATCGCGCGGTTCGCCGATGTCTGGGCAATTACCCGGGCGAACAACAGGGAGGCAATCGAGCAGGCCCTGGCCACGGAGCCGATGCCGAATGTCCATTGGATCTACTTTGACCTGCCGCGATGGGCAAGATTCTGGAAGAAAGGTCAGATCAGCGTGCACCTGTACTATTACCTCTGGCAGATGGGAATTTACCCTGTTGCGAAAAGGTTTCATAAAGATGCAGGTTTTGATCTGGTGCATCATGTGACCTTTGGGAATTACTGGATGCCGAGCGTTTTATCACTGCTCCCTGTTCCCTTTATTTGGGGGCCGATAGGTGGAGGTGAGTCTGCGCCGCACGACTTCTACAGCACCTTTTCATTGCGCGGGCGAATTCACGAATATCTTCGCAGCATTGCGCGTTGGTTGGGAGAGCATGATCCCCTGGTACGAATGACGGCTCGAAGAGCGACCGTGGTGCTGGCCAAGGCAAAAGAAACGGCACAATACGTCCAGGAGATGGGCGTCTCGAACCTTCGCTTGCTCTCGGAGGTCGCCTGGTCAAAGGATGAAATCCTGCGCCTTGCCGCTATTCCCGTGCATTCGGGCAATTCTTTTCGTCTCCTCAGCATGGGCCGATTGTTGCATTGGAAAGGGTTTCATTTGGGTCTTCAGGCCTTTGCCCGTCTGACCCAGGTGTTTCCGCAAAGCGAATACTGGCTGGTCGGTGATGGACCGGAGCGGAAAAACCTGCAACGGCTTGCCCATCGCCTCCGGGTTTCAAATAAAGTGCGTTTTTGGGGTGCGCTTGCACGGGAAGAAGCGCTCCGAAAGCTTGCCGAAGTGGATGTGCTGGTCCATCCCAGCCTGCATGACTCCGGCGGCTGGGTTTGCATAGAAGCGATGGCGACCGGAAGGCCTGTGATTTGCCTGGACCTTGGTGGGCCTGCGCTGCAGGTGACCGAAGAGACGGGATTCAAGATACCTGCTCGAACACCTGAACAAGTGATACAGGACATGGCAGACGCAATGCAGGCGCTGGCGAAAGATGCGCCGTTGCGCCACAGAATGAGCGAGGCGGCCCACCGAAGAGTGCAGGAGTACTTTAGCTGGGAACGGCGAGGTGAGGAGATTGCCAGGATTTACGATCAAGTCTTGAAACCGCGATGACTACAGCCGACCATCTAACAGGCAGTTGAAGAAAGAAGTGGCATTCGCAAAGCGCGCTCATGCACGCCGACAGGACACCGATCGAATCCCGGCGAGCCGGCTGTTAACTTTGTACGCAGAAGCGTTGCCACGCGAAGCCCCGAGCCGAACCGCTCCGGAAAGTGCTCCGTTTCGAAAGCCCTGGCGGCATGGCCGTGGTGCGCCGGGCAGATGCTGATGGACAACCGCAGCAGGCCGGCCGACCTCACGATCCGTGGCTTCTTTGCCGGCCAAAGCCGACAATGGCACTGGGCCGGGAGTTCCCGCTCGCGCCACGGTACCTTGGGGTGCGGAATGACGATGAAAGGCGAGGCCACGGGCATGCTCGCCGGCGGGGTGTGTGCGCTGGCGGCGGTGACATTGACCAATCTCAGCAGTCCGGCGCTGGACAGCGGACCGATGGGCCGGATCTTCGCGGGTTTTGCCCCGCTCAACAGCTTCTGGGCTTCTCATCCGTTGCTGCGCATTTTGTGCGAACAACCGGCAATCTGGGCCGTGCCGCAGGCCATCACGCTCATGATCATCGTATCCGCGATTACTCGCCGCGAAGTGCCACCCGACATCCGGATGAAGATGCTCGTTCTGCACGCGCCCGAGTCGCTGGGCCTCAAGCAGGAATCCATGCAGGAACACGCCGCCGATCACGGACCGACCCGGACGCAGCCCGCCGATTGATCGCGCGCAATGCGGCCTCTGCCGCGGGCCGGCTCAAGCGGCCGGGCGCCACGGCTCGCCGGGTTTGATCTCCAGGGCGGTCAGCCCGTTGCTGATTGCAAACTTGGTCAAGCCGGCCACGCTGTGGATGTCGAGCTTGCGCATGATGCGCTCGCGATGGGTTTCGATCGTCCGGACGCCAATCCCCAGTTCATTGGCGATCTCCTTGTTGCTGCGGCCCTCGGCGATGAGGGTGAGAACCTGGCGTTCGCGCTGGCTCAAACGCGACAGGGGATTGGTCTTGCTGGTTTCGCTCACAAATTGTTCCAGAGCGATGCGCGCCACCGGAGGGCTGAAGAAGGTTTCCCCGCCATGAACCGCTTCGATCGCCCGCACCAGTTCGTCCGGCGGGGCATCCTTGAGGACGTAACCCCGGGCGCCGGCCTTGATCATGCGCATGACGCATTCGCGGTCGCTGTGCATCGAAAGAATGAGCACCTTGACCTGGGGCGCTTGCAGGCTCAGGCGTTCGGTGACCGCCAGCCCGTCCAGATGCGGCATGGAAATGTCCATCAACACCAGATCGGGCGAGGTCTCGGCAACCTTGCGGATGGCCTCCTCGCCGTCGGCCGCCTCGCCCACCACTTTCAACCGGTCACAGCTCGCCAGGCATGAACAAAGACCTTTGCGAACGACGGGATGATCGTCCACGACGAGGATTTTGATTTTCTTCTTTGCGCTGCTCATCGGATGCAGACGGCTGCAAAGATCGGGCCAAATTCCGAGCGTCCCGGCATCAGTTCTGTCCCGATGCAACTGGTGCTTTTATAACAAACCTCCGGTTCCCGGACAAGCACCGGCTTGCGACCGGCCCGTCGCGGCGACGGCGACCGGGCTCGGCATTTTTTCGGCGAGAGGTCTCATGTCCCGGTTCGGAGAAATGCGGCGTGCGGTCCGGCACATTTGTCCGCCCCGGCGAAATCGCAGGAACTCGGCACTGCGACCGCGGTTCGGCGCCGGGGTGCAGGGTACAGCCAGAATGCAGGCGCTGCGATTGGCACGCACCGATCAGTTGCCTCCAGCACCCTTGATGTGCTGCTGCAGCCGGCGCAGGTCAGCCAGGTCCTCCGGGCCGGCAGCGCGACCGCCGATGCGCAAGCCCTTTTTCGACGCGCGCCAGTGCCAGTGCTCCGCATGGCCGTCGGCGAAGGTGAGATTGGCGCCCTGTTGATGACGGTCGGCAGGCACGTCGAGCCAGTAATCCTGCCACCAACTGCCCAGCGGCAAGACGCCAAAAGTTGCATCCCAAATCGTGTCTTCATGCGTGTCAATGAACACAAACAACTGCGTCGGCACGCGAATTTCGCCGTACTTGCGAAAATGATCGTCAGCCCGACAGTTTACGCTGTTGCTCATGTTGTAGCTGCGATTGCGGAGTTTCGAGGGCTGATCCCGCACCGTCGAGCGGTCGGCCGGGCAATGATAAATCTCGGCGTTCCGGTTGTACCGGAACAACAGCGAGGTTTCGTCGTTGATCGGGTAGCCGTCCAGCGGGGCGATCGAGCGACACCAGGTCATGTCGTCCTCGTGCAATTGCGCCTCGTTCGTTCCGCCGACGATCACCGAATACACGAAGTTGTTGGGTGTCAGCACATCATTGTTGTCGTGCGCATAGGCGTGCCAGCAGATTTGCAACTGCTTGAGATTGTTGAGGCAACTGACGCTTAGCGCGCGCTGTTTGGCGCGGCCCAACCCCGGCAGCAACAACCCCACCAGCAGCAAGATGATGCCCATCACCACCAGCAATTCGACGAGCGTGAACCCGCAGCGGCTCTCCCGCTCGGCGGGAAGTCCGGGCCTGCGCCGGGAACTTCGGTTTCCAGCCGTCTTCGAAAATTGGATGTCGTCGCGCATCAACTCGACGCTCGCCTGAACCGCGTTCCAGCGACCCGATGCGGCTCCGAACGGCTTCAACTCACCGCAGCAACCGTCGCGGCCGCCCCGCTTATCCGGTTCAAATGGCATATTTAAACTTTATCACCCCGGCTCCGACGCCGTCAAATGCGCGAGGCTGCCGGGCGCCGGCCTTATCCGCATGGGGGGACGTGCCCACAGTTCGCCACCCCCGTGGTAACGACGATGCGGTTTGCGCGTGTTGATCTTGATTACCGCAGGAACGCAACCGCAGTCTTGAACGCCTTCGAACACGCGCCATCGAACACGCGCCACACTCGGAACACTTGTCCAAGGACAACTTTGAGAAAGCTGGTGACATGCGCTCGCAGCAAGTCAGCCCGTACGGTTTGCCCACACGCTGGCGCAACTGGGCGTGTTTATGTAAGTGCAAGGTGGATCGACAGCCGGGCTTAAACCGAGACAAACCATCCCCGACCTTCACCAACGCACCGATTGGCGTTTCATTCCCCTCTCGCTCCATCGGTCACATCCCAGGGCCGCGGGATGACAGAGCAGACCCAGCGCGTCCACTCCGTTACTCGCGATGTGCATTTGAAATCGTGCTGCAAGCCTGGGTTCAGGCTGAAGTTGAAGCAGCGAAAAACGACCACTGTTATTGATTTGTTCAGACCCATGGAATCGACTCAAGCAGAAATGCGTCCACCTAAATTGCCCGTAGGATGTATTGGTTTCGCCTGAGAACGGTCGTGTTAGAATGGTTTGGATCCCATCGCTTGCGCTGGGTAAGATGGCCGCCAACACCGCTGATGTTTCGTGGGTCAAACGTCGCGTAGGGACATAATAATGATGTTGCGCCGGCTCCGATTTCATATACTCCGTCCCCGAGCTCGATCACATTGAAGTAAAGCGCTAGCAGTTTTGTGGGTAGCAAGAATGTCATTCACAATATGTAATATACCTCCATTATCTTCCGCAGCCCGGAACACCTCTGGCAAAGAAATACAGACCGGACACAATGCTGCGTAATGGTGGACGTTATCTTCACTAGAAGCCATCTCATAAATATTGATCTTGTGCTGTTAACGCTAACTTAGAATGTGGGTAGATGGATCTGACAGACCAACAGTGGCAAGTCGTGGAAACCATCTTGCCGCGCGATGCGGTTTCGGGACGATGGACGAGGCCCTCCATGGAATGATCGACGCGACGTGCTCAATGGAGTGCTTTGGATTTTACGAACGGGCGCGCCGTGGAAGGATTTGCCGCCGCGATACGGCCATAGCAGACCGTGCACCGACGCTTCCAAAACTGGGTGCGGGCTGGCGTCATCGAAAAGATCCTACTGGCTTTGGGCGCCCACCTCAAAGAGGCCGGGGGCCTGGACCTCACAGAATGATTTGTGGATGGGGCGTTCGTTCCCGAGAAAACAGGGGCGACTGGTCCGCAAGACCAAGCGAGGCAGGGGCACCAGGATTCATGGGCATTGCAGTTGGCGTGGGTCTTCCTCTCGCCCTGCGGGCAGAACATGCTTCGGCCGCTGAAGTGAAGCTGGTCGAAGCGACCCTGGAGGAACGCATCATTGCCCACGTGCCCTAGTGATTGATTGGCGACAAGGCTTACGACCGCGACCGGCTCGATAAGCAGTGGATGGAGCACTACGGCACGGAGATGATCGCGCCCAACAAAGTCAACCGCCGCGTGCCCACCCAGGATGGCCGGCCGCTGCGTCGTTACCGAAGGCGATGGAAGATTGAGCGGCTATTTGCCTGGCTGTTTAACTTCCGCCGTCTGGTGATGGGCTACGAATATCACGCGGAGAACTTTCAAGGCTTCCTGCATCTGGGCGCGGTCATCATCCTCTTGAGGTATTTATGAGATGGGTTCTAAGTATTGAACCTGGGCACAGGATGGCAAAAGTGTCGCGCCGTTGCTGCTGTTGCCGCAATTCAAGCGCCTGCCGGCCGAGCCGCCCTAGTGGACCCGCCGGTGTCATTCCCAACTCTGCATGCTTCTCAAACCCAACCCGCCTGAATCCCCTCCAACTGACAGTTGACGAACACTACCCGGCGAGATAACAAAACGCCGATCCACCCCTGGTGCAAAGCCGTCGCGGACCGTCAATCGCTGTGGCTCGCCACGTGTGCTTTCACTTGGTTCAGGAACTCCGTGGCGGCGCGGCCCAGTTGCCGTTGCCTGGGCCATACCGCCACGATTCGGCGTTCGGGTCGGGGTGGTTGCAACGGCCGGTACTGTGGTTGACGACGTCCGCCGGCGCCCACGGCCATCCTCGGGATCAGAGAAAGACCCAGACCGGCGCAAACCAGCGCCTGGACGGTTTCCAACTGTGCACTGCGGAAACTCACGTTCGCTCGCACCTCCCGCCGCTCGCAAAAATGCAACACCTGCT
>CAYXJB010000056.1:0-11050 GCA_964465445.1 uncultured Verrucomicrobiota bacterium
CGGCCGACGTCGGCATCCGGGATTTCGCCGACAAGCGCCAGCACCGGCGCGTTCTGGCGGCGGCAAAATTCGCCAAACTCGCCCAGCGGCTCGCTGAAGAGGTTGTCGCCCGCCACGACGATCAGATCCGAATCCACCGCCTGGGTTTTGAGCACGAAATGAATGTCGCCGATCGCGCCGAGTTTGTTCGTCTCGTCGGTCGTGCCGTCGTTGACCACGCGCAGCTCGGGTGTCGGATGCGGGCCGCGCCAGCGGCCGGCCCACTCCTCGAACGCGGCGGCGAATTTGGCGTTGGTGACCACGTGGATGCGCTCGATGCCGCGGATGGGAGCGAGTTTTTCGAGCACGTGCTCGATCATGGGTTTGCCGGCCACCGGCAGCAGCGGTTTGGGCCGGGTGAGGGTCAGCGGATAGAGCCGGGTCGCGTAACCGGCAGCGAGGATGATCACGTTCATTTCTCGAAAAGGCTCGGAGCGGTTTCCCGGGCGTAGGCCTCGAACCGCGCCGCGATTTCGGAGGCCGAGTCGCAGGCCAGCGCCTCGGTGGCCATCTGGCGCGCCCGGGCAAGATGCATGCGGCGGATGAGATATTTGACCGGCGCAATGAGCGGCGGGGCCATGCTCAGTTCGTCCACGCCCAGACCCAGCAACAGGGGCACCAGCACCGGGTCGCCGGCCATCTCGCCGCACACGGCCACGCGGATGCCGCGCGCGTGCGCGGCCTGCACGGTGGCCTGGATCAGTCGCAGGATCGCCGGATGCGCCGGTTCGTACAGGTGGGCGATTTTTTCGTTCATGCGGTCCACCGCCAGCGCGTACTGGATCAGATCGTTGGTACCGATGCTGAAGAAGCCGACGTGGCGCGCCAGCGCATCGGCGATCAGCGCCGCGGAGGGGATTTCGATCATGGCGCCGATTTCGATGCGTTCATCGAAGGGCTGTCGTTGGGCGCGCAGTTCTTCTTTGCATTGCGCCAGCAGGGCGTTGGCCTGCTGGAGTTCGTCCAGGCCCGAGATCATCGGGTACATGACCTTCACGTTGCCTTCGGCGCTGGCGCGCAGGATGGCCCGCAACTGGGAGCGGAAAATGCCCGGTTGCTGGAGACAAAACCGAATGGCGCGCCAGCCCAGGAACGGATTGAGTTCCGGCGGGGCGAGGGTCGAAAGCAGCTTGTCGCCGCCCAGATCCAGCGTGCGGATGACCACCGGCAGCGGGCGCAGCGTCGCGGCGGCCTGACGATAGGCTTCGAATTGCTCTTCTTCGTCCGGGGGTGTGTCCCGGTTCAGGAACAAATATTCGGTGCGGAACAGGCCGATGCCCTCGGCCCCGGCGGCGCGCACCGTGTCGGCATCGGCGGCCTGCTCGACGTTGGCCAACAGCGGCACGCGGTGGTTGTCCAGCGTGACGGCCGGCAGCGGAATGACGTCGCGCAGTTTTTCGGCCAGCGTCGCCTGCCGCCGGACCAGTTGGCCGTATTCGAACAGCGTCTGGTCGGTCGGATTGACGATCAGCACGCCGTTGAAGCCGTCCAGCAGGGCGAACTGGCCGGTCCGCAGCCGCTGGCTGACGTCCTTGAGTCCCACCACCGCCGGGATGCGCAGCGAGCGGGCCATGATGGCGGTGTGGGAGGTGGTGCTGCCCACATCGGTGGCAAAGCCCAACACGTGCTTGCGATCCATCTGCGCGGTCTGCGACGGCGTCAGATCGTGTGCGATGATGATGCACGGTTCACGCAACTGGCGCAGGTCCGGCTCCTGATTGCGCCCCAGCAAATTGTCCAGCACCCGGGCCGTGACGTCGCGGACATCGGCCGTGCGCTCGCGGATGAATTCGTCTCCGACGCGGGCCAGCGCTTCGAGATAACGCGTGGCGACGGTGTGGAAGGCGTGTTCGACGTTGACCTTCTGGTTGCGGATCATCCGGGTCGTTTCCTCGATGAGCACCGGGTCTTCGAGCACGAGCAATTGCGCGTCGAAGATGCTGCCCTCCTGCGCGCCGAGGTTCTCGATGACCTTGCGCTGGACCTCGAGCAACTGATGGCGCGTCCGGGCCAGAGCGTCCTCGAACCGATCCAGCTCGGACGCGACCTCGGCCTCGGCCAGATCACGCCGTTCGATTTGCCCCGTGGGCCGGTCCAGCACCAGCACCGGGCCGCGGCACACCCCGGCCGAAGCAGCAATGCCCCGGAAGATCAGCTCGCCTTCATGCAAACGCTCGGCCATGCCCGACGATATTCAGAGGGTGGCAACCCGAAAACGCAAAACTTGTCCAACGCTCCGGTGCGGCGCGCCGCGCCCCGTATCAATCCGTGGCGGTCAGCACCATGTCCGGCGTGTAGTAGAGGATGCGCCCGCAATTGGTGCAGGTGACGACCTGTTGCTGGGCCTGACAGGTCACCAGCACCTGTGCGGGCAGGCGCATGTGGCAACCGCCACAGACGCCGTGGGCCACACCCACCACGACCCGTTCGCCCTTGCTGCGGAGCAACCGTTCGTAGCGATGGCGCAGGGATGGCTCGACCGCCGCCGCCAGCGCTTCCCGATCCGCCTGCAGCCCGGCCAGCTCGCGTTCGAGATTGCTCTGGCGCTGGTCCAGTTGCGCCACCAGCTCCTCGGCACTGCGCCGGGCCGCTTCGCTTTCGCGGGTGAGTTCGACGATTTGTTTCTGGACCTGCTCGGCCTGCTCCATCAGCTCCAGCTCCTGGTCTTCGATCTGGACGATCCGGGCCTTGCAGCTCTCGATTTCGTGCGCCAGAGCGCGGTATTCCTCGTTTTTGCGGGTCTGGAGCTGCTGCTGGGAATAGCGCTCGATCTGCTGCCGGAGCGATTCGACATCGAGTTCCAGCCGTTTGCGATCGGCCTCGAGCTGGCGCAGCCGCTGGCGGGCGGCCTCCAACCGGGTTTGGGCCTCGGCCGCGCGGGCGCGGTGGTTGTCGCGGTCCGGGCCGATGCGCGCCAGTTCGTCCTGCACCCGGCGGATGGCGCGATCCCGGTCCTGAAGAATGAGCAGTTTCTCGATGGCGTCCAGCATGACGTTCGATTGAGTTGACAGGCTAAAGATGCGGCGCGTCGGCGTCAATGTTCGGGCGGGGCGAAGTTCACGCTCGCGTGGCCGGGCGGGCTTCGGCGGGCTTGCTTTTGGCGTGCCGCTTGGCGCATGCTGGAGCGATGCTGGATCGCACACCACCGCCGGTCCCCAAATGGCCGTTTTTCCTGGGCGACGCCGTGTTGCTGGGCACGGCGGTGTTCATTTACGGCAGCAGCCGGCTGCCGCTGGGCCACTGGGAACTGGCGGCGTGCGTCGCCTGTGTGGTGTTGGGCGCTCTGACGGGCCTGCTGCCGTTTTTGCTCGATTATCACGCGCTGGTCCAGGCGCTCCGGGCCGGGGCGCTCGGCAGCGTGACCGGCAAGATTCAACAGTTGGAGCAGCTTGCGGCCCAGATCGCCCGGGCCACTCGCGAGTGGGAAAACGTGCAACTGCAGGCCGAGAAAATCGCCGGTGAAGCCCGTGCCATCACCGAGCGCATCACGGCCGAGGCGCGCGACTTCACCCAGTGCATGGAGCGGATGAACGACACCGAAAAAGCCACGCTGCGACTGGAGGCCGAAAAGTTGCGCCGGGCCGAGACCGAGTGGCTTCAGGTGCTGGTGAACATTCTGGATCATGTCCACGCCCTGGTGGCTGCGGCCGCGCGCGCCAACCAACCCCGCCTGCTCGAACAACTCACCCGATTCCAGCACGCCTGTCACGACGCCGCCCGGCGCGTGGGCGTGGTGCCGTTTGTGCCGCAGGTCGGCGAGCGCTTCGATCCGCAACGCCATCAACCCGCTGAAGGCGATGCGCCTTCGCCCGATGGCGCGCTGGTTGCCGAGGCACTGGCGGCCGGTTTTACGTGGCAGGGACGGCTGGTGCGGCCCGCACTGGTTCGGCTCAACGCGTCGGCGGCCGAGGCTGCCGGCCAGCCGGCCGCCGGTGTCGAATGATCGCGCGGGCCGGCGAGGTGGCGAATCCGATTAGGCGGCAAGAGCGGTTCGGCATTCGCAAGGGCGGCTGAAACGGAGCGAGTGCGGTTCAGTCCAGCGGAACGGCGATGGTCCGGCGCAGGGCCAGAAAATGCAGCGCGCATTCGGCGACGGGCCGGCGGTAAACCCGTTCCAGAGCGCGGGCGTAGAGCTTGAGCTGCGGCGTGTAGCGACGCGTCACCGCTTCGAGCGTTTCATCGCTCACTGCATCGGTCTTGAAATCCACCACCCAAAGCTGGTCGGGGCGTACCACGACCAGATCGGCCACGCCTTGCACCACGACAAATTCAGCGTCGCTGCCGGTCGAGGGCGCAGTGGCATTCAGCCCCAACAGCCGATCCAATTCTCCGGGCTCGAACCGCGCCGTGAATGCCAGTTCCCGGTGCACGCATCCGGACGCGGCTCGAATCCGCCGCCCCAGATCCGAACTCCAGAACGCTGCGAGCGCTTCCAGGTCCAGCGCGTTGACTTCGGCGGCGCTCAGGTGGCCCTGCTCTTGCAACCGACGAGCCTCCGCGGCCAGCGCAGCAAGGTCGCCGGTTCGGTCCAACGCCAGCCGTTCCAGGAAGCGATGATGAGCCGTGCCGATGTCGGCGGCTGAAAGTTCGGCATCCTCGCCGTCGGTCCGCCCCGTGCCGGCTCGGGAACGCGCGACCGGCTCGAACACTCGCCATGCCTCGGCGTCGGTTTCCTCAAGCGCGCGTCGGCGCAGTTCCGAGACCGATGCCTTGGCTTTGCGCGTGGTTGCAGCCAGATGGGCATAGCGCCAATCCAGGCGTTGTCGGAGCGTTTCGATCGCTGCTGTCAGTTTGTCCGACGGCGCAGGACAGGGCGGGACGGCGGCTTCGGGCCCGGGTGGCGGTGTCTTCAAGGCATCGGGCTCGACGATCCGCCAGCGCAACAGGCGGGTTGTTCCGGAATCTCGCTCGCCAAAATCTTCGGCTCGCACCAGCCGCGGCAGCCAGGCCAGAAGCCAGTCCAGATGGCTCCTGGCGCGAAGCAACTCGCGGGTGGAAAGCGGCGCCACGCGCTCGCTCTCGGGTTGGTTCGGGTCGGTTTGGGCGGCGGATTGCGCGAGTTTCTTGCGCAAACCCGCTGCGCCGTCGCGAGCGGCGGTCGTGCCCACCAGAATGAGCCGGTCGCGCGCCCGCGTCAGTGCCACGTACAACAGCCGCAATTCCTCGGCGCGCAACTCGCGCCGTTCGGAGCGTCGGGCCAGCCACCAGTGCAACGACGGGTAGCTGCTTTGCTCGGCGGCAAGGAACACGCGCGGGCAGAGCCCCAACTGCTCGTGCACCAGCACGGCGCTGTGCAAATCCTGCTCGTTGAACCGCACGCCCATACCCGCCAGGACCACGACCGGAAACTCCAGCCCCTTGGCCTTGTGGATGCTCATCAGTCGCACGGCGTTTTCACCCGAGAGCGGCGGGGCGTCCAGATCCAGCTCTTCGTCCTGCTGCGACTGGACAAAGCGCAGAAACCGATACAGCCCCTGGCGCTGGTAGGGATCGAACTGGCGCACCAGGTCCAGCAACCGACGCACGTTCACCGCCCGTTCCGGACCGCGCTCCCCGGCGCCCAGCAACGCCTCGTAATGCGTGTCGGCCAGCACCGTTTCGAGGCATTGCGAGAGCGATGTGTGTCGGAGCAGTTCACGCCAGCGCTCGAACTGGCGCAGAAAAGCCGCAGCCTTCGCGGCCGGCCCCGGCGCGGCCTGCTCGCCCCCCTGCGGTTCGTTGGCGGCGCAGTTTTGCAACGCCGTCCAGAAACGCCCCGCCGGCGATGCGGCGCGAATTTGCGCCAGCTCATCCGGCGAGAATCCACCCAGCGGCGAACGGAGCACCGCCACCAGTGGGATGTCCTGGAGCGGATTGTCGAGCAGCCGCAGCAGGTTGAGCAGATCGGCCACTTCCAGCGTCGAGAAAAAACCCAGTCGCTCGGCGCTCAGGGGCACGCCGGCACGATTGAATTCCTTGGCAAAGGCCTCGGCCCGACCCGCCGGTGCCCGCAGCAGCACCGCCATGTCCTTCCAGTCCACCGGCCGGAACGCACCGAGCGCGGCGTCCCAGACGCGCAATCCGCTCCCCCGCAGCTCGCGCAACCGCCACGCCACCAGCCGCGCTTCGCGTTCGGTCGCAAGCAAATCCTCTTCCTCATCGGGTGCATCGCCCTCGGCCTCCGCGGTCGCGCCGGCGGTGTGGGGACGCGCCAGCAGGTGGACTTCCACGCAGCGATCGCCCGGGGCGTCCGGAGCCGGCGTCGCGCGCTCGGCGGGCAGACCCGAGCGCAGCGGTTCAAAATCCACACCGCCGGCTTCCGGTCGCATCAGTGCGCCGAAGAGCGCGTTGACGAATTCCAGAATCGCGGCGCGGCTTCTGAAATTCTCGGTGAGCGGAAACACCCGTCCGCCGCCGCCGGGCTGCTTCCATTGATTCTGATAGCGCACGAAGATGTTCGGGTTCGCGAGCCGGAAGCGGTAGATGCTTTGCTGGACATCGCCGACCAGAAATCGGTTGCCCTCGCCCTCGCGCCCCAGGGCGGTCAGGATCGCGTCCTGCGCGCCGTTGATGTCCTGGTACTCGTCCACTAGGATGTGTTCGAGCTGCGCACGCCACGCCTGCGCGACCGGTGTGGGCGCGCCATCGGGCGAGCGGCGCAGCAACCGCAGCGCGAACTGCTCCAGATCGGCAAAATCCAACCCGGCCAGCTCGCGCTTGCGGGCGGCGAATTCCGCGGTGAAAGCGCGCGTCAGTTCGAGCAACGCCAGCATGTGCGGCCGGGTCTGCTCCCAGTCTTCCTGCAGGGGATCGTCCGGGCCGGCGCCCGGGGCCACCGAGGCCAGAAACGCCGCTTCATCGAAACACTCGGCCACGGGTTTGCGTGCCTTTTTGGTGCCGCGCGGCCAGCCCTCCGGCGCGTTGTCCACGGCCACCAGTGCGGCCAACACCCGGGCGGCGGTCTCGACTTCAGGGTTCGTGGCCAGTTGCCGGAGCGCTTCCCGACAGGTTCCCAATGCCGGTAGGTCGGAGGGCCAGTGTTCCGACTCGGCCAGCCACTCGTCGCGCCAGGAGGCAACCGCCTGCAGCCACAGCTCGCGCAGCTCGGCCGGGTGCGATTGCTCGAAGCGGCGGCGCTGTTCGTCCAGCCACGCTTCCGGATCGGGCAGCGACCGGGCGTAATCGTGAATCCGCAGCACCAACCGGCGTACCACCGCCTCCCGTCCGCGCCCCAGGAGGCGAATCATCTCCCGCACCGCCTGTGCCGTGGCATCCGCACCGGCATAGAAGCGCTCCAGCACCGCATCCAGCGCGGCGCGGCGCAGCGGGGCGATCTGCTGTTCGTCGAGTACCGTGAACTGCGGATCCAGATCCAGCTCGTGGAAATGCTCGCGAACCAGTTGCAGGCAGAAGCTGTGCAACGTGCTGATGCGGGCGTTGTCCAGCAGGGCATACTGCCGGGCCAGGTGATCGTCATCGGGCCGCTGCAAGCGTGCCTGAAGGAGGGCTTCACGCAACCGGTGGCGCATCTCGGCCGCGGCGGCCTCGGTGAAGGTGACCAGCAGCAGTCGCTCGATCGAAACGCGCTCCTGCAGCAGCAGCCGCAGGCACCGTTCGATGAGCGTACGGGTTTTGCCGGTGCCGGCCCCGGCCACGACCAGCGCATTGCCGCAGGCTGTGACCGCCGCGTGCTGTTGGGCCGTCAATGCGCTCATGCTCCCTCCTCCGGACCGGCGGCGACCGGCGCGTCAGCCGACATCAAGATTTCAGCCCCGTGGCGGGGCGATCCGGACGGACGCACGCTCAGCCGCCGATACGGTTGCACCCAGGGATCGAACCGGCAGACTTCCCGAAACGCGCAGTGATCGCACGCCGTCTCGGTTCGGAGACGATACGGACTGACGGCCACATCGCCCTCGAAAATCCGCTCCGCGAAGCTGCGGATGTGCGCTTCGACCGCTGCGAGCAGTTCGTTGAACCTGCCCGGCTCGACCGGGTCCTTCGAGCTTGCCGAGGGCGTGCCGTCGCGATTGCGGCGGTAGCGAAACTGATCGCCCTGCTCGGCCCGGCGATTGTCCAGCCAATCGAGCACATCGGCGCGGAAGCGCCCGGAGTGCTGATAGGCCTGGAGCCGATGCTCCGGGGCGTTGTGCCGGGCCTCGTGTCGGGTCCTGGCTCGGATTGACGCGGTGGCGTTGCCGTTCACCGGCACATAAAACACGCCGGCGGGCACGAGCCGTTTGATCTCGAAAAATCGCTCCGGCTGCCCGAGCTGCTCCAACATGCGCAGGTAGGCGAACAATTGCAGCTCCAGACCGTGGTGGAGTTTGACCGGGTCGAACTGCCGTCCGCTGGACTTGTAGTCCATGACCACCGCCAGCGCCTCCTCGTCGCGAAAATGCAGATCCAGCCGGTCCACCCGACCGCGCAGCACCAGCGCGCGGCCATTCGAGAGCGCCAGTCGCCACGCCGGCAGCCCCTCGCGCTGCAGACCGAACTCCAGCTCCGCCGCCACCGGATCGAATTCGTACTGCTCCATCCAGTCAATCAGCACCCCGATGAGCCGATCCAGGCGCTCGACCGCCAGTTCGGCGGCGAATCGCGCCGCCGCCGAATGTCCGAACCGACCGCCCTCGAAGTCGGGCAGGAGCGTTTCTGCGATGTCGCGCACAATCACGCGCGCCTCGACGGCGTTGAGATGTCGCCAGTGACGTCCGGTTGCCCGCACCCGGCGATGAAACTCGTGGAGCACCGCGTGTTGGAAGCGCCCCAGATCGCGCTCGTCGTATTCAAAGAGCCGGCGTTCCTCCAGACGCAAACCGCGCGCGGCGAAGAACCGGAACGGGCAGGCGGCGAAGTCTTCCAGCGCCACGATCGCCGTCTCGAGTTCGGTCCCGTAGAGCGCCTCAACCGTGGCCGGTTGCAGCCGTTCCAGCGCCAGCGCCTCCCGCACCCGGCTCACCCGCGTGCGAATCGGCTCGAACACCGGCAGATTGGCCACCTGCGCCAGCGCCGCTGCGTCGGCTTCGTCGGGCAGGCCGGCGGCCCGACCGGCACAGACCGCCGCCACGCGTGCATCCAGTTCGCAGGAATGTTCCGCCTCGGTCCAGCGCATTGGAGCGTCGAATTCCACGGCCTTGAGACCCGTGAGCTGTTCGAGTTCATGAAAGAACAGCGACGGATTGCTCGCCCGGCCGGTGGCGTCGCGCCGGGCGCAACTGATCACCAGTCGTTGACCGGCGCGCGTGCAGGCGATGTAAGCCAGGTAACGCTCCCGACCGAATTGTTCGGGTTCGGAAAGTCCGGCCCGCACGCCCAGCCGCTGCAACTGGGCGCATTCGGCCGCCGTCAGCAACGGGCCCGGCTCGGCGCGGACGGGAAACAGCCCTTCGTTGAGGCCCAGCAGCAGGACGAGCTTCAGTTCGGGATTGCGCGAGCGGTCCACCGCGCCGACCAGCACCTGATCCAACGCCGGCGGAATGACCCCGACGGTCAGGTGCGCCAGGCCCGCCTCCAGGATTGGCAGCCACTGCTCCGGCGGCAGTCGCTCGTCGCCAAACGCCAGCACCAGATGATCGAGCCACTCGTGCATTTGATCGAGCACCGCGGCGTGGACTTCGGATTGCACGTTAATTTGGAGGAAGCGTTCGGCCACCGTCTCGGCCCAGACCGCCAGCGTGCGTTCCACCTCCAGCTCGGCCCAGAGCGTGCGAATGGCCGCGGCCAGTTGGCGGCTGCTCACGCCCGATGGCGCTCCGGCTGCGAGCGCATCGGCAAAGTTCGCAAACGGACGCGTCAGCCGTGCGCGCAGTTCCTCGAAGGCTTCGGTCACCCGCTGTTGCGGACGCCCGAAATGCGGCTGAAGCCACATCCGCCCCGTCCAGCCATGTTCCAGCGCGGCGTTTTCCAGTCGGTCCAGATTCGCTTCGGCGGCCCGTACCAGGCCGGTCTTGAGCGCGCCGAACCAGTCCTGGTGCTGCCAGCCATACGTCGCCAGCCGCATCGCCGAACGGGTCAATTCGGCCAGCGGGTGATGCGACACCGGCTCGCGCCGGTCCATGAAGAAAGGGATACCGTAACGCCGCAACACGCGACTCAGCGCCGCGTGGTACGGATCGAGCCGCCGCACCAGCACCGCGCAATCCCGAAACCGAGCCCCGGCTCGAACCGCCCGCAGAATTTCCCGCGCCGCATAAACCGCTTCAGCCTCGACGTCGCGGCAGATCACCAGTCGAATCGCTCCGCCCGGATCCGTGAGACTCGCCTCCGCCGGGGCCATCCGCCCGGCCAGGCGCGCTTCCAGTTGCGCCAGAGCCGGGCTGCGAGCGAACCGATTTTGGCCCGGCCGGGTCGGGAGCGGTTCGATCGAGATCTCCACACCGGGAATGGCTTCGAGCCTGGCGCGGCAGCGTCGCGCGGTCTCGGCCACCGGCGACCAGGGCGAGCGCCAGGACACGTCCGCGTGCGATTCTGCCGGCAGGCAAAACGCCAGCGTGGCCCGCTGACAATGCGGCACCAGCGCGGCCAGCAGCTCCAGCTCCTGTGCGCTCAATTCGGCAAATCCGTCGAGCCACAACGCCTCGATCCCCAACCGCCGGTCACCGGCACGCAGCGCCTCGGCTGCGGCATCCAGCAGTGCCTCGGCGTCCCGCAACCCGTGCGCCCGGAGCCATTCGCCATAGGCACGCGCCAGCAACGCCAGATCGCCGAGCTTGGCCCGAAGCGTCGGATCGAGTTCGGTCCGGCCGGCCAGTTCCTCGAGCCGCTCGGCGCCGAGGTGATCCCGACGGCATTGCCGCAACCGATCGCTCACCTGACGCACAAAACCCTCCAGGTGTACACTGGCGCGGAAAATCTTCAGTTCTCCCCGATGGCGCAGCAGCAGCGCGCGCAACACCATCAGCCGCGCCTCCTCGCTCAGCCCGCCGGGTTGGGGGCGATCCAGCGCATCGAGCGCAAACGCCGCCAGCCGTTCGAACGACAGGATTCGCAGGCGCGTGTAGCCGGCCAGTTCCGGGGACGCGAGCAATTG
>CAYXJB010000056.1:11096-15313 GCA_964465445.1 uncultured Verrucomicrobiota bacterium
GGGCGCGCGCACCAGCTCGGCGCGCACTTCGGCCAGGCAACGATGCGTTTTGCCGCTGCCGGCCGGCCCCAGAAGGAAACGCACTTGCACGCCGCCAGCGTAACGAATTGCCCCGGATTACACATCGCAAAAAAGGCCGCGCCGCCCGGTCGGACCGACCGGGCTCGATCCTACTCGCGCCGTGGCCCGACCCGGCTGCGCCCCGCCACAGACCGCGCTCCGACGTTTCGCACTCCGGAGACGGCGGGCGGGTTGCGGACGCGGTGTGTGGCTGCGCGCGTTGACGCGATCAGGCCCGGGGCTTAATCTCGCGGCAGGAGAGGCGGTTATGCAGACAGTGCTGCCATCGGAATTCAGACGCGGCATGGTGCTGATGCTCGACGGGGCGGCGCACATCATCGAGGATTTCCACATCACCGGCACGGCGCAGACCAAACACAAACTGCATACGCGCCTGCGTCACCTCAAAAGCGGTCGCATCGTCGAGCGCGTCTTTGCCGAGAACGAGCGCGTGTCGGTGGCCGAGATGCAAACCCGCCGGGTGAGCTACAGCTATGCCCGGGGCGACACGCACGTGTTCCTGGATGCCGAGACGTTCGACGAATTGGAGCTGAACGAAGCGCAACTGGGCGAGCGACGCTGGTTTCTGAAGGAAAACGAGGAGTACAAGGCCCTGCTGCTCGACGGGGTGTTGCTCGACATTGTGCTGCCGGCTCAAGTGTCGCTCAAAATCGTCGAGACCGCTCCGCCCATTCGCGGCGGCTCCGACGCCACCTGGAAGGAAGCCAGGCTCGAAACCGGTCTGGAGATCATGGTGCCGCTGTTCCTGGCCATCGGCGACGTGATTCGCGTGGACACGGCCACAAAAAAATACGCCGGCAAGGCCAGCACAGAATAAGAACCCAAAGGCTCGTGCGCCCGGCCCAATCCCGACGCACGATCGTCACGCCGACTCGCCACCCTGCTGCAGCCGCGCCAGCTCGAGCGCACAGCCTTCGCGAAAGCTCGGATAGCGCGGCGACCAGCCCAATTCCTGGCGGAGTTTGCGATTCGAGACGCGCTTGTTGGTGGCCGCGCGGGGCCCGGCGGCGGCCGAACCCGACCCGCCCGACGGCAACGGCCGGCCCGTTTGCGCCGCCAGCCATTCGAAAAACTCGCGCAGCGTCACCGGCTCGTCGTCCACGACGTTGTACACCTGACCCGGTTGTCCGCGTTCCAGCGCCGCGAGGATCGCGCTGACCAGATCGTCGCGATGGATCATGTTCAACAGCCGCCCGGCCTGCGCCTCCGGGACGACCTGACCAGCGAGAAATTGTTTCAACCAATAGCCCCGGCCCGGGCCGTAAATGCCGGCCGCGCGCAGGATCACGGCCGGCAGGCGACCTTCGGCGGCCGCCTGCCGCAGCACGCGCTCGGCTTCCAACAGCACGCCGGCAGCGGGCGACGCCGGCTGCGTCGGGCTTTCCTCGGTCACCACCGAACCACCCTGCTGCCCGTACACGCCGGTGCTGCTGGTGAAGACGAATTTTTTCAGCGGCGCACCGGCCAGCACTTCGATCAAATTCAGATTGCCGCGCCGGTAAACCTGCTCGTAATCCTCGACATTCCCGCCGCGTGTGGCGGCGCAGTTCACGACCCAGTCCAAGTCACCCGGCAACTTGCGCAGCGTCTCGATCCGGGCAATGTCACCGCGAAGCGGTACGATGCCCGCCGCACGGAGCCGGGCGTCGGCCTCCGCCGAGCGCCGCAGGCCGAATACCGCGTGACCACGCTGCGCCAGCCTCTCGCCCAACGCCAAACCCACGTACCCGCAGCCAACGATCAACACACGCATCGCGCGCCCAGTTAAACGCCTCGCCCCGGCTCGAGCCAATCCCCAAACCCGCCGGGCCTTGAGCCCGATCCGAGGCTGCAGGCCGTTCTTTCACTCCAACGGGCCCGGGCGTATGCTGCCGCCGATGCACAGCAGCCGGGGTAACGTCCGCCAGAAACTCCTTCAGGCCGCCCTGCGGCAGTTCGCTGCGCGCGGCTATGCCGGGGCCTCGACGCGCGATATCATCGCGGGCACCGGTTTCACGCTGCCGACGCTTTACTACCACTTCGGCAGCAAGGCGCGGCTTTACAAGGTGTTGCTCGACCACGCCTTCGATCTGGCTTTCGAGCGGTTGCAGCAGGGCGTCGCACACGCCCGGACGCTCGAGGAGCAACTGACCGGAATGGCCGCGGCGCTGTTCGACTTTGCCCGGTCGCACCGGGACATGACGCGACTGGCGTTTGCGACGGTGTTTGCCCCGGGAGACGAAGTGCCGCGCAACGTGCTCAGTGCGCGCAAGCGACAGCGCAACTTGCGCTTTTTCGAGGCGGTGTTTCGCCGCGCCAAGACCGAGGGCACACTTGAATCGCCCTACCACCCGGCCGAGTTGGCCGAGGGTTTTTACGCGGTGATCGTGCTGCGCGTCATGCGCGGGCTGCTCGATGCGGTGCCGCTGCCGCGGCGAGCCGAGACCGAACGGATGGTGCGACTGTTCTTGGACGGCGCGCGAGCCCGCCCGGACTCAGCGCGGCGCTGACGGTCCGCTCGGTGCGTTCACGGTCGCCGCGCTCACCAGCGCCTCGACCAGCTCGTCGGGTGTCCATTTGTTTTCCCGCCAGATGCTCCGCACCCGGCCCTGCGCGTCCACCACCACCGTGCGGAGGTTGTGATTGATCCCGCCGGCGGCCGGGTCGCGCCAAAACACCAGCCCGAACTGCTCGCCCAATGCGGTGATGTCCACCAGATCCCCCGTCGCAAAGGTCCAGTGCGCCGGATCGGCCCCGCGCGCCTCGGCGTAACGCCGCAGCACCTCGGGCGTGTCAAAGTCCGGATCGAAACTGATCGTCAGCAAATGCCAGTTGGTCGGCCCGCCGGCGCGATGGAGCAACCGGCGCTGCACCTCGGCAAAGTGCTCGCTCATGCGCGGACAAAACGTGGGAAACGGACAGCGGGTGAAAATGAACGTGATCGCCAGCGCGCGCCCCCTGAACTCGTCGGTCCGGAAGGCGCGCCCGAATTGATTCGTCAGCACGTACGCCGGCAACACATCGCCCGGTTGCAACGGTTCGACCTCGCGCACAAACCGGAACGGCCCGCGCGTGGGCAAACTGTTGGTCCGGGGCAGATCCAGTCTTCGGATTCGGTCAATCCAACCATCGGTTTCGGTCACGTTGAGGCGGAACACGACCGTGTCGCCCGCCTCCAGGCCCGCCAGTTCGTTGGTGTCGCGCACCTCGAAGGGCATCGTCATTGCCGCCATGTAACCGGGAATCTCCTCGTGCCGGATGCGGACGGTTTTTTCTTGCGGCTGCAGTTCCAGAATCGTGCCGCGCACCTCGAACACGCGCTGCGTTGCCCCGGAGACATCCGTTGCCTGTGGCGACGCGCTGCCCGGACCACTGCGATTGCACGCGCCGGCCGCCAGAACCAACGCCGCGGCCGCACCGATCCAAAAACGATCCATGCCGGAACGATGTGCCAAACGGCCCTCGGCGCCAATTCGCCTCGCCGATGAGCCGGCCACCGCCGGTGACCGAACAGGCCGTGCGCCGCGCTCCGCGCAAGCCCGACTTGCCGTGCTCTCGGGAAACGGTGTTTAATCCCACGCGATGCGCAAACGCGCACCCAGTCAGAGCGCGGAAGATTACCTCGAGCGTATCCACGAATTGATCGAGACCAAGGGATACGCCCGGGCGGTGGACATCGCTTCTTCGCTCCAGGTCCGCCAGGCCTCGGTCACCAACATGGTCAAGCGCCTCGGCCAGGAAGGTTACCTCAAATACGAGCGATACCGGGGGCTGATCCTGACGCCGCGCGGGCGGAAAATCGCCGGCCGAATCAAACGACGCCACGCGGCCCTCTCGCGCTTCTTCTCGCTTCTGGGAGTGGATGCCGAATCGCAAAAAGCCGACATCGAGGGCATTGAACATCACCTCAGCCCGGCCACGCTGGAGATGCTCACCGACCTGGCGGAGTTTTTCGAAACACATCCGGCCGTGCTGCGCGCTTTTCAGCGCTTTCGCAAGCGCGCCTCGCGCAAAACCGGCTGAGGCCCGATCGCCGTCGCCAACCATGGCCCCGTGCTGGAGCAAACTCAAGCAACTGGCCTCGGCCGAAATCGAGGCCACGCTCGCCACCCTGCCGCCGCCCTTGCGCGAGCGCGCCCGCCAACTGCCGGTCACCT
>CAYXJB010000057.1:0-8954 GCA_964465445.1 uncultured Verrucomicrobiota bacterium
GATCGCGTCGGGGCGGGTCGCAGCCGGCGCATCGTGGCCCGGTGGCCGCGGACTGGTTGCCGTCACGCAACCGAATCGGGCGCGCGGCGAATCGGTGCGGCAACGCGTGGGCTTCGAGCGAAAGCAGCGCGCGAGGGCTGCGAGTCCCCTGCCTGCCCGGGCGGGAATCGCTACCTCAGAGCTGCGAATCGCTCGGCTACGAAGTCCCAGTTGACGACATTCCACCAGGCGGCGATGTAATCTGCCCTGCGGTTCTGGTACTTGAGGTAATAGGCGTGTTCCCAGACATCGAGGCCCAGCAGGGGCGTGCGCCCGGCACTGAGCGGGCTGTCCTGATTGGGCGTGGATTCCACCACGAGGCGTCCGCCGTCCCAGACCAACCACGCCCAGCCGCTGCCGAAAACTCTGGCCGCGGTGTCGCTGAAGATCGTTTTGAAATCAGCGAACGAGCCGAACCGTTTTTCGATGGCGCGCGCCAGATCACCCCTGGGTTCGCCGCCGCCGTTCCCGGACATCATGCGCCAAAAGAGCGAATGGTTGTAATGACCGCCGCCGTGGTTGCGCACGGCCGTGCGGATGGACTCGGGCACGGTGTCCAGATGGCAAATGATTTCCTCGACGGATTTCTCTGCCAGATGCGGCGCCGAAGCGAGGGCTTTGTTGAGATTGTCCACGTACGCCTGGTGATGGCGTTGGTGATGAATTTCCATGGTACGCGCATCAATGTGCGGCTCGAGCGCGTCGTACGGATACGGCAGCGGCGGCAGGCTGAACGGGCCGCTGGTTCGCGGACTGGCAGCGGGCTGGGCGATTGCGCCCGGGGTTAAGACCGTCACGGCCGTCAGGGCCGCCGTGGTTTTCAAGGCTTCGCGTCGGCTCATCCGGTCGTCCGTTTGTGCAGAGGAATGGTTTGGTGGAGTCATCGTGCGTTGGACGTCTCGGTGTGAAACGTCGTTCAAAGTTGCGGTTCCGGTTCGACAACGGGTGAATCGGTCTGGTGCCCCGGCCAGGACTCGAACCTGGAACCAATTGATTAAGAGTCAACTGCTCTACCAATTGAGCTACCGAGGCACCGCCCTCAAACAGCAAACCAGAACCCCTGCCCTTGTCAAGATCCTTCCCGGTCGGGCCACGACGACTCGCGTCACCAGCCCGCTCTTGTGTGGGAACGGCGCCGCCGCGCGCACCGCGCCTTGACGCGGCTGCGATCCGACTTCAAGTTCGCGCGGCATGAATGGGGCCGATTCTGTAGGGGGTTCGCTTCGGGTGTGCCGCGCCCGGGCGGGTTTGCTGGTGGTGGACATTCAGGAGCGGTTCGCGCCGGTGATTTTCGAGTGGCCGCGGCTGATTCGCAACGCGCAGCGGCTGATCCGCGGCGCGCGCATTCTCCAATTGCCGTTGTTCTGGACCGAGCAGTACCGCAATGGACTGGGGCCGACGGTCTCGGAAATCGCCGGTGAGCTCGAAGGGCACACGCCCATCGAGAAGGTCGCGTTCGATTGCTGTCGCGCGCCGGGTTTTCTTGAGGCGGTGCGCCACCGGGCCGTGGCGGACCTGATCCTTTGTGGGATCGAGGCGCATGTGTGCGTGTGTCAAACGGCGCTGGGGTTGCTGGAAGCCGGCGTGCGACCGTTTGTGGTGGCCGACGCAGTCTCTTCGCGCACGCCCGAGGACCTGCGCTGGGGACTGGAACGCGTTCGAACCGCCGGCGCGATCGTGGTGACGACTGAAATGATTCTGTTCGAGCTGCTGGGCCAGGCCGGCACCGAAGAGTTCAAGCAGATTCTCGCGCTGGTGAAATGACCGCACACTGCTCAGCGCGACCGGAGTTGTTTCAGCGCGAACTCGAACCACTGCGTCAACACGTCGCGCCGGCTGATCTCGCCGCGGGTCAGGACCACCGTGCACGGGATGCCTGCGGCACGGCAGTGCTTTTCGATTTCGTGCACGTGAGCGGGGTGATGGAGGTAGTGCCCGCGATTCTGGGCCGGGCTGTCGGCTTCCGAGCAGGCGGCGAAGACCGGCGCGTCATCCGCCGAGAACCAGTGCAACATGTCGCATTCGCGTCGGATGCGTTGTCCCTCCGGGCTCTGAAGCGCGCCGCCATCCTTGAGATGGTAAAACTCGGCGATCTCCTGCGGTGAGCGCAGCCATTCATCGCGGAACGGCCCGAGGAATTCCTCCCAACGCAGCAGGTCGTAGCTGGCCTGCGGATTGAACAGCCCGGCCGCGCACAGGCGGGAGGACTCGCGTCGCACCGGATCGGACTGTTGCGGGTCGGCCAGATCGTCCCGCACCCCCAGCCACAAAGCGGTGCCGGCACCGGCCGAGCCGCCGTACGCGGCGATGTGTCGCTTGTCCACGTTCCAGTCGGTCGAGCGGGCCCGGATAAACTGAATGGCCCGCGCCGCGTCGTGCAGGATGTCCTGCACGGGCGCCTGATCGAGAAACCGGTAATTGATCGAGGCGAAGGAAACGCCGCGCCGCAGAAACTCCCACACCAACGGATCGCGGCGAGCCAGGGACTTGTCGCCGCCGCGAAATCCGCCGCCGTGGATGAACACCACCACCGGGGCCGGGCGACTCGAATGCGCTTTCCAAAAATCCAGTACGTTTCTCGGATGCGGTCCGTAGGGCACGTCGGCAAACGTCGGTGGCGGATTGGTCGCACCCGCCTCCGGGCTGGAAGCGGTCCGGGAGGAAGGTCCGGCGTCGGCGCGGGTTTGCGTTTGCTGCGATTCAGAACGCGTCACCGGCTCGGTTCGCTCCGAAATGATGTTGGAGCGGCCCGGTCCGGTGCTGGAAGCGAGTCCAGGCGGTTTGCCCGCGTCCGCAGGCGGTTTGCCGGTGTCCGCAACCGGATTTTGGTCGGCGAGCGACGCGAGCGATACCAGCGCGCTGGTGAGAACCAGGCGGGCAATCGTTCGGAGCAAGCTGAACTGAATCGGTGAATTCGGTCGGTGGGAACGGCTGGTCAGTTGCATCGGTTGGCGATTCGGTGCGCCGGCGGAACTGCGGCGGGATTAATCGGGCTGAGCGGGCTGGTTTCGTCCCCGGCTGCCGCCGGTGCGCTGGAGTTGTTGCAAGAGCCGACGCAGATTTTGGATTTCCTGTTCGTCGGCGATGTTCTGTCGCTCGGCCAGCTCGACCAGCTCGAGCACTTCCTCCATCTGATCGAGCACCTTGCGAAGCGACTCGATGATGGCGCTGACCTCCTGGACGGCACGGCTGATGGCCGAGCCGTCAAAGGTCTCCGCCTTCCGGGGCGGGGCGGCTTGCGCCGGGTGCGCCGTGGCAGGGGCGGGCTCGACCGCGCCTGTCGCCGGCGGCGGCGCGCTACTGATCGCCGCCGGAGCGCGATGATGCCGTCGGCCGCCCCGGCGACCGCGACGACGACGGGGCTTTTCCTGACTGCTCGGGGTTGATTCGTTCCCGGACATCCCGCGCAACGATGCGCGCTGCCGGTCGTTATGGAAAGCGAATTTCGCGCGCCCCGGCCGGCGATGGTGTTTTCATTGGACGCGATGTTGGGCGGCTCGCACAATCCCGGCCGTGATGTGGAATCGTGTCCGGACCGGGTTCAAGGCACTGTGGCCGGTGAGCGTGGCGTTCGGGCTCTGGATGCCCGGCGTGCGCACACTCGCAGCCGACGCCGTCGAATCGCCTCCGCCGTCACCGCGCCGGCCGAACATCATTTTTATCCTCGCTGACGATCTGGGTTACGGGGATTTGGGCTGTTACGGGCAGAAGCGGATTCGGACGCCGAATCTGGATCGGCTCGCGGCCGAGGGGATACGGTTTACCGATTTTTACGCCGGCAGTACGGTGTGCATGCCTTCGCGCGCCGCGTTGATGCTGGGCCAGCACACCGGACATTTGAATCTGCGCGGCAACGTCGGCGGCGGCACGTTGCGGGCCGACGAAGTCACCGTGGCACAATTGCTCCAGCGGGCCGGTTATCGGACGGGGCTGATTGGCAAATGGGGTCTTTCGGACGAAGGCCTGCCGGGCGTGCCGCAGAAAAAGGGCTTCGACGAGTTCGTCGGCTACCTCGAGAACGTCCACGCGCACGATTACTATCCGGCGTTTCTGTGGCGATACGATCCGCCGCGGGCCGGGTTCGAGGGATTCGATGGCAAGCTCACGCTCCTTGAGAATTCCGGCGGACGCAAAGCGCTGTATGCGCCGGACCTCTTCACCAAGGCCGCGTTGAATTTCATCCGCTACAACAAACCGGATTTCAGCAACCGATACCGACCGTTTTTCCTCTGCCTCAACTACACCATTCCGCACGCCAACAACGAACTGGGCGCGCGCACCGGCAACGGCATGGAAGTGCCCTCAGACGCTCCCTACAGCAACGAACCCTGGCCGCAGCCCGAAAAAAACAAGGCCGCCATGATCACGCGTCTGGATGGCTACGTGGGCCAGTTGCTCGAACATCTGGACAAACTCAAAATCGCCCAGGACACGGTGATCTTTTTCAGCAGCGACAACGGCCCGCACAAGGAAGGCGGCGTGGACCCAAAGTTTTTCCAGAGCTCCGGTCCGTTCCGCGGCCACAAACGCGATCTGACCGAGGGCGGCATTCGCGTGCCGATGCTCGTGCGCTGGCCGGCCCGCATCAAACCCGGCCAGGTCAGCGACGTGCCCTGGGCCGCGTGGGATTTTTTGTCCACGGCGGCCGAAATCGCGCGCACCGAAACGCCCCCGGGCATTGACGGCATCTCGGTGCTGCCGTTGTTGCTGGGCCGCCCGCTCACCAACCGACACGAATACCTGTATTGGGAATTTCACGAAAAAGGCTCCAAACAAGCCGTCCGACTCGACTCGTGGAAGGGCCTGCGCCTGCGGCCGGGCGGGCCGCTCGAACTCTACGATCTGAAAACCGATCCGGGCGAAACCCGCAACCTCGCCGACCAACATCCCGAGCTGGTCAAACGAATCGAGCACATCATGGCCACTGCGCGGACCGACTCGGACCGCTGGCCGTTGCGCCCGCCGCCCGAACCGGCCAAAACCAATTCGCCCGCCGGACCGTGAACCCGCGCCGGCGCGGGCCGGTGGCGAAGGCCTGTCGCAGGAAGCTCGGGGTGTCGCGCTCCCGGGTGTTTGGCGCGGCGGTTCAGGGTGTTTGAACGCGGTAAAACCGTTTGCCGGGGGTGAGAGCCACGCTGAAACGATAGGATGTGCCCGGCATGTTGGTGGTGAGGGCGGCCGAGGTGTTGGTGGTCCACGGGCCCTGCGGCTGGTCGGCCTCCAGCAGGCGGAACGTCGCGGGGCTGCCCGAGAGCACCGTGAAGGGAATCCACACCTGGTTGTTGGTCAGCACCGGCGCGCTCAGTTGCAGCACCGGTGCGCCCACCACGGCGCTGACCGTTTTGACCGGCCCCCAATCCAGCGGGAACTCGGTGAAAATCAACGCGCGCACCTGCAGCTCGTAGTTGGTGGCCTGAGCCGGAACGAAAACGAAGTTGGTATCGGCGGTAGCGTTGGTCGCCAGAGGCAGAAGGATCTCGGCGTTGGTGATTACGATCTCGTCAATGGTCCAACCGTCGCCGGGATTCTGCCACGGGAAATAACTGCCCCCGGGCGTGACGACATAGTTGAACCGCAACCGGGTGGTGCGGCCGGCCAGAGCGCCCAGCGAGACGGAGCGCAGCGCGAAGGTGGTTTCCCCCTGGCTGCCGCTGCCCGGTTGCGAGTAGATGTCCATCCAGGTGCTACCGCCGTTGGTCGAGACCTGCACCTTGGCGAATTCGTCCGTGTAGGCCCAGGTCAACCGGCTGCGGAAGCTCAGCATGCCGTTGGTCGCGGGTATGAAGGCCTGCTTGAGCGTGAGCATGTCGGTGGCCGGCGGGGCGGGATGACGCAGGTTGAAGGCGTAACTGCCCGCATAGACCGGATAGGGCGCGGTGACGCGCGGATTGTAATTGGTGGTGGTGACGATGTCCCAGTTGGTCGAGCCGGTCTCGGCACCGTCGCTCAGCCAGAACGCCGCCCGCTGCGAGACGCGCCACTGGTAACTGGTGGCGTTGGTGACCGCGTTGAACGTGTAGAAATTCGACGCTCCCACGACCGGCTGGTTCGGCCCGCTGATCGTCGGCGGATAAAAGTCCGCCCCGGGCACGGCCGGATCGAACACCGTGACCGTGTAGGTGTAGGCGGTTTGCGGCATGCCGACGATGTTGCTGATGGTGACGGTGTACACGGTGTCGCTGCCGTTGAACGGGAAAACAGTGGCGAAGTTGTTCGGATCCAGTCCCATGGGCACCCACACAACGGTGTTCTCGCCGAAGCCGGGCTGGAGGGTTTCCTTGAACACCGACACGTTGATGCCGTTGCTTTTCATTGTGATGACGGCGTTGGTGAAGTTGGCGCCCGGATAACTGAACGACCAGCGCGGGAACACCACCTGATAGGGCACATAGCCGGCCGGCGGCCAGGCCACGTACGGCGTGCGTGTAGCCGGTCGTGGGTCAAAAAAATGCCCGTCGAACACCCAGGTCGCGTTGGCGTCAGCATACGGGCTCTGCGCCGGCACGTCGCCTCCGCCCATGATCTGGGTTTGGGGATAGAGCAACCATCGCCGATGTCCCACCGCGGTGTTGCCCGGGCCAAAATCCAGCATGTAACCGGTGATCGCCGCCGCCCCGCTGTAGCCCAGGGCCAGATTGGAATTCTGCGCCGCCAGCGCGCCGTCGCTGGTGTAACAGAACCAGCTCGTCGGCGGGAAATGATTGAGCGCATTGTTGCGGGCCATCATCAGCGCCGCCTGCTGACAGCGCACGTTGTTGGTCGAGGCAAAGCTCACGCTCGCCGGTATGCCGGCCATGGCGCGAAACCAGTTGAGGCGTCGCAGCTCGGCTTCGACAAACGCCGTGCCGTTGGTGCCGGCGATGCACGAGGCCACCTGCGCGCTCGAATCCATCGGCACGCCCTCCGAGGCGCTGTACACGGCGTTGAAAAACGAGCGCACCGCCTCGCGTGAGGCGGTGTTGATGCTGAACCCGCCGGTGACCGAGAATGGTTCGACGCGGCGCGGCAGCGCCGACACATCCTTGGGCGCGGGCGGCGGTTCGCCCAGTTGCGGAGCGAATTGAGCCGCTGCGGGCACGGCGGCCAGAACGAGGGCTGCCAACAACGGCTTGGGGATCGGTCGCCAACGGCGGGACGAGTCGGGTTTCATAGTCGGGTTGAATTTCGGCCGCACTGCCGCCGCGAGCAACCCCGAAAAACGGGAAACCGAAAAACCGGCCCGGCCGATCCGTTGGAGACGCCGAACGCGGCGGCACGCTCACTCAGACCGGGCGAGCCTGGTGGCGGTCGAGCCCGGCGCGTTCGGGCCGGCAGCGCCGCCCGGTCAACGGCCGCAACAGTGTTTGAATTTTTTGCCGCTGCCGCAGGGGCAGGGATCGTTGCGACCGACCTTGGGGCCGACGCGTGCCGGGCGGACTTTTTCCACGGCGGCGGCGGCTTCGCTGACCACGTCGCTGGGCCGGGGCGCGGCATCGGCGCGGGTGCTGGCGGTGCTGGTGGGCGCGCCGCCGAAGGCGCTGGTGCTCTGGTGCAGCGTCTGTTGCGGGATGGTGCGCAGGAAATTCTCGAACGCCATGAGGCTGGAGGCGCTGCGGAATACGTTGTGGCAGATTTCGGTCTTGATGTTGACCATCAGCTCGTCGAAGAGCTTGTAGGCCTCGGCCTTGTATTCGATGAGCGGATCGCGCTGTCCGTAGCTGCGCAGGCCGATGCTGTAGCGCAGGCTGTCCATCTCGTAGAGGTGTTCCTGCCAGAGTTTGTCAATGGCTGCCAGGATGGTGAAGCGCTCGACGGTGGCGAGCTTGGCCGGGTCTTCGAAGCTGACCTTCAGTTCGTAGGCCTTGCGGACGCTTTCGAGGATGAAATTGCAGACGGCGAACTGCGCCGGGCTCAGGCCGTCGTAGATCGAGCCCGGCACGGGTTCTTCGTGGCCGGACCGGGCGGCCTTGATGATCTCGCTCTCGGGCATGCCCAGCGGGAATGTCAGGTTCACCCAGTCAGCCAGCGCGCGGATCTGCCATTCGTTGGGGTCGAACTCCGGTTTGGTGAACTGCTCGACCTTCTGGATGACGACCTCCTCGATGATGTCCATGAGCCGGTCGCGCACGTCGGGGGCGTGGATGATTTCGTTGCGGAAGCCGTAAATGACCTCGCGCTGGCGGTTCATCACATCGTCGTATTCGAGCGTGCGCTTGCGGATCTGGAAGTTGTGTTGTTCGACGCGTTTTTGGGCCTGCTCGATCGAGCGGTTGAGCAGCGGGTGTTGGAGTTCCTGGCCCTCTTCCAGGCCCATGCGTTCCATGTATTTGACGATCCGGTCGGAGCCGAACAGCCGCATCAGATCGTCTTCCAGCGAGATGAAGAAATGGGAGCTGCCCGGGTCGCCCTGGCGGGCGCAACGGCCGCGCAACTGCCGGTCAATGCGCCGGGCCTCGTGCCGCTCGGTGCCGATGACGTGCAGGCCGCCCAGCTCGGCCACGCCGGGGCCGAGTTTGATGTCGGTGCCACGTCCGGCCATGTTGGTGGCGATGGTGATGGCGCCGCGCTGGCCGGCGCGGGCGACGATCTCGGCCTCCTGCTGGTGGTATTTGGCGTTGAGGACCGAGTGGGGCAGTCGTTCGCGCTGGAGCATGCGCGAGAGATGTTCGCTGACCTCGACGGAGATGGTGCCCACCAGGATGGGCCGGCCCTGGGCGTGGATGCGTTTGATCTCCTCGAGCACCGCGGCGTATTTCTCGCGTTTGGTTTTGTACACCGAGTCGTTGAAGTCCTTGCGGATGCAGGGCTTGTTGGTGGGCACGACCAGCACACCGAGTTTGTAGATGTCCCAGAACTCGGTGGCCTCGGTCTCGGCCGTGCCGGTCATGCCGGCGAGCTTGTCGTAGAGGCGGAAGTAGTTTTGGATGGTGATGGTG
>CAYXJB010000057.1:8992-15067 GCA_964465445.1 uncultured Verrucomicrobiota bacterium
GTGCTCTTCCGATCTCGGCCTGGTGCAAGCCGTCACTCCAGCGGCGGCCGGGCATCAACCGACCGGTGTGCTGGTCCACGATGATGACCTTGTTGTCCTGGACGACGTATTCGACGTCGCGCTGGTAAAGGCAGTAGGCCTTGAGGAGCTGCGAGATGGCGTGGATTTTCTGGGCCTTGGCCTGAAATTCGGCCTGGAGGCGGGCCTTGGCTTCGAAGCGCTTGCGTGGATCGGTTTCCGGGCCGGTGTCAATCTCGTGCAACGCCACGGTCAGATCCGGCAACACGAATGCGTCCGGATCCTTGGGACTGAGAAACGCGCGGCCTTTCTCGGTCAGGTCCGCCTCGTGACTTTTCTCGTCAATGGCGAAGTAGAGTTCCTCTTTTTCGGCGAAGAGTTCGGCCTTTTTCTGATCGGCGTGCAACTGCAACTCGGCCTGGTTCATGAGCTTGAGGTTTTCCGGGTCCTCGAGCAGTCGCAGCAGACCCTCGGATTTGGGCTGGCCCATTTTGACGCGGAACAGCAGCCGGCCGAGCTGATGCTCGAGCTCGGCACGGTTGGGCGGTTCACTGCCGTCGGCCGGGTGGAGTTTGCGGATGAGCGACTCGGCTTCGGCCAGGAAACGGGCGCAGAGCCGTTCCTGCGCGCGCACCAGCGACTCGACCAGCGGTTTCCACTGGGCGTATTGCTCGTCGAAGGTGTGGACGGCCGGGCCGCTGATGATCAGCGGCGTGCGCGCTTCATCAATGAGGATCGAGTCCACCTCGTCCACGATGGCGTAGTAGTGACCGCGCTGGACCTGTTCTTCGGGGCGCACGGCCATGCCGTTGTCGCGCAAATAATCGAAGCCGAACTCGGCGTTGGTGCCGTAGGTGATGTCGCAATAGTACTGTTCGCGGCGCACCGCCGGGGGCTGGTCGTGGACGATGCAGCCGACCGTCAGGCCCAAAAACCGGTAGATCGCGCCCATCCACTCGCTGTCGCGCTGGGCCAGGTAATCGTTGACGGTGACCACGTGCACGCCCAGGCCGGTCAACGCGTTCAAGTACACCGGCATGGTCGCCACCAGGGTTTTGCCCTCGCCGGTGGCCATTTCGGCGATCTTGCCCTGGTGCAGCGCAATGGCGCCGAGCAACTGCACATCGAAGGGGATCATGTCCCAGATGATCGGATGCCCCCGGACGATGATCTCGGTTTTGCGCTCGGTCAGCCGCCGACAGACGTTTTTGACCACGGCATAGGCCTCCGGCAGCAGCGCGTCGAGCGCCGCCTTGAGCTCGGCCTTGTCCCGGATGGCCGAGAGCCGCGCCTTCCACTCGGCGGTGCGGGCGCGCAGATCGTCGTCCGAGAGCGCGCTCAGGCCCGCTTCGATCTCGTTGATTCGGCGCACGATCGGCCAGAGCCGGCGCAGCTCCCGATCGTTTTTCGAGCCGATGATCTTTTTAACGATGAACCCGATCATGGGCGGTAAATCATAGCATTGTCCGAACGCTAGGGGAATGGCCCCGGAGCGTCAAACGAATCCCGGACGAACGAGAGGCCCGCCGCGCCGCGGACCGCCGACGCGCCCTCGGTGTCGGGTTGCATCGGCCACAGTCGGTTCGCTGCGCCGGCGTACGCACTCGTGCCGGGGCGGGGCGCTTTGAATGCAGGGGCGGCTCGACGCGGCTGGATTTCCGGCTACTTTCGGCGGGGCGATATGGACCACGAGGAATGGACGCCGACGCTGCCGCGACCGGCGGCGGAGCGTGCGCATGATCCGTATGCGGTGCTGCGGATTCGGGATTTTACGCTGTATCTGGTGGGGCGGCTGGTGGCGGCGTTTGGCCAGCAAATGCTCGTGGTGGCGGTGGGATGGGAAATCTACGAGCGGACCGGCTCGGCGCTGAATCTGGGTCTGGTGGGGCTGACGCAAATGGTACCGATGATTCTGGGTACGCTGCCGGCCGGGCATGTGGCCGACAACTACGAGCGCAAGCGGGTGATTCTGGCGATGATCGGTGTCATTGCGCTGGCGAGTCTGGGCCTGACGGCAATCTCGGCGTTTGACGCTCCGGTGGGCTGGATTTACGCGTGTTTGTTCCTGTCCGGTGCGGCGCGCACGTTCCTGTGGCCGGCCAGCGCGGCGTTTCTGCCGTATCTGGTGCCGCGGTCGCTGTTTTCGCGCGCGGTGACGTGGAACACCGGTGTGTTTCATCTTTCCTCGGTCGCCGGACCGGCGGCCGGCGGCGCGTTGATCGCCCTGACCCACAGCGCCGTGCCGGTTTACGCCTTCAACACGGCAGCGGCGTTGTTCTGCTTTGCGATGGTGGCGCTGATCCGCGCCCGCCACGTGGTCGGGCGGCGCGAGCCCATGTCGCTGGCGAATCTGCTGGCCGGTTTCCGGTTCGTGCTCCGGAATCGCATCATTTTCGGCACGATCACGCTGGACATGTTTGCGGTGTTGTTGGGCGGGGCGACGGCGCTCCTGCCGGTGTATGCGCGGGACATTTTGCAGGCCGGGCCCGGCGGGCTGGGCTTGTTACAGGCGGCGATGCCGGCCGGGGCGGTGCTCTGCGCGCTGATTCTGGCGCACCGACCGCCGATGGAGCGCGCCGGGCGGGCGCTGTTGCTGGCTGTGACGGTGTTTGGCTTGGCGACGATTGCGTTCGGGCTCTCGAAATGGTTCTGGCTGTCGTTTGCGATGTTGTTTCTCTGCGGGGCGGTGGACAACGTCAGCGTGGTGATCCGCCACACGCTGGTGCAATTGCTCTCTCCGGACGAGAAGCGCGGGCGGGTCTCGGCCGTCAACAGCCTGTTCATCGGCACCTCCAACGAGCTGGGCGGGTTCGAATCCGGCCTGGTGGCGCATCTGTTCGGGCCGGCGATGGGCAACTCGATCGTGACCGGCGCGATGATTTCGGTCGTCTCTGGCGGTGTGGGGACGATTCTGGTGGTGCTGGCGGTGGCGCTGATCTGGCCCGAAATCCGACGCTACGGACGGTTGGATGCCTGAGGCGGGGCATGGCACCGGCGCTCCGGCGGTTGCTCGCAGCGGGCCGGCTCGCATCAGCCGACAGGCGCGCGGCTCAGAGGCCCGCTTGGGTTGAGGGAGAAACCGGCGTGGCGTTCCGGCCCACCCGCCAGTGACGCCACTGCAATTTCAGTCCCAGATCGTCGAGCAGGGAATAAACCACCGGCGTGACCACCAGCGTCAGCAACAGGCACAGCGCCTGGCCGCCGATTACCACCACGGCCACGGCGCGGCGTTCCTCGGCGCCCGGGCCGGTGCCCAGGGCCAGCGGCAACATCCCGGCAATGAGCGTCAACGTGGTCATCAGGATCGGGCGCAGTCGGTCGCGATTGCCCTGCAGAATGGCGGCGGCGCGTTCCAGGCCGGCTTCGCGCAACTTGTTCATGTGATCGATCTGCAGGATGGCGATCTTTTTGACGACGCCAAACAGCACCAGCAATCCCAGCGCCGAGTAGAGATTGATCGTCTGGTTGGCCGCCAGCAGCGACACAAAGGCGAACGGCACCGACAGCGGCAGCGACAACAGAATCGTGAACGGATGCACGAGGTTTTCGAACTGCGAGGCCAGAATGATGTACATCAGCACCACCGAAAGCGCGAACGCCCACAAAAACTCCCCAAACGTGCGCTCCATTTCACGCGCCCGACCCGAAACCCGCGTCGAATAACCCGTCGGCAGCCCCATCTGCTCGACCTCGGCGCGCAGCGCGGCGATGCGGTCGGCCTGCGCGAAACCTCGTTCCCGGTTGACGGCGGCGCGGAGGCTGACCTGGCGCTGGCGATCGAGCCGGTCAATGCGCGAGGGCGCCGTGGCCGGGCGCAGTTGCACGACGTTGTCCAGCCGCACCAGGCCGTTGGGACTGTGGCGGGCCGGCACCCAGAGCCGCGCGATGGTCCCGGCGCTGGTGCGATCGGCCTCCTGCAGGCGCAGTTGCACGTCGTAGTCCTCGTTCATCGTCTCGTCGCGAAAGCGGGTGACGCGTTCCTCGCCGCCGACCATCAAGCGCAGCGCCGTGGCGATGTCCTCGGAATCCACGCCCAGTCGGGCCGCACGCTCCCGATCCACCTCGGCGCGCAGCTCGGGCTTGTCGAGCTTGAGGGTGATGTCGGCATCCAGCAAACCCAGTTCCGGGGCGCGCCGGCGCAAATGCTCGGCATACCGGTAGAGCACGTCCAGGTCAGGCCCCAGGAGCGAAAAATCTATCTCGAAGTTCGGTCCGCCCCCGACGTAGGTCTGCGGGTTGCGGATGGCGATGCGCACGTCGGTAAAGCGCGCCAGACGGCGGCGGATTTCGCGCTGGACGTCGCTTTGGGTGCGGTTGTTCTGGAAGGCGCGCCAGGGCGGCCAATGCAACAGTCGCGACCACTGAAAGGTGCGTTGCTCCAACGGAACCAACCGGACGAAGAAGTTGGCGCTGTTGAGCCCGCCCAGAAAACTGGCGCCGACGGTTGTGAGCACCGATTGAACGGCCGGGATGGCGCGCAGTTCCTGTTCGATCTGCAGCGCCAGGGCGTTCATCGTACCCAGGCCCGTGCCTTCCGGCGCGGTCACGCGCACGTCGAACTGGCCTTCATCCACATTGCCGGGCAGGTATTCCTGGCGCACCCACTGGTAGAGCGGCACCGAGGAAGCCATCACCAACGCCGCCAGCGTCGCCACCCACCCGCGCCGGCGCATCGCCCAGCGCAGCACCCCGCTGTAGGCGCGATCCAGATGCGCGTAAAAACCGGTTCGCGACAGCGGCCCGGCCGGCTCGCCCGGCGGTTGGTCCGCGCCGGAGTGCGCCCCGTCGCGCCGCAGCCGCAACAGTCGCGCGCTCATCATCGGCGTGAGGGTGAAGGAGACCAGCAGGCTCACCAGCACCGCCACGGCCGAAGTGATGCCGAACTGATAAAGAAAGCGGCCCGAGATGCTCGACATGAACGAGACCGGCACGAAGATCACCACCAGGCTCAGGGTGGTGGCCATGACCGCCAGGCCGATCTCGGCCGTGGCCGCGCGCGCCGCCTCGAACGGCGGCATCCGCTTCTCCTCGATGAAGCGGAAGATGTTCTCCAACACCACGATCGCGTCATCAATCACAATGCCCACCATCAGCACCAGCGCGAGCATCGTGACGCTGTTGAGCGTGAACCCCAGGGCCTTCATCATGCCAAAGGAGGCGATCAGCGAGGTCGGAATGGCCACCGCGGCGATGATCGTCGCCCGCCAGTTGCGCATGAACACCAGCACCACGACGCTCGCCAAAATGGACCCCAGCACCAGGTGCCGCTGGATTTCGTGCAACGCCTGGTAGATGTACCGCGACTGGTCGCGGATGATTTCGAGCTTCAGGTCGGAGGGCAGTTGGGCGGCCAGAGCGTTCAGGCGCGCCTTGACGCCTTCGATCACCGCGACGGTGTTGGCGCCGGACTGGCGAATGACATCCAGCGTGACGCAGGGCTGGCCGTTGAGCCGCGCCAGGGAGCGTTCCTCCTTGGTACCGTCCTCGGCATGGCCGATGTCGCGCACGCGGATGGGCGAGCCGGTGCGCGTGGCGATGACCAGCTCGTTGAACGCGCGCGGCTCGCGCACCCGGCCCATGGTGCGCAGCGTTTCCTCGCGGCGCGGCGTGGTGACGTTGCCGCCCGGCGTGTCGGAGTTCTGGCGCACCAGCGCGTCGCGCACCGCGGTGATCGGCAGGCCGTAGGCGGCCAAGCGGTCGGCGTCCACCCAGATGTTGATCGCGCGTTCCAAACCGCCGTAGAGGTCCACTTCGCCGACGCCGGGCGAGCGTTCGATCTGGGGCTTGATGATCTTGTCGGCGATTTCGGTCAGTTCGCGGCGCGGTCGCGGCCCGTAGAGCACGAACGAGAGCACCGGCTGCTGGTCGGGGTCGGACTTGGCCACGGTGGGCGGGTCCATCTCGCGCGGCAACTGCCGCAGCACCGTGGCCAACCGGTCGCGCACATCCTGCGCCGCGGCGTCCAGATCGCGATCGAGGTTGAAGGTGACGATGATGAAGGTCTGGCCCTCGCCGTTGATCGAGCGCAGCTCGTCAATGCCCTCGATGGTGTTGACG
>CAYXJB010000058.1:0-5331 GCA_964465445.1 uncultured Verrucomicrobiota bacterium
CGGAAAAGTTCGCTCCGCCAGGGAACTTTCCGCGCTGTATCGAAGGCCGGCCGATCGCGACCCGGCGCGCGACTACACCGAAGGCCGCATTTCGCTGGGCAGTGCCCCACCCGAAGGTCTTGTCTATTTCGAGGATGTGCTGGCGTTTTATCTCGAACATCGGCCCGCGTCGCGACTCTTGTCGCCGCCGCGACCCGATGAACCCCTGGGCCGGATGCTGGCCCGACTTCCGGAGAAACAACGATGAAATGGCGTTCCTGGCTGTTGCTGCTGACGGTTGCGACCCTGTGTGCTTCGGCGGCCGAATCGTCGTTCGAATCGCCCGGTGTTCAGGACAAACTGCCGGTGTTTTACCGGAAACTGGCGGATCGCATGGAGTATCCGCTGTCCTGGTTGAGCGGACGCTACCGGAATTTCGATCGCTGGCGCAAGGAAGCGCGGGCGACGTTTTTCCAGAGTTTGCTCGCCCCGCCGCCGCGCGCGCCGTTCGAGCCGGTAGTGATCGCCCAGCAGGACCGCGGCAGCCATGTGGCGCGCAAAATTGTCTTCAACATCACCGCTGACAGTCGCGTGCTGGCTCTGATGACCGTGCCCAAGTCGCCCGGGCCACATCCGGCGGTGTTGTTGCTGCACGACCACGGCGCGAAATTCGACATCGGCAAGGAAAAGGTCATCGAACCGTGGGACGTGCCCGCCGAAAAAATCGAGTCCGCACGTCAATGGGTGGCGCGCTACTACGGCGGGCGGTTTCTGGGCGATGAGCTGGCCCGGCGCGGCTACGTGTGTCTGGCGACCGATGCGTTGAACTGGTCGGATCGCGGCGGGGGCGGGTATGAAAACCAACAGGCGCTGGCGGCGAATTTTCTTCAATTCGGCGCCTCCTGGGCGGGCTGGATCGTGCACGAGGATCTGCGCGCGGCGGAATTTCTGGCCACCTGCCCGGAGGTGGACGCCCGCCGGATCGCGGCGATGGGGCTGTCGCTGGGCGGCGTGCGCACCTGGCAGACCGCGGCGTTGAGCGACCGGATTTGCGCCGGCGTGTCGGTGGGCTGGATGGCCACGCGCAAGGGCATCATGGTGCCGGGCAACAACCAGACGCGCGGGCAGTCCGCCTTCTCCTTCACCCATCCGGGTCTGGCGGACAAGCTCGACTATCCGGACCTGGCGAGCCTGGCCTGCCCCAAACCGATGATGTTCCTGTGCGGACGGCGCGATCCGCTCTTCCCGGTCGAATCCATCGAAGAAGCCTTCGCCAAACTGCGGCGGGTGTGGGAATCGCAGCACGCCGGGGCGCGCCTTGTAACCCGACTTTACGATGCGCCCCACGAGTTCAATGCCGAGATGCAGGCCGATGCGCTGGCCTGGTTGGACCAACACTTGAAACCGAATCGCTGAGCGCGCCGGGTTGCAGCCTGCGGCGGGGCGGCGGGTGCTTGACGGGATTGAACGCGCCGTCTATCTGAAACGTCCATTGGAATTGAACATCGCCCCGGGCGGGCTGCAATCAGCGGATCGCACATGCCCGGTCCGGCCCGAGCGGCGACAACTCACACAATGAACGTATGCGCATTCGAGAATGCTTTTCATGGATGGGTCTGGTGTTGGCGGGGATGACCGGCCTGTGGTCGGCCACTGCCGCCGAGAAGGATGCCTCAACCGAGCTGCCCGAGCGGCGCATCGTCGCGGCGTTTCAGTACCCCGGCGTGACGCTCAGCCCGGACGACAGCCTGAGCGTGGATTTGCTCATCAAAAACCGCGGGCGCAGCGACGAAACGGTCCTGGTGGAGGTGATCGAAAAGCCCGCCGACTGGACGGTGGAAATCAAGCGCTACGGCACGCTGGTCAAAGGCGCGTTCGTCGGCTCGCGCGAAGACCAAACGCTCACCCTCAGCGCCCGGCCGCGCGACAAGGAACAGAAGAAGTTGCCCGCGGGCACATACCGGTTCGTGGCCCGCGTGTACACGCCCGACGGCGCGCTGGAGGTGAAACCCGAACTCGCCGTGGCGGTCGTTTCCGAGGAAAAATCCGGCGAACGCGTGACGATTGAAACCTCCTACCCGACGCTGCGGGGTCCTTCCGGCGACAAATTCCAGTTCTCGCTCGACGTGCACAACGACACGGGCCAGGACGCCGTGTTCAACTTCCGCGCGGTGGCCCCGCCGGGCTGGGAAACGTCGTTCAAACCCGCCTACGAGTCCAAGCAGATCAGTTCGCTGCAGATCAACGCCAACTCGACCCGCACCGTCGAGATGGAGGTCACCCCACCCTACAACGCCCAGGCGGGCGAATACGACTTCAAGGTGTTCGTGGAATCTCCCAGGGCGAAGGCCGAAAAAGACCTCAAGGTGGTGCTCACCGGCACGTATGGATTGAAGGTGGGCACACCCAACGGCGTGCTGTCGCTGGTGACCGAACGCGGCAAACCGGCCACTGTCACGTTGCTGGTGCAAAACACCGGCTCGGCCGCGCAACGCGAGATCAGCTTCTCGGCCTTCAAACCGGAAAACTGGAAGGTCGAGTTCAAGCCCGAGAAACTGGAAAATCTCGAACCCGGCGCGATCAAACAGACCGAAATCACGATCACCCCGGCCGAACAGGCGTTGATCGGCGATTACTCGGTCGCCGTGCAGACCGAGGGCGAACGGGTGAACAAGGAGACCGAATTCCGCGTCACCATCCGCGCCGCCTCGGCCTGGGGCTGGATCGGCGTGGGCATCATCGCGCTGGTGATCGTTGGGCTGGCGGTGACTTTCCGCGTTCTGGGTCGGCGTTGACCATGGCCACCATCATCGAGACCGAGGGGTTGACCCGCCGTTACGGAGCCCAGACGGCGGTGGACAACCTGACGCTGCAGATCCAGGAGGGCGAGATCTTTGGATTCCTCGGCCCGAACGGCGCCGGCAAGACCACGACCATTCTGATGCTGCTGGGCCTGACCGAGCCGACGGCCGGGCGCGCCCGCGTGCTGGGGGTGGATCCGACGCACGACCCGCTGCTGATCAAACGACTGGTCGGCTATCTGCCCGAGAACGTCGGCTTTTACGACGACATGACCGGGCGGGAAAACCTGCGTTTCATGGCGCGGCTCAACCGCATTCCGGAGGCGCAGGCGCAGGGCAAAATCGAAGAGGCGCTCGGCATCGTGGGCCTCAACGGCGAGGGCGACAAGCTGGTTGGCGCTTATTCCCGCGGCATGCGCCAGCGGCTGGGCATTGCCGAGCTGCTGATCAAGGACCCGAAGCTGCTGATCCTCGACGAGCCGACACTGGGACTGGACCCGGACGGGGTCAACCGGATGCTCGACTTGATCCTGTCACTCAACCGGGATCGTGGCATCACGGTCATGCTCTCGTCGCACCAGCTCGAACAGGTCCAGCGCATCTGCCATCGGGTGGGCATCATGATCAAGGGCAGGCTGGTGGCGCTGGGTACGATCGAGGAACTGGCGCGACGCAAGCTGGGCGATGCCGCCGGGCCGAATCTGCAGGAGATTTACATGCGCTACTTCAAGGAGAGCTGAACCATGTGGACGATCTGCCGCAAGGAACTGGCCGACCACTTCAGTTCCACCCGGTTTTTGATTTTGTTCTGCCTGATCCTGATGGTGGCGTTGGTGAGCACCTACATGGCCGCCAGCGGACTGCGCGAGGCGCTGGAAGGGCTGACCAAACCTTCACAGGTGTTTCTGATGATTTACACCACGCCGGGCAAGTTCATCTCGCTGGTCCAGTTCATCGCGTTTTTCGGCCCGTTGCTCGGCATCGTGATGGGCTTCGACGCCATCAATCGCGAACGGCAGCACCGCACGCTGGCCAAACTGGTTTCCCAACCCATCTTCCGGGACGCGGTCATCAACGGCAAATTCCTCGCCGGCGTCATCACCGTGACGATCGCCATGGTCAGCCTGCTGCTGCTGGTCACCGGCCTGGGGTTCATGACGGTCGGTGTCGTACCGGGAACCGAAGAAATCGCCCGACTCGCGGTCTATCTGCTCATCAGCGTCGCGTACGTGTCGTTCTGGCTGGGCCTGGCGATTCTGTTTTCGATTCTGTTCCGATCGCTGGCCACGTCGGCCTTGGCGGCGGTGGCGCTGTGGGTGTTTTTTTCGTTCTTCATCGGATTTGCCTCCGATCTGGTGGCGAACGCCCTTGCGCCGGTGAACAATCCGCGTGATCCCGATGAGCTGGTGGCCAACGAACGGGTCGCCAATGCCGTGAGTCTGGTTTCGCCGGCGGTGCTCTACTCGCAGGCGACCTCGACGATTCTGGATCCGTACCGGCGCACGCACCGCGGACTGGTCATCACCGGGTTGCTGGAACGCATCTCGCTGGAGCGGTTTCAGAATCCGCTGCCTTTGGACCAGTCGTTGTTGGTCGTCTGGCCGTACCTGACCTCGCTGGCGGCGCTCACCTTGATTTGCTTCGGCGTCGGCTACGTGGTCTTCATGCGGCAGGAAATTCGCTCGGTTTGACGTCGAACCGCGCCGCCCGCTTTGGCGCAACGCCGCGGCGCTTTGGGTGGGCTGGCAGACGCGAGCCGGTCTGGTGCGCGTCGCGATGGCTGCTGAATAGCCGGCGGTTGAGCCGCGTCATTTCTTGGGCAAGCTGTTTACCGGGTCAGCTTCAACGCTCGCGTCCATGAACCTGACGTTGAAAACCGGCGCGCTGGTGCAGGGGTTGAGCGGATTGGCCCTGCTCTGCCAGGCGCAAGTACCGGCTCAGCTCCCACCATCGTTGCCGAACCCGCCCGCGGAAGTCCGGCCCGTCCCGGCTGCACTGTCCCAGAGCCAGCCAGAGTCGTTGCCGCAGCCACCTCGGTTGTCGCCCTGGGCCAAGGAGATCCTCAAGCTCGCCCAGGCCGGCACGGCGCAAAGTGTGATCAATGCGTTTATTGACAATGCCGGCGTCTTTGCCCTGGGAGCAGATCAGATCATTTACCTGGCCGATTTGGGCGTGTCGGAGGAAACGATCGAACGAATGCTCCAGCATGACCGGGATCTGGTCTCGGGAGCGACCCCGCCGACCATCGTGAGCGAGCCGCCCTACGCGCCGCTGCATTTCATCCTCCCGAACGACCGGACTGTTTCCACGGCCGCTGCACCCGCCGATCCAAATCGTCCCCGGCCATCCGGCATGTCCATCGCCCGCGGGCCGGATGCAGCGGTCGCACGGGCCGGGGCACCCGCCGTCAACCCGTTTGAAAACGGAGCGCCCTACCAAGCCGAGGCCGAAGCCGCCGCCCCGCGCCGGACCGAGGTCGAACGAACAGCCCCGGCGGCCACTCGACGGAATGCGGTGCGATATCCGGTTCGAGAACCCCAGCCGGTGGAGC
>CAYXJB010000058.1:5349-5597 GCA_964465445.1 uncultured Verrucomicrobiota bacterium
ATCAACGCCTACGAGCCGCAGCCGAACATACTGGTCATCGTGGGATTCCCGAAAACCTGACGCATCAGGGCGCAGCGCCGTGGTCGCGGCGTTACCCGCGCAGACACGGAGCGGCATTTTTCCGGAGGCGTGAAACAGGGTGAGCCGGTTTTGCCGGTTGACTCGACGCGCACATTGTCGCGATGTTGCCGGCGCATATGGCGAAGGTGCGGCGTGCGTTGCTTTCGGTTTCGGACAAAACGGGTTTG
>CAYXJB010000058.1:5607-15020 GCA_964465445.1 uncultured Verrucomicrobiota bacterium
AGGCGCTGGCTGCGGCGGGCGTCGAACTGATTTCGACCGGTGGTACGGCCCGAACGCTGCGTGAGGCCGGGTTGCCGGTCACCGACATCAGCGCATTCACGGGTTTTCCGGAGATTCTCGACGGGCGCGTCAAGACCTTGCATCCCAAGGTGCACGGCGGCCTGCTGTTTCTGCGCGAGCATCCCGAACATGAGGCGACGGTGCGCGAGCAGGGCATCGTGCCGATTGATATGGTGGTGGTGAACCTTTATCCGTTCGAAAGCACCGTGGCGAGGGCCGGGGTGACGCTGGCCGAGGGGATCGAGACCATTGACATCGGCGGGCCGGCGCTGCTGCGCAGTGCGGCCAAGAATCATCAGCACGTGACGGTGCTGACGGATCCGGCGGATTACGCCGAAGCGGCGCGACAAATCGCCGAACACGGTCAGACGACACTGGAATTCCGGCAGCGGCTGGCGGCCAAGGCGTTTGCGCGAACGGCGGCCTATGATACGGCGATCGCGCGGTTTTTGGGGACGCGCTTTGGCGAGGGCGACGAGGGATTACCGCCCTGGCTGCTGGTGGCCGTGCCAAAGGTGCAACGCCTTCGATACGGCGAGAACCCGCATCAGCGCGCCGGCTTGTACGGCCGGTTTCGCGAACGGTTCCGGCAGTTGCACGGCAGGGAGCTTTCTTACAACAACATTCTGGACCTGACGGCGGCGGCGGCACTGATCGCCGAGTTCCGAAACGAGCCGCCGACCGCCGCGATCCTCAAGCACACCAACCCCTGCGGTGTCGGCAGCGGGCCGACGTTGCGCGAGGCCTGGGAAAAGGCCCTGAGCACGGACCGCGACGCGCCCTTCGGCGGCATCATTGCCGTGAACACGACGCTGGACGCCGAGACCGCAACGGTCAGTGCCGGGATGTTCAGCGAGGTGATCGTTGCACCGGCGTTTGCACCGGAAGCGCTTGCACTGCTCGAGCGGAAAAAAAACCTGCGACTGATTGAACTGTGTGCCCGGCCCGGGAACGACGAGCCTTGGGAAATTCGAAGCGTGGGTGGCGACGCGTTCCTGTACCAGGAGGCCGACACGCGAACCGCAGCGCCCCCGGAATGGAAATGCGTGACGCGACGTCGGCCGACCGACGCGGAGACCGCGGCGATGTGGTTCGGGTGGCGCGTGGCCAAGCACGTCAAATCCAACGCGATCGTCTTTGCGGCTGCGGATCGCACGCTGGGCATCGGCGCCGGCCAAATGAGCCGTTTGGACGCGTGTCGGGTGGCGATCTTGAAATCGCAGCAGGCCGGGCTTTCGCTTCAAGGCAGTGCTGTTTGCAGCGATGCGTTTTTTCCGTTTCCGGACGGACTGATTGCTGCGGCTGAGGCGGGTGCGACAGCGGCGATCCAACCCGGCGGTTCGATTCGGGATCCCGAGGTGATCGCGGCGGCCGATGCGCGTGGGATGGCGATGGTGTTCACCGGAATACGCCATTTCCGCCACTGAGGTCGGCAGCGGACGCGCGGCACGATTCAGCGGCCAGGTTCAGACCGGCATTCGGGCGAGGAGAAGAATCTGAGCCAGCGTCACCGCCGCGACGAGAATCCAAACGCCGCGTTCGAGCCAATCCAACGGGCGCTGCTCCAACGGCGTAAGGCGAAATTGGAGGGTAGCGCCGCCGAGCTGGATGCAATCGCCGTCGCGTAAGAGCACGGTTTGGGCGGGTTGGAAATTGACGCTCAGCATGGCGTCAGGCTCGGCGCGCAGAATGAATCCGTCGCGGGGATCGAATCCGATGGTCGCATGCCGAGGCCAGACGCCCTCGTCGTCGAGTTGCAGATCGTTGTCGTGGGCGCGGCCGATTCGGACCGGGACGCGATGGCAGATACGCTGCAGCCCGGCGTGCCGGCCGGAGAGGACCCGGAGCTGGAGCATCTACCAGATGCTTTTTTCGACGTTGATCGAGTCGCCGGGGAAGACCTGCGGATCGAATTTGGGATCGGCGATGGCCTTGCGGTAGTTAACCTTGATCTTGGTACCGTTGGCGCGGATGAGCCAGATATTGCGTTTGCTGGCGTAATCGGTCAGCCCGCCGGCCGCGCCAATGGCCTTGGTGACGGTGGTCACACCCAGGTAAGGCCGTGGGCCGGGCATGCGCACTTCACCCAGCACCGAATAGGAGAGTTCCTGCGCCTGATATTTCACCGTCACGGTCAGGCGACGGTAGAATTTGGGGACGTATTTGTCCTGGATCTCTTTCTGGAGTTCGCCCGGGGTTTTGCCGGCGGCCTGGACCCGGCCAATGAGCGGCAGCGTGATGAAGCCGTCTTCCTTGATGCGTTCCTCGTGTGGCGGCAACGGTTCGAGCGTGTCCGAGAAAGTGACGATGATCAGATCGCCGACCTGGAAGACGACACCCGTGGCCGGCACATTGGTTCGCGAACCGGTCTGAGCCGCGGGCAACGGGCTGAAGGCCGGTTCGGAGCTGAACGGGATTTCGTTCCGGGAGGCGCAACCGGTGTGCAGGAATGCCCCGGCGAGCGCCAATCCACAGACCACCACAGCCGCTTTCAGAGACATGAATCGCATTCCGTTTTGGCGTATGCTCAAAGACGCGAGCGGTTGAATCAATACTTTTGTTTGATTCCGACCCGCTCTTTCGATTCGCCGGACGCGGATTCGGTGGCCTCTTCGCTGCGGGCGTAATAATCGTGGTAGTAGCCGCTGTAGTAGTAATAGCTCTCGTCCTGAGAGACGTTGATGTTGTTGAGAACGATCCCGACGAGGTTGCCGCCGACTTTTTCGATGAGCTGTTTGCCGCGGATGGTCATTTGCTGCGGGTAGCGGCGGTACTGGATCACCTGCAGCGTCATGTCCACCTCGCTGGCCAGGATGGATGCGTCGCTCACGCCCATGATCGGCGGCGAATCGAAAAACACAAAGTCGTAGTGGCGCTTGAGCTCGCTGATGAGGTCTTTCATCTGGGCGGAGCTCAGAATGCCCAAGGAGCTGCTGGGCAGCTTGCCGCTGGCAATGAAATCGAGCATCGGCAGGCTGGTCTTTTGAATGACCTCTTCGAGCGAGGCCTGCTTGAGCAGGTAATTGGTCAAGCCCGTGCTGTTGCTCTGGCGCAACAGTTTGTGCAACGCCGGCCGACGCAGGTCCGAATCCACGATCAGCACCCGCTGCCCGCTCTGGGCAAAGACCGTGGCCAGATTCAGCACGGTGGTGGTTTTGCCCTCGCCGGCGCCGGCACTGACCACCACCAGCGTGTTGAGTTTGTCGTCCTTGCGCGAGAACAGCAGGTTGGTGCGCAGGACGCGGTAGGCCTCTGCGTGCGGGCTCTCGGCACCCTCTTCGATGAGCAGGCCGACGTTTTGCGGGATGACGCCCAGCACCGGCGCCTGCAACGCGCGCTCGACGTCGTCAATCGTTTTCACGCTGGTGTCGAGGTACTCGATAAAGAACGCCAGACCGACCCCGACGACCAGGCCGATGATGATGCTCAGCAGAATATTGAGCGGTTTGTTGGGTCGAACGGGTTTGTCGTTGGGCACCGCCGAGTCAATGATCTCGACCATCGAGCTCTTGGGCAGATTGATGTCAATGCGCTCGGAGGCGATCTTCATTTCCAGGATGCGCCGGAAGCTCAGCAGGCTTTCGAGTTCGCGCTTTTTGTCGTAGTAGGGGCGGGTTTTCTCGGCGCGTTCGATATCGGTTTGCTTGGCGTCTTCGAGGGTGCGGTTGAGCTTTTCGACCTCGGCGCGGGCGCTTTCGACCTGCGCTTCGAGGGCTTTCATGAGCCCGCTGACGTTTTTGTCGATCTTTTGGCGCAGGTCAGCCACCAGGGCGCGGGTGCGAATCACTTCCGGATGCGCATCGGAGTATTCCTTTTGCAACACCACGAGGCGCTGCTCGGCAGTGTTCAGATCGTTGATCAGGCCGGGCAGGATCGGATCGGGCACGGCCCGGGGCAGCACTTCGGGCAGTTGTTCTTTCGGGAGCGCGCGCAGTTTTTCAAGCAACTGTTCACGCCCGATCAGCCGTGTTTCGCTTTCGATCTTGCTGGCCAGAATCCGCCGCACCACGTCGGCTTCCAAGGTGGGTGTGGGAGAGAAACCGGCGGCATCCAGATCCGAGATCACGTTGGTCTGGCGAATGAGATCGAGCTCCTTTTGAACCTGCTGGATTTTAGCCTCGTGTTCTTTGAACCGCTGTTCGAGGGCTTCGACACCGGCCATGGACAGTTGGAGACGACGGGTTTGACGGTAATCGCGATAGACCTCGGCGATGGCCTGCGCGATTTTGGCCGCCTCGTCCTTGTCCTCGCTGTAAACGCGGATTTCGATCAGGCTGGTGTTGCGGACCGGTTTGAGGGACAGCCGTCCGCGGAGCAAATTGATGCTCTCGAGGGTCTTGAGCGGCTGCCCGCCGCCATATTTGCGACCCCACACCGCGTTGAGGTTGAGCAGATCCACCACCTTGCCCAGGATCTGCTCCGACTGGATGACTTCGAATTCGGTCTGGATGAAATACGGATCGAAGCCCAAATACCCCTGGCGTTCGGTAAGGCCGGGAATGTCCGAAATGTCCCGCTCGACGCGGATTCGGGCGAAACTCGAATAGGTCTCTGGCAGAATCCACGTCACCAAGGTCGCCGTGATGACGACCAGGAAAAAAACCGACAGGATGACGGTGCGGCGCGTGCGGATGATGCGCCAGTAATCAAGGAAGTGAAGTTTGGGTTCTTGCGGAGGATGGGCTTGGGTCGGATCCATACATCAAACAAACAGGGGGCCCGTCACTGGATCGAGCCCCCCTCTCCTCTGTGGAATGATCAGTACACGAACGTCGCACCAATATAAACGCGATTCCGGTCATAGTCGCCGGGACTCACGCCGCTGGAGGCCTCGAGCCGGTCGTAGTTGTAGCCGACGTTCGCTGAGAAATGCCGGTTGAACCGGTATTCAAGGTTCACGCCGGTGCCGATGAAGTATTGATCCTCGTTGTCGAGCGGCCCGCCGTTGAAAGTTGAGTATTGGAAGTTGGCCACCAGGCTGCCGTACAGTCGCGGCAGAATCCGGTGCGTCAGCGAAACGTACGCCACCGTCGTATCGGCATCCAACGTGATACTGGAGCCAAAGGCAGAAAACTGGTCGGTCGAGCGCCGATCATGCAACACGCCCAATTCCACCCGGCTTTCGGGGGCGTATTGATAGCTGAGGGTCGCCTGCACATAGGGCGACGCCTCGCTCTCGTCGCTCGGGGAGTTGTAGTAATCGTTGAACCGCGCACCAGCCCGCAGTGTGCCCACCAGGTCGGGCAGGAAATTATGTTCCACCCCCGCGTACACGTAATGGGAACGGTTGTTGCGCGAATCGCTCCTGTGCGGAAACGGCGGTGCAATGAGCAGGTCGGCCGTATAATCCACCAACCCGAACTGATAGCCGAGGACCACGATCGTGTCCCGCATGGCAGCCCAGCGTGCGTCCACGTGCACGTTGTGCTCGATCCGATCCAATCGGGCCGAGAAACCGCCGGGGGAGTCATCCGCGTAATCGAACAGCGCGTTGGCGTAACCAAGCTCGATGCCGAGCTGGCGGCTGATTTGCGCGTTGATCGTGGCCGCGCCGTAATTGCGAATGTTGTCGCCGGACACCCGCTGGAAGGTCGCATCGGCCGTGTTACCGATCCGCAGCACATCGGGCTCCTGGCCGATGGCGAACGAGTCGCGCACTGTGGCCATCAGCCGCGGGCTGAACTGGTGCTGGATCTGCGCGCCCAGCGTGTGGGTGTTGTCGTCGTGGTCGGTGCGGTCGTTGATCTTCTTTTCGTAATACTTGTAGGAATACTGATAGCTGGCGACGATGGTCGTCTGCTCCAGCGGCAGGGAAAGCGACAGCACCGGGCTGACCTCGAAGCCGAAGGTCTCGGTCTGGTTCGCACTGGAGGGCACCGTGTTGACGTTGTCGTCGTAGAATCCCCGCAGAGACGCTCCGACGCTCCAAGACTTGGAAAGGTCAACCGGTTGGGCTTGAAGGAGTTGAACGCTGGCCGCGCTCAGCGCAGCCGCTCCGATGGAGGCATAGACTTTTTTCATGGCGTTGTTCTCTTTTGGCCCCCCACCCGCCGGGGTGCTCACGAAGTTCAATAACTGTTTAGGCGACAGGCTCATCTCTGTCAAAAATTTTTTTTTGAAAATTCGTGCGCAACTTTTGCCGCCCGAAGGGCTTGCACGCAAGCCTTTTTTCCAGAAAACCAACCCGCACCGCTCCCCGGTTATCTGGACATCGCCGAGCTCGACCGGCGTCGTTGGGAACCAATGGGGCGTCATTCTGAACACCGCGCATTCGACCGGGCGGCCCGGATTTCGTTCAAACTCGAACGCTCGCGCTCTCAGCGCGCCGGAATGTTCAAGGACTGGCCAATCTGCAGCCGACGCGGGTTGAGTCCTGGATTGGCTGCCAAAAGCGCCTCCAGCCTGACGCCGTATTTGCGGGCAATCGAGCTCGGCGTTTCGCCCGCCCGAACGATGTGTGTCCGCGAGCCGGTTGGCTCTGGCGTCAGAGTCGCACTCGCCTGGGTCGCTGCAGGTTGAGCCCGGGGCGTCGGGATCGAGCCCGAGGCAGCGGACGACGCCGTCGCGGTCGAAGCCGTCGTCCCGGTCGCAGTGCGGCCCTGCTGCTGAGCGGCGTACCAGGCGCGCCATTGGGCCAGCTCCTCGCGCAGGCGACGGTTTTCCTCGGCCAACGATTCCAGTTCGCGCTGGACGCCCGGGGAAGCGGGCAACGTGAGCACGGTTTTGGCCAGCTCCTGTTTGAGGCGGAGAATGTGCTGCCGAACCGTGTCGGCGTTTTCGGCGTTGGGGCGCAATTTGAGATACCGCTCGTAATGAAAGATGGCCGCGGCAGGGTCGGGCACTTTATCAGCGTACAACCAGCCCAACTCAAAATGCGCCGCTGCCGAACGAGGGTTGGCTTCCAGCGCCCGCTCGAACGCTGCGATCGCTCCTTTGTAGTCGAGCGCGTTGACCCGCGCCCGCCCGGCCTGGAAGTAAGGCTCCTTTTCCTCATCGGACGCACCGGCCCCGGGTTGATAACAGCCCGGCAGCCCGACACAAAGCGCCAGCGTGCAAAGCCAACGCGCAAGCAGCGACCGATCCATGCGCGCAGCCTAAGCCAATCCCGTCGCCCTGCGCAATCGTCGGCACCGCCGGCGCACTCAGCGTTCGGGCGCGGCGAAGGGATTTTTGCGCCTCGGGGCGTCGGCACGACGCGGGGCAGACAGCGCACCGGCAACGAGGTAAATCCAGCCCACGATCCCGTGAGCCGCGACAGCCAGCAGCCAGCGCGTCAGGTCCAGCACACCCAGGCTGTATCCGGCGCTGGCCAACGCCAGCCAGAGCGCGCCGGGCAGAAGCGCCGCGCCGGCCAGGCGACAACTTGCCGCCCAACCCAAATCCCGGTCGCTGTACAACGCCACCACCCAGACCACCGGCGCGTAGAGGGCCGCCAACAATTGCCAGCTCAGCATCAAGCCCGCAAACGTCACCGCCGCCAGGGCGGCCAGAATCGCCGGCTTCCAGGCGCCCCACCAAGGCTCCAATTCCGGCCGGTTGAACGCAAACCTGCCGCGCCCCGGATAGCGAGTCTCCATCTCGCCCAGCAGCGAGCGGAAAACAATCGTCGCCCGGCCCAATTCCACTTCCACATCCGCCGGCGAGCGCAACACTCCGCTGTGATCCAGATCCACGCTCAGCGACAGGAACGCCCCCTCGGCCAGCCATTGCGGCGTCGGCCTCTCCCAGACGAGTTGCCCATCGCGGATTTCGCCGCTCTGGGGCAGCCGTTCGAGAGCCGATTCGATCACCGGACACCAGGCGATCGCGGCGAACCAAGCCGCCACCGCTGCCAAGAGCAATGCCGCGAGCATTTGCATCAGCCACACCCGCCCGGTGCGAGCCGATGCAAACGCCGCCACGCCGCGCGGGGTGAGCGGTTGCCAGGCGGAGACGCTCGATTGCGGGTCGTTCATGCCTCGTGCCGGGTTTGACGCTGCACCGGACTGGTGTCGCTTCAAGCACAAACCTCCGCCCGGCCGTCCGGCCGGTGGGCGATATCAGGGCGTCGGGCTCGACGAGCCGAGAGCTATTGAGCCGGCTCGGGCGGCGGTGGTGGCGAGCCGGCCGCCGGTCCGGGCTCGGGCGGTGGCACATGAACGATTGGCAGCGGGTAGCGCAGTTTCATGACGTCGTCCACCAGCACTTCGATGAAATAGCTGCCGGCGGTTTTGAATTCGACCTGTGGCAGCACGGTGAGGTTGGTGGCGCTGTAGGCGGCGTCCTTGAGCTCGAATTTGACCTCGGCCTTGCGCAGCACGGTGGTTTGATCCGGCGCGATGAGCCGCACGCTTTCGGTGAACCGGCCCACACCCGCGGTCCAGCGATTGAAGATCAGCAGCCGCAAGGCCACCACCGGCAGCCGCGGCACGCGCACCGCATGGAGCACGCCCACCAGAATGAAATTGCCGTTGATCTCCTGGCGCACGTCCTCACACAGCAACGAACATTGCAGGTCGGGCAAAATGCGCGTGGCGTTCATCGTTCGTTCAATCGAGGCACACCCTAACGGCAGCGACCCGCGCGCGGCAACCGCAGAGTCGCGCTGTTTTGGAAATGCGCCCCTTCATCCGATGCCGACTGCCTGCTCGGCAGCGCGAACGGTGTTGCGCAGCAGCATCGCGATGGTCATCGGGCCCACACCGCCGGGATTGGGCGTGATCCTGCCGGCCAGCGGTTGGACCGCCTCGAAATCCACGTCGCCCACGAGGCGCGAGCCGTTGCGAGCGGTCGGATCGGGCACGCGGCTGACGCCCACGTCCACGACCACGGCCCCGGGTTTGACCATGTCAGCCTTGACGAATCGCGGCGCGCCTAACGCGGCCACCAGCACATCGGCACGCCGGCAGTGGGCCCGGATCTCGCGCGTGGCCGAATGACACAACGTGACGGTGGCATTGGCGTGCGGTGCTTTCTGACACAACATCGCCGCCAACGGTTTGCCGACGATGTTGCCCCGGCCCAAAATCACCACCTCGGCCCCGTCCAGCGCCACGTTCGAGCGCACCAGCAGCTCGCGAATCCCCGCCGGCGTACACGGCTCGAACCCGCCCGGCTCGCCCAGCAGCAGCCGACCCATGTTGAGCGGGTGAAAGCCGTCCACGTCTTTTTCGGGCGCGATCGCGTTCCAGACCGCCGCGGGTCGGATTTGTCGCGGCAACGGGAATTGAACCAGAATTCCGTGGCAGCGCGGATCGGTGTTCAACCGATGCAACAGGGCCAGCAGCTCCGACTCGGGCGTGGTCTCGGGCAGGACATGGGTTTGGGAGCCGAGGCCCAGTTCGGCGCAGGCCTTTTCCTTGCGGGCGACGTAG
>CAYXJB010000059.1:0-1210 GCA_964465445.1 uncultured Verrucomicrobiota bacterium
GTTTTACGTGCCGTTTGTGTTCATCGCCATCGTCTGGGCCATCTCGATCCACACCGTCACCGCGTTCCTGTACGTGGGGCTGGGCGGGCGACCGTTCTGGAACTCGGCGATCGTCGGCCCGCGCTTTCTGGCCTCGGCCTTCACCTCCGGGCCGGCGCTGATCATTCTGGCCATTCAGATCGTGCGCCGCGTCACCGCCACCGTGCCCGTGAGCGAAATCACCCGCCGTGTGGACGGCCGCCTCACCGCCGGCACGGCCCGCAAACGACCCGCCACGGCGGCCGACCTCGAACGACTCGCCCGCCGGTTGCCCGAACTCAACGCCGTGCCCGAGAGCGTCCGGCGCGACGTGTTGCCCTCGCTCACGGTGCTGGAGGTCGAGCCGGGCGACATCCTGCTGCGACAGGGCGAGACCGAGACGCACGCTTTCTTTGTGCTGAGCGGCCGGGTCGTGGTCGAACGCGAGGAAAGCGGCCGGGCGCGCATCACCCGCAGTGCGGGCCCGGGCGAACAATTCGGCGAGGTCTCGGCTCTGAGCGGCACGCCCCGGATGGCCACCGCCATCGCCGAGGAACGGACCGAGGTGCTTCGCGTGCCGGTCGAAGCGTTGCGCAAGCTCATGAAAACGCCCGCGCTGGGCAAGGTCATCCACACCCGCATGACCGAACGGCTCATGCTCACCGATCGGGCGTTGATGACCCTGCGCGGGATCGTCCAGGTGTCCATGCTCATCAACGTCTTCCTGCTGGTGTGCGAAGTGTTCAAGGAATTCTACTCCGGCCACCAGCACGTCGCCTCGTCCAAATATCTCTACCTGGGTTTGCACGGGCATCACGCCCTGGTGCCGTGGATCTGGACGGCCATTGCGTTCAACCTCATCGCCATGGTCCTGCTGCTGTTGCCCGTGAGCCGCAGCCTCAAATGGCTCAACGTCACCTGCGTGCTGGCCATCGTCGGCATCTGGATCGAAAAAGGCATGGGATTGGTCATCCCGGGCTTCATCCCCACGCCGCTGGGCGACATCGTCGAATACCGCCCCTCGCTCAACGAAACGCTGATTTGCTTTGGCATTTGGGCCTTCGGGCTGTTGTGTTACACGCTGTTCCTGCGCATGGCCGTGCCCATCCTCCAGGGCCGGCTCACCAAAGACACCGAAGGCATGAGCGAAGAACAGATCGCCGCCGCATTTGCCGTCAACACCGGCCGAGCT
>CAYXJB010000059.1:1225-1465 GCA_964465445.1 uncultured Verrucomicrobiota bacterium
CACCGCCGAAGACGCCCGCCAGTCGCTCAGCGCCCACGTCGCCGCCAAGGGCGAGGAAATCCGCGCCAAATACGGCCCGCGCATCGGATGGACCGAGCTGCAGCGCATTCTTCAGGACCGTTCCTGCGTCCGCTACCCTTGCGAGATCGTCTTCGATGCCGCGCCGCTGCAACCGGGCGAATTCGCCTGGCCCGCGCCCAAGGGACAGAAACCTGAAGACGGCTTCACGATGTACGTCCA
>CAYXJB010000059.1:1487-7996 GCA_964465445.1 uncultured Verrucomicrobiota bacterium
CCACCCGTTTTTCATGACGCAGTTGGACGCCGTCCCGTACCTGGTGCTGTATCAGTTGGTACTGGTCAATTACGGCCCGTTCGCCTCGCCGGACGACGCCGAAACCTTTGGCGCCGCGGCGCTGGGGCTCTCCAAGGACGAGTACTACGCCGCCCTGTGCGAGCTGGCTGACCAGATCGCCTGACGCCTCGCCGGCCCGCGGCTCTGCTGCGGGCCAACACACTCGACTTTCCGCGGAGCGCACCGCCCCATGATGCCGCGCAGCGTGCGCCTCAGCGCGTTGGAGCAGCCGCGGACTTTGCCGGCGCGCCACGCCGCGCCAGCGACACGACGATTGAAGCCGCCGTCTGGACCAAAAACAACCCGACCGCGACCGCATTGGCAACCGCGCCCCAGCGGCGTGTTGACTCACTGCCGCACAGATCGCCCGCCAACCGCAGCACCACCGAGGCGTGCAACAGCGCCACCGGCCCGTAGGCCGTCGGCCAGAATCGCGCCGGCAGCCCCAGCACACTGGGAAAAATCACCGGCGCATGGCCGAAAATCATCGAGAACACAAACCCAACGAAAAACGCATGCAACAGGGCGTCGTACCAGACGCCGCTGCTTTGCGGCCAGCGCGCGAGCATCAATCCGCCGCCGATCAGCAACCACACATAACCGCTCAGCAGGCACAATCCCATGAACCGCGCCAGGCCCGGCTGCCGCACCGTGTGCCGGGCCAGATCGAATCGCCCCAGCCACAACGCCAGCCCCGCCAGAGCCGCGCCCACCAGCACGCCGCCGAGCCGGGCGTGCACGTGATTCAGCACCAAGCCCGCGCCCAGCACGCCCAGCGCGGTCCAGAGCCACGGCCGCGCCGCCGGATGCGGTTTTTGGAAACGCGTCAGCTCGATGCGTTCCCCGATGATCGTCAACAGCAGAAACGCCACCCACCACAACACCACCTGCGGCACGGCAAGCCCGCCGGCCCAGAGCAGATTGCCGGTGAACCAGCACGCCGCACCGCAGCTCATCACCGCGTTGGACAACGCAGGTTGAATCCGCCAGATCCGCAACGTCACCGCCACAAAACCGGCTGCCGCGATCGTCAGAAGCCACCGCGGCGTGGCGCTCAGGGCGCCGAAGGCGAAGCTCAGACCGCCGCCCGCAGCCAGCGCCGGCACAAAAAACGTCCACCACCGGCCCAGACCCACGGCGCGTTCCAGACTGATGACCGTTCCCAAGAATCCGCAGACCATCAGCGGACCGTGGAAGGTCAGCCAGTTGGCGTGCTCGACCGGCAGCGGCACCAACACCTGAGCGCGCAGCAGCCCGCCCCAAATCCCGGAAACCAAACATGCCATGCCGCCCAACAGCAGCAGGGCGCGAATCCAGCCCGGCGCACCAGAACCGCTTTGCATCGGGCCGGCACATTAGGGCCGCGCGCGCTCAATGCAAGCCGGGCCGTGGGTTGACATCGGCACGGCCTGCGCCACTTTGAGAAAACCCTCCGCTGCGACCGGACCGATTGCGCCCGCGACCCGTGGTGGGGACGCCGGACATGAACACCGAGCAAGACCGTTTTCCTGAACGCGAACCGGATGAGTGGCAGGCCGATGCGCAATGCGAGCTGTGCGGGCGTTTCGGCGCGTTGCGGATGGCGGATCGGTTGCTGTGCCCGGATTGCTGCGCCAACAGTGGCTCCTGCTGCCCGGAATTCGGCGCGTTCGATGCCGCCACCGCGGCGCTCAACGCAGCCACGGACGCGGGCGAGTTGCCTGTGCGCGAGCCGTCCCGCGATCCGGAATGCGAAGCCGAGCCTGGCGCGCAATCGCGCGCCAGCGACGTGTCCCCTGCATAGACCGGAGCGCGGCCCCCGATCGCTTCCAGCCCGGCTTGGACGTCGCCTGCGACCGGCCCGACCGGCCGGGCGGACCAGTGCGGTTGGGGGCTCAATCGCTCAGTCGCACTCGGAAGAATTGCGCCGGCGAATTGGTCGGAACGACCAGCACGTTCTCCGGTGGCGTCGCCGGAATGGCCTGGGTGAGCACGTTCAAGGGCTCGTTCAGATCTGCCGTGCCCAGCAGGTCATAGGTTTCGTCCGGCCGGCTGCTCCAGCGTAGTTCGGTGCCGCCGGCCACCGGACGCGGTTGGGTTGTGAACACAAACTCACTGGGCGTGCGCTCGAACTCGCGTTGTTCGACTCCGCCGCTGGCGTATTCGTCCAGCCGGTAACGGCAGGTGACGTTCGGCGTCGCGCCGGCATCCACCACCACGTAAACGGCCCCGTTGGGATTTCGAGCCGGGATCGGTTCGGGATTGACGCGCACCCAGCCTTCGCCCTCGTTCCATCGGTACAGGTCGAATCCGGTTGTCTCGACCTCGATGGCGGTGCGCCAACTGACGATCACAACACCGTTGGTGCTCAGGGCGCGGAAATACGCGAGCGGTTCGGCAACGCGGCTGAAGTAGATGCGCTGGGTGCCGTAGTGGATGTACCAGCCGGGCTGGTCCGGCACGGGCTGGCCGTTACCCCAACCCTCGAACTGCCCCTGAATGGTGCGGGCGCGTTTGACAAACACATAGGGTTGTTGACCCGTCAGGTTGCCAATGAGTTCCAGACCCGCTCCGGATTGAATTTCCAGATCGCCGCCCTGCTGCAGGTCCAGCACGTCAATGCGTGTGCCGTCGGTCTCGACCTCCAACCAACCGTTGGGGCCGAACACGACGTCGTTGCTCACGCTCAATGTGCCAATGCTGTCGCCCGGATTGAGTCGGCCGTAATTTTGCACCGTGACCGATCCGCTGACGCTGCCCGAGCCGCCCAGTTGGGCGTCGCTGCTGCCGCCCAGCACCGGGGCGGTTTCCACCCGCACCGGGCCCGGCCCCAGACCAAAGCCGCGTGCCGGGTCGTTGTTGATCACCAGCGTGCCGCTGGCCACGACGGTTTCGTAGTCCAGGCGGTTGATGTTGGTCAGCACCAGCCGGCCCTCGCCCCGTTTGATGAAGCTGCCGCCGAGCAGTTGCGCGCCCAGGAAAAGCGTGCCCGGACCATCCGCCTGAATTCGAAGCCCGGTCGGGATCACCACCCGGCCCAGCAACCAGGAATCGGCCGGCCCCCGCGCCCCAAGCGCAGCCAGCAGATCCAATGTCCCGCCGCCCGTCGTGACCGTGCCGCCGGTGAGCGTCAGTCGCTCCAGCGTTGCGGAGTGCCCGTTCAGATCCAGCCGGCCGTTGACGCCGACCGTCACGAGGCTGCTGGGGTTGAACGGATCGTCCATCTCGCAGAGCGTCGTCGCCGGGCCGAGCGAGCCGCCGATGCTCAAATTGCCGGCGATGGCCGGTCCGGTTTGCTTGGCCAGAACCAGCGTGCCCTCGGTCACCGTCATCGGGCCGGAGTGGGTGTTGGGCATCGTGCCGCCGAATCGAAGCGTGCCCGAGCCGGTCTTGGTGAGCTGGCCGTCCATGCCACTGATCGAGCCATTGAGGGCCAGATTCCCTGCGGTCAGGAACGTCAGCGCGTACCAACCGGCGTCCAAATCGCCCTCCAGCGTCAGCGCCGCACCGGCTGCCACGCTGATCTCCGCATCCGAATCCAGTCCGATGGGCCCGCCGCAGGTGTTGGTGCCGGTAGCACTGTGGAGTGCACCGACCGGCCGACCCACGCTGCCGTTGAGCCGGATCGGTTCGGCTTCCAACCACACCCCGTCGCGCAGCTCCAGACACGCTCCGTCGCTGACGACCGTGCCGGCAGTGGGTTTGCCCAGCGTGGCCGCACCGCGCACACAGAGCACTCCCGCGGCAATGATCGTTTCGCCGGCATATTGGTTCTCGGCGTTGAACACCAGCCGGCCGTCGCCGGACTTCACCACGCCGCCGTTGGCCAGGTTGGCGGTGATCACCAGATCGTCTGCTGCCAGACCGTTGGCCACGTTGAAGGTTCGGGTCGCGCCACCCAGATCGAGCCGGCCGAACACCAGATTGGTCTGATTGCCGGTGCTTACCAGCCCGCCGGCGCCCAGGCCCAGCACGCCGGTGTCGGTCAGCACGGTCGCGTTGCTCAGCGACAGGCTGCCGACGCTGCAATTGAACTGATTCAGGTCCAGCGTGCTCCCGGTGCCCAGCGTGACGGTGTTTCCGAGGTCGAGCTGCCCGTGAGCCTCCAGTCGCACGGTGGCCGGTTGCGTTCCGTCGCCAATCCGCAGCAGCCCGGGCACGGCCGGAACGCTGCTCCTGGCCAGCGTCAAAACGCCCTCTCGGACAAGCGTCGGCCCGCTGTAGGTATTGGGCGCGCTGCCGGCCAGGCGCAACGTGCCCGCGCCGAGTTTTGTCAGGCCGTAGCCGCCGCTGATGCTGTTGGTGAGGCGGAGCGTCGTGGCGAGTGGAACGCCGACCGAGGCGTCCCGGCTGAGCGCAATCGGGCCCGCATACAAACAATCGCCGCTCAAGACGCGCAACGCGCCGCCCTCGGCCGGCCCGTTGCCTTCCAGCGCGAGCGGTTCGGCCGCTGTGTACTGGACGTTCTGGAGTGCGAGCGTTGCACCGTTGCTCACCACCGTTCCGGCGACCGTGCTGCCCAGGGCATTGTCGGCCGACACGATCAGACTGCCGGCTTCGACGCGTGTCAGACCGGTGTAAGCATTGGATGCGCCGAGCGTGGCCTGACCGCCGCCACGTTTGGTCAATCCGCCCTCGCCGCCGATCGGCCCGCCCGAAAAACTGTAGGCCACCGCCTGGTTGCTGATGACGATGCCGCCCGGAGCGACGCCACCCGAAGCGATGGCGACCGCGCCGGCTGTGGCGTCGTCGGCAAACGTCACCACGTCCCCGTCGCCGTACGTGCCGCGAACGCCGCCGACGTTCCAGTTGACCGAATTGGTGTCCCAAACGCTGTTGGTGTAGCCCAGCCAGCCGATGTGCGCGCCCTGAAACGTCAATCGCAGATAGGGGCGCAGAGCGGCCACGGAATGCTCGCGTGAATAGAACAACCCTGCCGCAATCGTGCCGCCGCCCTGGAAACCCGATTCGAACAGCACAAATCCGTTGTTTTCCTGCCCCGCGTACCACTGGGCCACCGAATTGCGAACGTCCCAGGTGACCCAGTTGGGCGGTTCGATGGCGTCGGGCACGCTCCCGCCGGGACGTTTGATTTTGTTGGTCGAGTTGCCGTCGTGGACCTTGTCCAGCCAGGCGCCGTATTGGCCGGTCCAGGGCTGGGTCTGGGCATGGTCGCGGTAACGCCAGTTGACGCCGTATCCGGACACGCCGTCGAAGACGTTCTCGTACCAGCTCATGCCGTTGGTGATGCGCCAGGGGGTGATCCAGACGGCGTTGTCCGACTGCATGCTGGACTGGTCGTAGTAGTAGAGGCCCAGTGTCGCGGCGGTGAGCGACTGGAACGCGAGCGAGGGCAGAGTGAACCGCAGCAACGCGCAGTCGCTCACGCCGTTGTTGTACTGAACGCGCACATAGCTCGAGCCGCCGTAGTTGCGGGACTGGTAGCTCTCATCGAGCCAGGCGTCGGCGGCGCCGTTGTAATTGTGCGTGCCCTGCTGGAGCGTTACGGTGGCCGCCAGCAGCAGTCGCGGGCAGCTCGCCCCCAGAAGCGCCCACCACAACAATCGCATGCCCCCGCCGCGCCGCCCGCGCGACCGCGAGAGTTCAATGCCTGAGGGATGATTGAGCCCGAATGTTTTCATCGTCCCCAAAACGCGTTGAAGGGTTTGCGTTCAGGCGAAGATGGCCTTCGCCGGCACCCACTACTTCGCCAAAATTCCCAAAAAGTTACAGGCCGGTCCCGGGCACGCCCCCAGATGCGATTCAGCGGGCCGCGCCGGCTTCCCGGAAAATCGCCATCAAATCCTGCAGTTCGTCGTCGATCTCCTGTTGGGTTTGCGCGGTCCGGGCCAGCTCGGCCCGCAACAGGTCACGGAGACGACGGCGCATCCGATGCACGATGACCCTGAGGTGGTTTTCAGTCAGGCCCAGTCGGACCGCTTCCGGGTACGGGCCGGCGCAGCGACCGGTGATGTAGGGTTCGAGCGCATCGAACAGTTGGCTCTTGCCGGCCCGATCCCATTCGCTCCGCAACGCTTCCAGCGCATGAGCCAGAAGCGATTCAGCCCAGGCGCGATCGAACAACTTGTCCGGGCTCAACTCGTCGGGCGGTTCGATGCACCCGGCGCCGGTTGGGTCGGGCACATCCAGCGCGAGCGCTTTCCAACCGCCGCCGCGTTTCTGACGATGCGCCCGTTTCCGTTGGTCGGCCACGAACCGCTTCAACAGCAGCAACAGCCAGGAGCGGAATTTGCCTTTGTGCCGGGCCGCCCGCTGCACGAGATTCTTTTCGAACAGCCGCGCGAAAAACTCCTGCGTCAGATCCTGCGCGTCCTCGTGCCCGTGCCCGCAACGACGCAGATAGCTGTAGATCGGCCGCCAGTAGGCGGAACACAGATGGGCGCGAGCACGTTCGCCGGCGGTCGTGGTTGCCTCGGCCGCCTGTTCGACGACCCACCAGTTGGTGTCCT
>CAYXJB010000059.1:8008-14808 GCA_964465445.1 uncultured Verrucomicrobiota bacterium
GAGATTCCGGCGGGCTGGAATCTCCCCCAACCCATGAGTTCATTACGATTCGCCACTGCGCACCTTGTCAAGTGTTCGATGGCCGGTCGCGATGCCGAACCGATCCGAGAACTAACGCGCTTCAGCAGCCGGTCACCGGCGGCAGCGTGTCAGTTTCGCAAGGGGGAGAGCCGCGCGCAGGCCTTGAGACTCAATGGGTTGTGGCGCCGTCGCACGGCGGGTCGCCGGACTTCGCCCGGCCAAGAAATGCTAAAGGTTTGGCAAGCGACGGAATGGTTTTGGATCGCCGACCGCGTAGGTTCGGAGCGTCAAAGTGATGAGGCATCGTCCGGCATGCCGCGAGTCCGGGTACGCCGGCGGGCCGACACAACCGAAACGACGGCAACAGAAAAACGACCATGAAAAGGACACTGGCTCTGGTGGTGGGATTGATGGCAGCAACGGCCTGGACGCTGGGCGCTGCCGATGCCAAGGCGCTCTACGAAAAGGAATGCGCCAAATGCCACGGCAGCGACGGCAAGGGTGACACCAAGATGGGCAAGAAACTCGGCGCCAAGGATTACACCGATCCGAAAGTGCAGGATGCGCTGACCGACGAGGCCGCGTTCAAGGCTGTCAAGGAAGGTTTCAAGGACAAGGACGGCAAAACGCTCATGAAGCCGGCCGAGGGACTTTCGGACGACGAGATCAAAGCGCTGGTCAAGTACATGCGCTCGTTCCGGAAGCAATAACGGACGGGCAGCCGGAGCGTTCGGGGACGCGGTTCAGCGCGCCGTGCGGCTGTTGAGCGGTTGCAACGGCCGAGAGGCGGTGTTTGTTCATTGTGCCGAACCGCTCAGCCGGTCGCCGCCGGCGGCCCCGATGCCAAACCGGAAAGGTCGCTCAACAGACTCATGAATCAGGAAACGCCAACCCCGCCGCCGGCGCGGCCGTCGCTGCTGCGCAACTGGCTGAGTTTGACCGGGCTGGTGATTGTCATCGGCAGCCTCTTTTCGTTCCTGCTGCTGTTTCTGCTCGACACGCTGGCGCATTTCTCGAACCCGTACATCGGGATTCTGACCTATTTTGTCGCGCCGGGATTTTTGTTTTTGGGACTGTTGTTGACGATCGTCGGCGCGATTCGGGAGCGGAAGAAACTCGCCGAAGCCGTCGGGGTGCTGCCGCGGATGGTGGTGGATTTGTCGCGGCCGCGCGACCGCAAGATCATGGGCATGTTCATCGCCGGCAGCCTGGCGTTTCTGCTGCTCTCGGCTGTGGGCAGCTATCACACGTATCATTTTACCGAGTCGGTGCAATTCTGCGGTCAGGCCTGTCACAAGGTCATGGAGCCGGAACTGGTCACCTACCAGCACGGCCCTCACGCCCGCGTCGCCTGCGTGGAATGCCACATCGGTCCCGGAGCGACCTGGTTCGTCAAATCCAAGCTCTCCGGCACCTACCAGGTGTACGCCACGCTCTTCGAGAAGTTCCCGCGCCCGATTCCGACGCCGATCCGGAATTTGCGCCCCGCGCAGGAGACCTGCGAGCAATGTCACTGGCCCAAAAAATTCGTCGGCAATCTCGATCGCACCTACAACTATTTCCTCGCCGACGAAACCAACACGCCCTTCACGTTGCGCCTGACGATGAAAGTCGGCGGCGGCGATCCCACCCATAGCCCGGTCGGTGGCATCCACTGGCACATGAACGTCGGCAATCGCGTCGAGTACATCGCCGCGCGGCTCGACGGCGGGCAGTGGAAACCCGACGAGACGCGTCAGAGCATCCCCTGGGTGCGCATCATTGACGAGCAGGGCGTGGTGACCGAGTTCCGCAAGCCCGGCTTCACCAACGATCCGAGCCGGTTCCTCATCCGCACCATGGACTGCATGGATTGCCACAACCGGCCGGCGCACATCTTCAAGACGCCCAACAAGGCGGTGAACCTGGCACTGGCTCTGGGCCGGCTGGACCGCAGCCTGCCCTGGATCAAATCCAACGCCGTTTACGCGCTCTCGCTCAAGTACACCAACCGCACCGAAGCGCTGCGTCGCATCGCCACGATCCTGGCCGGGGCCTACCCGCCCGAGAGCTTCCCGGGTCAGCAGGCGGCGGTCCGAACCGCGATTGACGTGGTCCAGGAAATTTATCGGGACAACTTCTTTCCCGAAATGAAGGCGTCCTGGGAAAGCTATCCCGACAACATCGGGCATCTGATCTGGCCGGGCTGTTTCCGCTGTCACGATGGCAAACACAGCACCGCTGACGGCAAGCGGACCGTGAAAGCCACCGATTGCAACACCTGCCACACCATCCTGGCGCAAGGGCAGGGCGAGGAACTGAACCAGCTCACGCCCGGCGGCCAGAAATTCCGTCACCCGGGCGGCGACGAGGTGGACGGCGATTGCTGGGATTGCCACACCGGCGGTTTGTGAGGCGTTCATGCAGACGCGAGGAGCATCCCAACGCAGTCCGGCAATGCCGAGCGCTCTGGCGCGGCGGATCGGGGCGCTGGCGGTTGGTCTGATGGGCGTTCTGCTCGGTGCGGCTGCGGTCCAAACCGCCTCCGAATCCGCCCCGGTCACCGAGCGCTTTGCCAACGCCGATTGCCTGGATTGTCATACCGATCCCACCACCACGCGCAAGGTCGGCGGCAGGGACGTGCCGATGGAGCTGTTCCCGACGAATCGTTTCGCCGCCTCGGTTCATGCGCGCCTGGCGTGTGTGGATTGTCACGTGGGCATTCGGGAGCTGGTGCACGAGAGCAAACTGCCGCCGCCCAATTGCGTGCACTGTCACGAGGGCCAGCCGAGCCACGAGCGGGCCGCGCGCCAGTACGCCGCCAGCATTCACGGCGTCAGCCACACCCTGGGCGCCTCCGGCGCGGCCAGTTGCTGGGATTGCCACGGGGCGCACGACATCGTCCCGGTCAAACAGGCCGATTCACCCGTGTTCAAACTCAACCTGCCGCGCACCTGCGCCAGGTGTCACAGCAATCCGGGTCTGACCGAGGAATACCAGATGAAGTACCCGGAGGCGGCCGAGCAGTACACCGACAGCATCCACGGACGCGCCCTGCTGAAGATGGGGTTGATCGTCGCCCCCTCGTGCAACGACTGCCACGGCATTCACGACATCAAGCGGCGCGTGGATCGGGACTCGCCCATCCATCACAGCAACGTGGCGCGTACCTGCGGCAGGTGTCACCTGGGCGTCGAGCAGATTTACGAGCGAAGCGTGCACGGTCAGTTGCTGCTGGCCGGCGACAAACGCGGCCCGGTGTGCACCGACTGCCACACGGCGCACGAGGTCGAACCGCCACGCAACGGGCACTTCAAAATGCTCAGCGATCAACGCTGCGGCAAATGCCACCAGGACCGACTCACCTATTATCGCGAAACGTACCACGGCAAGGCCATGGCCCTGGGCAAACCCAACGTCGCGCCGGATGTCGCCGCTTGCTACGATTGTCACGGCCATCACGATGTGCGGCCGGCCAGCGACCCGGCATCCCGGCTTTCACAGCAAAACATCCCCGAAACCTGCCGCCAGTGTCACCCGAAGGCCAACCTCGGCTTCACTCAATACAAACCCCACGCCAACCCGCTGGACCGGAAGAACTACCCGGTGCTGCACGCGACCTTCATGGCCATGACGGGGCTGCTGGTGGCGGTGTTCGCTTTCTTTGGCCTGCACACGCTGCTGTGGTTGTTCCGGGCGGCATATCTGTACTGGCACGATTCGAAAAAATTCCGCGAGGCGAAAATCCGCACGCGCGAGGACGACGAATGGTTCACGCGCTTCACGCCGTTCGAGCGGTTTTTGCATCTGCTGGTGGTTACCAGCTTCCTGCTGCTGGTGCTCACGGGCATGCCGCTGAAGTTTTACTACACCGACTGGGCAAAGACGTTGTTCCGGTTCATCGGCGGGGCTGAAACGGCCCGGGCGCTGCACCGATTCGGCGCCCTGATCACGTTCCTGTACTTCGGCCTGCATCTGGCCTCGCTGGCGCTCAAGGCCTGGCGCGGCCGCGCCCGACTGCGCGATCCGGTCACAGGCCGGTGGCGGCTCGCCCGGCTGCGCGAGGTGCTGTTCGGACCCGATTCGATGGTGCCGACATTGCAGGACTGGCGGGATTTCATCGCGCACAACCGGTGGTTCTTCGGCAGGGGACAGAAGCCGCAGTTCGATCGGTGGACGTACTGGGAGAAGTTCGACTATTTCGCGGTGTTCTGGGGCGTGGCCGTGATCGGGCTCTCGGGGTTGATCATGTGGTATCCGAATTTCTTCACGCGGTTTCTGCCGGGCTGGATCATCAACGTGGCACTGATCGTGCACTCGGACGAAGCGCTCCTGGCGGCGGGATTCATCTTCTCGATCCACTTCTTCAACACGCATTTTCGCATCGAGAAGTTCCCCATGGACACGGTGATCTTCTCGGGACGCATCTCCAAAAACGAAATGCTTCATGAACGTCGCCGCTGGTACGAACGGCTGGTCGCAGAAGGACGGCTGGACCAGTTCCGCGTGCGCGACGAGTGGGAGGGCTGGAAAGGCATCGCCCGCTCGCTGGGATACTTCTTCTTCGGCCTGGGGGTTGTGCTGCTGGGATTGATCATCTACGCGATGACGTCGCGGCTCGGCCATTGAGCGGCGGTGTCTCCGAACGCCACGGCCTAGGGGATTCCCTTAGGCTGGTCGGCACGCTTTCCCAATACGAATCAGGATGATCCCCAATTGCCCGTTTCGTGCGACCACCTATCTTGGCTTTGCGAAACCAAATTTCGTAAAACCGAAACGAGGTGACCATGAGCAATAACGGCACCGACGTCATCGAGACCCTGAGGCATTCGCGAATCTATCAGGACTACGAGCGCGCGTTTAGCGAAACGACCGGTCTGCCGGTGGCGCTTCGGCCGGTCGAATCCTGGCAGTTGCCGCATCGGGGCAAACGCAGGGAGAATCCGTTTTGTGCCCGGGTGGCCTCGACCAGCCGGGCGTGTGCGGCCTGTCTGCAGGTGCAGCAAAAGCTCGCCGAGACGGCGCGGGAACAGCCGCAAACGGTGGCCTGCCCCTTCGGCCTGTTCGACACCGCCGTGCCGGTGCGGCTGGGCAATCAACTCATTGGGTTTCTGCAAACCGGCCAGGCGTTTCGGCGCAAGCCCACCGAGGCGCAGTTCCATCGCGCCGCCCGGATGCTCGCCGACTGGGGCGTCGAGGCCGATCCCGCCCAGCTCCGGCGCGAGTACTTCAGCACCCGGGTGCTCACGCCCAAGCAGCACGAATCGGCCGTCAAGCTCCTGAGCATTTTTGCCCAGCACCTTTCGATCATCAGCAACCAGGTCATCGTCCATCAAAAAAACGCCGAACCACCGGTCATCACCAAGGCCAAGGAATACATCCACCAGCACGAGGCCGACGACCTCTCGCTGAGCGAGGTCGCCCGGGCCGTCAACACCAGCACCTTCTACTTCTGCAAGCTCTTCAAAAAGGTGACCGGCCTGAACTTCACCCACTACGTCTCACGGGTGCGGGTTGAAAAAGCCAAAAACCTGCTGCTCAATCCCAACCTGCGCGTGAGCGAAATCGCCTTCGAGGTCGGTTTCCAGTCGCTGACCCATTTCAACCGCGTGTTCAAGAAAATCGTCGGTCAATCTCCAACCGAATATCGCGCACAACTGGCGTCCCTCTGACACCCGGTCGGCGACGCGCCCCTCATGCGTTGCCATCGCTGCCGCGCCCGGTACAATGCGGCGCGATGAGCCCTGAGGCCGATTCGAACCGCGAATCCACGCCGGAGCGCTCGCCCGGACCGGCCCCCGGCACGGCCCCGAACATGCCCAGCGTCGAATCCATCTCGCGCCCCCGCGCGGCCTCGGCCCTGCGCGAGAGCGAAACGCGCCTCCGGGCCATCCTCCAGAGCGCCGTCGAGGGCATCATCACCATTGACGAACGCGGCATCATCGAATCGTTCAATCCCGCCGCCGAAAAAATCTTCGGCTACACCGCCCAGGAGGTCATCGGCAAGAGCGTCAATCTGCTCATGCCCGAACCCTGGTGCCACGAACATGACCGGTACATCACCAACTACCTGCGAACCGGTCAGGCCAAAATCATCGGCATCGGACGCGAGGTGCTCGGACGGCGCAAGGACGGAACGGTCTTTCCCATGGACCTGGCCGTCAGCGAAGTGCGTCTGGACAACCGTCGCCTCTTTACCGGTTTTGTCCGCGACATCACCGAACGCAAACGTCTGGAACGCGAGATTCTGGAAATTAGCGAGCGCGAACAGCGCCGTGTCGGGCAGGAACTTCACGACGGCCTGTGCCAGCAACTGGCCGGCATCGAGCTGATCAGCGAAGCGCTCGCGCGGGATCTCAAAAAGCAGGCGCATCCCGCCGCCGCGCAGGTGGACCGCATCACCGAACACCTTCGCCAGGCCATGGCCGAAGCCCGCCGCCTGGCCCGCGGACTCTCGCCGGTGAGCCTCGAATCCGAGGGCCTGGCCGTGGCGTTGAACGACCTCGTCTCGGCGGTTTCGCGACTTTTCAACCTCGAATGCCGTTTCCAGACGGGCGAGCCGGTGCGCGTTCGCGACACGACCGTCGCCAACCATCTTTACCGCATCGCCCAGGAGGCCCTTCACAACGCGGTGCGACACGGTCGCGCCAGCAGCGTCGTGGTCTCCCTCCACCGCCAGGGTGAGCAGGCGCGGCTGACCGTTGCCGACAATGGCAGGGGCTTCGATCGCCGCCAGCTCGACGGCAAGGGCATGGGCCTTCAAATCATGAAATATCGCGCCGGCATGATCGGCGCCACGC
>CAYXJB010000060.1:0-14517 GCA_964465445.1 uncultured Verrucomicrobiota bacterium
CGATGAAGGTGCCGTGTTTCATCATCACCACGTGGTAGGGATAGGCGGCGTTGTAGGTGACCCGGAGCATGCAGCGGGCGACCTTGTAGAACGGATCGCTGGGCGTGGCGCCCAGGTAGGGACGGTCGTCCGGGTTGGCGTCCACGTACACGTAATCGCCGTCTTTGATGCCCAGATCGCGCGCCGCCTGCGGGTTCATGTGGAGCTGGTGCTCGCCCACGGTGGGCAGGCGTTTGTCAATCCGGTAGGGGTCGCCGAAGTTCGAGTCCCAGCACAAATGCCAGTCCACGTTCGACCAGGAGGAGTGGACGCGGTGGCGGGATTTGGGGGTCAGGCAGTAGAACTGGTAGCCCTGTTCCCAGAGGAAATTTTTGGTCTTTTTGATTTCGGGCCAGGGCAGCTTCACGTTGCGGACGGTGCGTTCGTCCCAGTGCTCGGCGTTGAGCGGGATGCCGTAGTCGTTCGGGCGCACGAATGGGTTGGAACTCAGGATCACGTTGGGCAAATAGGGCGTCGCCTCCGGACCTTCGCGGTGGACGATGAAATTCTCGCCGCACTCGATCGCCGTCGGATCGTCGCTGTAGGCGTGCAGTCGGCCGGTGTCGGTGTAAAAGGGGTGATTGTCGTGAACCTGTTCCCAGAAGGGAATGCGCGGATAGGTGCGGAAGAGCATCAACGCGCCGCCGGGCGGACCGTATTTGCCGGCCAGGATGTCCTCGACCTTGTAGCCGGCGGTGGTGGTGCAGGTATCGAGCAGCCGCTGCATGTAGATGATGCGCTTGCCCTCGTGTTCGAATTTGAAGTAATCCACGAAGCGTTTGTCGCCGGTGAGTTTGCCCAGCGCCCGGGCGATACCGGCCAGGATCGTCAAATCGTCCTTGGTGTCGTAGAGCGGTTTGATGCCGCCTTTCCAGATCTGGAGGAAGGGGTTCGAGCAGGAAGCGGTGATTTCCAGGTCCTGAAATTCAACCCATGAATTGGCCGGCAGGCCGAAGTCCGACAGCTCGACCGAGGCGGTCATCTGGATGTCCACCGTGCAGATCAGCTCGACGTTGGGGTTGACGTTCTTGATGACGCCGTAGGCCCACTTGGCGTTGTTGATGAGGTTCACGTTGGTCGTGAAGATCGCCTTGGTGGGCGTGGGCATGTGGGTCTTGCCGGTGAACACCTTGCGGCCTTCCTTGGGCGTGTTCACGATCAGGGGCACATCGCCGTGTCCCCAATAGGCCGGCTCTTCGTCCTTGGTGTAGGCGTGCACTTTGACGTCGCGCCCGTGGGCTTTGGGATCGAGGTTCGGCTCGAAGGGGTCTTCAGCGATCCAGCCCTTGAAGCCCGGCCCGGTGAGTTTCGAACCTTGGAAGAGCGCGGCCTTGTAGTTGCCCGCCCAACTGTAGCAGCCGGCACCCGGTTTGCCGATGTTGCCGGTGAGCATCAGCGGCAGGTGCGCGGCGCGATTCGCCTCAGTGGCGTGAAACCAGTGGTTGATGCCCTCGCCCTGATGAATCGCGCAGGGTCGGATGGTGGCGATGTCCCGGGCAAGCTGCTCGATGAGTTCCTTGGGCGCGGAGGTGACCTCCGAAACGGTGTCCAGATCGTAGTCGCGGAGATGAATCTGGTAGAGATGCCACACGGTGGCGACCTCGACCTCCGAACCGTCGGCGAGTTTGACGCGGCCCTGAAAATCGAGCGCCGGGTCGATCCCGGCCTGTTCGAGGCGGGAACCGACCAGATCGCGGTGAATCGGTTTGGGCTGGTTGGTGCGCGCGTCCCAGACGACGAAATCGCCCAGCCGGGCGTGTTGTTCGTCGGTCAGTCCCTGGACGGTCTTGCTGGGGCCATCCGGTGGCAGAGCGCTCTTGTAGCCGGGAAACACTTCGGCGGCGCGCAGGCGTTTGAGATTGTCGGTGCGCACCAGCAGGGGGAAATCCGTGAACCGTTTCACGAACGCCTCGTCGTACCAGCCGTTATGTATCATCAGTCGGGTGACACCCAACCAGAGCGCCGCGTCGGTGGCCGGACGCACCGGAATCCAGTAGTCACACTTGGTCGAGGGGGCGCCGTATTCGGGAGCGATGACGACGATTTTGCAGCCGCGCTCCATGGTTTCGATGAACCAGTGCGCATCGGTGATCTTGTTTTCCACCAGGTTCTTGCCGTCCATGATGATGAGTTTGGAGAACCGCAGGTCGTTGAAATCGCAATCGGCGTTTTGGAGGCCGTGAACCCAGGGCTGACCGGGGGCCTGATCGCCGTGCCAGGTGTAGTTGGACCAGTTGCGACCGCCTTTGGCGTCCTGGGGTTTGACGCCGCGCACGTGGACATCCAGCAGCGCCATGGCGTTGCTGAGGCGATACATACCGTATTTGCCCAGCACGCCCAGCAGTCCCATGCCGCCGCGGAATTTGAGCGTGCGGGTGCCGGCCCCGCCCATTTCTTCGATCATTTCGGGCGGATAGCCCTGTTCGCGCAAAAGCCGAGCGCCTTCTTCGCCGCTGTATCGGGCCGCGATGGCCTTGAGTCCTCTGGCGATGTAGTCGAACGCCTCCTCCCAGGAAATCCGCTCGAAGGTGTCAGTGCCGCGCGAGTCGAACTTGTACTTCGCTTTGAGTTCGCGCGTCAGGTACGGGAAGCCGTCGTCGGCCCAGCGCTTCCAGCCCCGGCGGATGATCGGGTGTTTGAGTCGGTAAGGACCGTAAACGACGCGGTGGAAGGTGTAGCCCTTGGCGCAGTGCCGGTTGCCCCAGTTGTAGGAGGCCTTGTTGCCGTAGAGATCCGAGTAGGTGCCCACATCGAAGTGTTCGCCCATCCGCACGATCACGCCGTTGCGCACATGGGCGGTGATGCGACAGTTGTGGGTGTCGTTGGGGGCGCAGACCCAAGAGAAGGCCCGGTCGTAGCTGTATTGATCCCGGTAGATCTGCTCCCAGCTCCGGCTGGGGTACTGTGCCAGCGGGTTGCCGATGTCGGGGATTTCCTGGGCCTGCAAGAACCGCAGCGGAAACATTTGAGCCGCCGCGATGCCGGCACCGATCAAACCGCTGCGTTTGATAAAATCACGTCGCGAGAGCGAATCGCTGTTGCCGATCGAGGTCATGTTCAGGGTTCGAGTTGAAGTTTGAGCCAGTTGCTAACCACCTTGCGTCCGTTGCGGTCGCGATTCTCGCCGTCCCAGACGGCAAACGCCACCGGCACAGGCCGGCCGACAAGCAGTTTGACATCGCCCGGGTCGCGCGAGCGCAGCTCGCGCACAAAGAGCACCTGCCAGTGCTCGTCGCGCCAGAACCCCTTGCCCTGGACGTTCTGGCCCGAGGCGGGCTGCGGCGTGAACGTTCCGAATCCACGGGCATTGGCGTCTTCGACGGGCGTTTTGCGGACCGGTTGTGCAAAAATGTTGCCGGCCTTTTCAGCCGTCCGAAACAACGCGCTCGCCTCCGGATACACATCCGCGTGCATCGAGACGTAAACGGTGTTTACATCCGGGCGCGGAGTTTCGACTTCCTGCTGCCAGCCGGCTTTCCATTGCCAGATGTTCACCGGATGAGCGGCATCGCCCATGCCGATGAACGGCGTTGTCCCGTCGAGCGAGAACTGAACAGCCACCGCATCCTGAAAATCCTGCACCCGCACCGGCGCGCCGTTGGCGATCGGGTCACGCCAGGTGCACAGGATCGCGACCTGCCGTCCGTCATGAACCGCGCGCACAGCCACCGCGTAGATCAAATCCTTCTGCGGCCAGAGCGGATTCAGCGGCACGCGCACCGGATCGAGCCGCTCCCAGAACGGATCAGCCGGATCGGTGGGCAACCGGGCCACGCGCCCGGCGTGGATTGTATCGTCGGCGGGCTGGAGGATGTCGCTGATCTCGACTTCCTTGCGGCGGAGCGACTGGACGTAATGCACCAGCGCCCAGCGATCTTCGGGCGAGATGACCTTGTCATCAAAAGCGGGCATGGGCGTGCCGGCCAGTCCGGTGGCGATGCGCAGATAAATGTCCCGGCCGCTGTGACCGCCGCGGAACGGGGCGGTATTGAAATCGCGCGGCGAAAGGGAGAATCCCCAGAAATCCTTGAGCGAGGGCGCCGACGGTCCGGTGCCCTCGCCCGTGAGTCCATGGCAGGTGAAACAGTTGAGTTTGCTGTAAAGCTCCTGCCCGCGCGCCAGCGAGGCCACGGTGATCGGCGGCTCGGGCGGGACTTCGATGGGTTTGGCCACCAGCCCCTTGGCTTTTTCCTCCTCGAAGAAGTTGATGCGCCGGCCCGAAGCGTCCACGTAGGCGGTCAGATGCTTCACGTACTGCACCACGTCGCGCCGCGCCTGTTCGCTCAGGTAGGTGAAGCTGGGCATCGAGCTGCCCGGCATCCCGCGCGTGATGGTCCGGTACAAATCCTCGTCCGTCGGCAGGAAACCCATCGGCGTGGATTTGATCTTGAACAACCCCGAGTTGAAATGCCGCGGCTTGGGGTAAAGCCAGACCGCCGCCGGCCCGTCGCCCTGTCCGTTGACGCCGTGACAGGCCGCGCAATGCTGATCGTACACGGCCTTGCCGGCCTGCAGTTGTGGCGACAACGCCTCCGGCGTGGCCGTCTGGGATGTCGTGGTGACCTGACCCAAAACCCTCAGCGCCGTTGCGCCGGCCGTTGCAATACCGATCAGGAACCTTGCCTTCATCCGGCACAAAACTAGGCAGGCGGGGTTTCTAATTCTTTGATACGCGTCAAATAAGTCGCTCTTTGTCTGGTAACGCCGCTCGTCTTCGGGCTCGGCGGGTGTGATCTGCCCGGGTGGCATGGCGTCGGAATCTGGACTTTCCGGTTGAAGCGGTTTACGAATCCATTGCGTGCGACGGCATCGAATCCGTGCGAACGAAAAGTCTCCGGTTGCCGGGGCGCGGCAGCCGGGCGCGATTCGCGTGCATCGGGTCCATGATCCGATGCCGCCGGATGCCGGCGCGTGTTTCTTGGTGGATCGGTTGTGGCCGCGCGGAGTGAAAAAGGAAGCGTTGCGACTCGATGGCTGGCTCAAAGATGTTGCGCCCAGCGACGCGTTGCGGCGTTGGTTCGGCCATGATCCGGCCAAATGGACGGAATTTCGCCGTCGTTACTTTGCCGAGCTGGATCGCCGACCTGAAGTCGTGCAACCGATTCTCGACGCGCTGGCGCGCGGTCCGGTGACGTTGCTTTTCAGCGCACGCGAGAGGCGATACAACAATGCCGTTGCGCTGGCCGGGTACTTGCAACGGCGCGTCCAACCACGCGGAAGGAAGGGAACATGAGCGCGACGGAGGCACAAGCAACGCTGCGAAGCGGAATCAGTCCCGAAGCGGAACGGGAGCTGGATTTGTTCCGTCGGGAGCTGGCAGCGCTGGAGCGGGGTGAGCGATCGGCGGACGAGTTCCGGCGCTTTCGACTGGAAAACGGCGTTTACGGAATTCGGGGCTGCACCGATCGGTACATGGTGCGGGTGAAAATCCCGTTGGGCATTCTCACGCCCGAACAACTCGAACGGCTGGCGGAGATTGCCGAGACCTTCACGCCCCTGCGATTGGCGCACATCACCACGCGCCAGGACATCCAGTTTCACAACGTGCAACAATCCGAGCTGGTGACGGTGCTGCATCGGCTGGCCGAGGTGGGTCTCACCACCCGGGAGGCGTGCGGCAACACGGTGCGCAACGTGACCTGCTGTCCGCTGGCGGGGGTGTCGCCCGACGAGCCCTTCGATGTGACGCCCTACGCGTTGAAGACGGCGCGATTTTTCCTGCGCAATCCGCTCAACCAAAATCTGCCGCGCAAATTCAAAATCGCCTTCGAGGGGTGCGCGACCGATCACACCTGCACGGCGATTCAGGACCTGGGCGTGGTCGCGCGGCTGCGGCGGGACGGCGACAATGAACAACGTGGATTTGCGCTGTTTGTCGGCGGCGGGCTGGGCCCGATTCCGATGGCCGCCGAACCGTTGGCGGACTTCGTGCCGGAGGCACAGCTCATTCCGGCGATCGAAGCGGTGCTGCGTTTGTTCGATCGCCACGGCAACCGGCACGACAAGAACCGCGCGCGGCTCAAGTTCGTGCTCCGGGACTGGGGCATCGAGACGTTCCGCCAGCGCTGGAGCGAGGAGTTCAAGATCGCGTTGCTAACCCGCTCCGGTCGCGCCGACTGGGAGGTTTTGCCCGTGCCTGAAGCACCGCCGCCGGCCTCCGCCACCACGCCCGCGCCCGAGCCTTCCACGCCAGGCTATGATCGCTGGCGCACCACCAATTGCATCGCCCAGAAACAATCGGGCTATTTCACCGTATGGATTCGCTGTCCGTTGGGCGACGTCACCGCCGTGCAATTGCGGCGTGTGGCAGCGGTGGCCCGGCGGTTCTGTGGCGGGCGCGTCCGCACCACCGTCAGTCAGAATCTGCTCTTGCGCTGGGTGCCGGAGCCATTTCTGCCCAACGTCTATCGCGAGCTGGAGCTGGTCGGGTTGGCCGAGCCGGGGGCCGAACGCATCGCCGACATCACCCGCTGTCCGGCAGCCGACACGTGCAATCTGGGCATCACGCACGCACGCGGTCTGGCCCGGGCGTTGGGTGATCTGTTCCAAAACGGGCTGGGCACGGATCCGGTGCTCGAGGGCCTGAGCATCAAAATCAGCGGTTGTCCCAACGCTTGCGGTCAGCATCACATCGCCAACATCGGCCTGTACGGCAACGCCCGAACCGTGGATGGCCATTCGGTCGCGTTCTACCGGTTGTTGTTGGGCGGGTACACCCGCATCGGCCGGGCGGTGTTTGGCGAACCGATCATGGCGTTGCCGGCCAAGCGCGTTCCCGAAGCGCTCCGGACGCTGCTGGAGCACTATCGCGACCATCGCCATGCCGACGAGTCCTTTGGGGATTTTGTTCGACGCGTGGGCGTGGAGGATCTCAAGGCGTTGCTCGAACCCTTCAGCACCCTGCCGCCGTATCAGGCGCGACCCGACCTGTACGGCGATCTCGGCGCGGAAGGCGAATTCAAGGTGCGCACGGGCCGGGGCGAATGTGCCGCCTGAGCGCGCGAAGTTCTCCCGAGAAAAAAACACAGCGCATCTCGGCGATGGGCACAACCGCATCGTCAATCGAGTTTCTGCGCACTGCGAACCGCTGAATCGGGTCTCCCCGCCGCCTGCGGGGCATGACCGATTGCGGCGCGGTCGGCCGCGACTCAGTTCGAGCGGCGGGTCCGACTCTCGACCTCGATCCGGCGTTTGTGGGTTGCCACCAGCCGATCGGCAAGCCGAACGGGCTCGGGCAGCCGATAGCGTGTGGCGCACGCCAGCACGATGCGTTCGCAGGCGGGCAGGTCCACGTGATGGCCGACGCTCACAATGACCGGACGCACGCCGGTTTGCGTGCGCAGCACCGAGCCGAGGATCTCGCCATTGTGTTCCAACGCCGCGCGGGCACCGCGCTGCCTTGCGAGCGGACCGTGCGTACCGACCAACACGCTTTTGGCGCAACCGATCGCCGGCAGATCGCAAATCAGGCCCAGGTGGCAGGCGAGACCGAAACGGCGCGGATGCGCCCGGCCGTGTCCGTCGCACAGCAGCAGGTCCGGCCGGTGGCGGAGTTTGCGCAGGGCGGCGACCAGCGCCGGCGCTTCACGAAACGAGAGCAGGCCCGGAATGTAAGGAAATAGGACGATTCGCGAGGCCACAGCGGACTCGATCACCTGCTCCGTGGCCATGTCCCAGAGGACCGCCGCCGCCACGCAGATCCGTCCCCCGCGGCAATAAGCCGCATCCAGCCCGGCGATCAGTCGAACCGGACGCTCCAGAGGCGACTCGCTCACGCGTTCGGCCAGGCGCCGTTGCAGCGCCACGGCCTGACGCGGCGTCAGTCGCCACCGAGGTGCAATACCGCGAACCCGCATCCTGCAGTAGCTTACCCAAACGCTGCGCGCGCCGCAGTTGCAGAACGCGATCGTGTCGGGGCCGCTCCGTCTGCTGGCGCGCCCGGGACCATTGATCCACGTCAAATTGTGTTTCCGGGTGTTCAAAGCGACTGGCGTTTGATTTGAATCAAGGCACATGGGCTGCGCTTTCGCCGAATCTTCGAGCGTCATGACACGTACATTCCATGAGTTGGAAACCGATCGGTCGCGCGCTCGCCGCGCATGGGCCGGTGCGGCTTTGGTGCTGATGGTGTGGTGGAGCGCTGCGTCCCTGCTGGCGGAAGTGCGCGGCGCGACTCCGGCCCCGAGCGCTGGACTGGTCAACGAGTGGTTGCGCAGCCAATCGCCGGCTTTCGGGGACTGGGATTTCGGCGCGCAAGTTCGGGTGCGGTTCGAAAGCAAGAGCGGATTTGCCGTTCCCGGCGCGGGCGCCAACGCGGTGGATTTCAGCGACGCGACGCCGAACAACGACTACTGGTTGTTCCGCGAGAAAGTGCATCTGGGCTGGCGTCCGTGCGATTGGTTCAGCGTGTTTGGCGAGGCACGGGACAGTTCGAGCGTGTTCGACAAACGCAGCCCGGAACCGGAAGAGGACGTGCTGGACCTGCACCAGGCGTGGGTGCGGTTGGGCGATCCGAAACATTTTCCCCTCACGCTCAAAATCGGTCGGCAGGAATTGAGCTACGGGGACGAGCGCCTGGTGGGAGCGTTCGACTGGAACAACATCGGGCGGGTGTTCGACGCGGCCCGGGTGCGCTTCGAACGGGAGACGTTTTGGGTGGATGCGTTCGCGGGGCGGGTGGTGCTGGCCAACGACGGACGGTTGAACGTGGCCAACGACTACGACTGGTTCTGGGGATTGTACGCCTCCAGCCGCGCGCTGGTGCCCAAGCAGGAGACCGAATTGTACTTTCTGGCGCGCAATACCGGGTTGGAATCACCCGCAGCCACCACGGGTCGGCCACAGGCTGGCGGTCCGGGCGCGCGGGACATTTACACGATCGGCCTGCGGGTCAAATCGCTTCCGGGTCGCTTTGGCGGCTGGGATTACGAAGCGGAGCTGGCCGGGCAATTTGGCAATTTCCGCAACGCCGCGCAGGGGCGGCGGCTGACGCATGAAGCCTTCGCCGCGCACTTGGCGGGCGGCTACACCTGGAGCCAATTCAAAACGGCGCCGCGTCTGGGTCTGGAGTACAACTACGCCAGCGGCGACCGCGATCCGACCGACGACCGGCACGGCACGTTCGAGAATCTCTTCCCGACGAACCACAAGTTCTACGGCTACATGGATTTCTTTTCGTGGCAGAATTTGCACAACGTGCGTCTGAACGCCGCGCTCAAGCCCGCCAAAGGATTGAGCCTCACCGCCGACTATCACCTGTTCTGGCTGGCGCAGACGGCCGACTTTTTCTACGCCGCCAGCGGTCTGCCGCGCCGGACCGGCGGGTACGGAGCCGGATCGGGTCAGGGCAACTTCGTCGGTTCGGAACTCGATCTGGTACTCACCTGTGCGATCAAGAACCGGGGCGCGCTCCAGGCCGGCTACGGGCACTTTTTCCGCGGCGATTACGTGCGTCAAAGCCTGGCGGCCACCGGCTCGCGCGATGCGGACTGGTTTTACCTGCAGCTCGTTTTGAATTTGTGACCCGTTCACCCCTCAAGCCATGACACCGAATCTGATCACACTCGATGTGCGCGAGGACTTTCGCGCCGGTCATCATCCCTGCGACAAAATCCACAACGCGCTGGGCCGCGTGCGGCAGGGCGAGGGGCTGCGTCTGATTGTCCCGTTCGAGCCGGTGCCGCTCTATGAAGTGGCGCGGCGGCTGGGGCTGCGCTTCGAGCCCCGCGCGCTGCCCGGGGGTGATTGGGAGGTGTGTTTCTTCGCCGGATCAGAGGCCGGCGCCGGGTCGCCCCGAGCAGAGACGACCGGTTGCGGTGGTGAAGCGGCGGCCGCCGGCTGCGCGCCGGAGATCGAAGTGGATGCACGCGGGCTGGAGCCGCCCCAACCGATGGTGCGGATTCTCGACGCGCTTCTGGCGTTGCCCTCCGGTGGCCGGTTGCGTGCGCGCACCGATCGCCGACCGATGCATTTGTATCCGATCCTGGAGGCGCGGGGGTTCAGCGCCGAAACCGAGGAGTTGCCCGATGGCAGTTTTGTTACCCACATCCGCCATGCCCAAGCGAAATGCGGACGGGCCTGAGCCGGCTCATGCCGGGGCTGAGCGATCGGCGGCTTCCGTCCGCCGAAACGGTGTCGTCCGCAAACCCGCAGGGCAGGGGAGCGGCCCCGAAATCGCCCTCGCAACACATCGGCAGGGCGGTGGCGGCGGACCGGCTGGGGCAAGTTCGTATGCGCCCTCGGTGACGCTGCCGTTGCGGTTTATTCTGGCGGGGCTGTTGGCGTTGTGCGCGGGTTTGCTGGGCGTGGTGGCCCGACCGGAGGTGCTGGCGACCTACCATTACAACCAACACGTCATCGCGCTGACGCATCTGTTTGTGCTGGGCTGGCTCGGGTCGGTGGTCATGGGAGCGACCTACCAGCTTGTGCCCGTGGCGCTGGAAACGCGTCTCTGGAGCGAACGGCTCGCAAAATGGCACTTCGCAATCCACGTGGTCGGATTCGTCGGCATGGTCTGGATGTTCGAGGTCTGGAACTTGAAACAGGTCGGGCACTTCGGCTCGGTTCTGGCTCTTGGGGTGGGGTTGTTCATCTGGAATCTGGCGCGAACGATCCGGCGCGCGCCGCGGCGCAGCGTGACGGCGGTGGCGATCAGTCTGGCGCTGGGCTGGCTGGCGGCGGCAATTCTGGCCGGTTTGGCGATTGCCGCCTACAAATGCACGTACGATTCGGAGACCGGTCTGGCCACGGCCGTGGGCGTGCGCTCGCTGGTCAACGGTTTGCGCCAGGTGGCGCGGTTCATGGCAAGGTTCGACTCCATCGCAGCGATGCACGCTCATGCGCATCTGGGTGCGGTGGGATTTTTCACGGTTTTGATCGTGGGCGTCTCGTACAAGCTGGTGCCGATGTTCGCGCTCAGTGCTCTGCAGAGTCGGCGGCGGGCGTGGGTTTCGTTGGCGTTACTCAACGCGGGATTGCTCGGAGCGTTTTGTTCGGTGCTGCTTCGCAGTCCGCTCAAACCATTGTTTGCGCTCGTTACGGTGTTGGGGCTGGCGGTTTACGGGTGGGAGCTGCGGGCCATGTTGCGGGCACGCAAACGAGGGGTGCTCGATGGCGGGCTGATCATGTTTCTGGCCGGCGTGGCGTTGCTCCTGCCGGTGTGCGCGCTGGCGTTGGTGCTGTCCTGGCCGACCCTGCCGCTGAACACATTCACCGGACAACTGGAGAACCTCTACGGCTTTATGGGACTGCTGGGGTTCGCCACGCTCGCGGTCATGGGTATGCTCTACAAAATCGTGCCGTTTCTGGCGTGGTTTGGCGTGTACAGCCGTCATGTGGGTCTGGCCAGGGTGCCGACATTGGGGGAGATGGTGTCGAGCCGGCTGCAGCGGTTCGGTCTTTGGAGCTGGCTGGCGGGCCTGACGGCGGTGAGCACCGGCATTCTGCTGTCCAGCGAATCGCTGGTGCGGGCCGGTGGGTGGATTCTGTTGGCCGGCGCCGGTTCGCTCCTGCTCAACGCGGGGTTGGTGTTGCGGCATTTTGTGCGGCCGCAACTGCGCGCCCGGCCCGCCCCGGAGCCGAGCTGCGCCGGATGAACCCGCCGGGACCAACCGAGGCGGCGGTCTGGAACGCCCTGCGCGGCGTCGTGGATCCCGAGCTGGGCTGCAACATCGTGGATCTGGGGCTGGTGTACGGGCTCGACATTCAAGGCCGCAAGGTGCGCGTGGTGATGACCCTCACCACGCCGGGCTGTCCGCTGCACGAGAGTCTTTGCGCCGGCGTGCAAATGGTGCTCCTCAACCTCGAAGACGTGGACGAAGCCGATGTCGAACTGGTCTGGGAACCGCCCTGGCATCCGGACCGGATGAGCGAGGCGGCGCGGGCCCGGCTTCGGTCGCGCATTTCCGGTTGATCCGTCGCGCGAAACGCCGTCCACGGCCTGCCCCCGAGCGAGAGTGTCCGTCAAATGCCGCCGGCTCGAGCCCGGGCGGGGCGTTGCCGATGCCGGGTGACTGATTGGATTTACGCGAAGTGTAAGCGCAGCGGCGGCGTTGGGAGGCGTTTCAAATGCCGCCCCGGTCGGCGAATTGGAAGGCGTACAAGTCCAGATCCCGCAAGACAAACCGCCGCCGGACCGGTCGGCCCGCCAGCGCGCTCAGGTCGCTTTTGCCATTCCAGCGGACGGGACGGTGAATTTCGTTGGCGCTGTGGATGAGGTCGCAATCGGCGAGCGAAAAACCGGCGATGGGCTGGCCGTTCGCGTCCTGGATTTCGACGCGCGCCTCGCCCGAGGCGGAGGTGTCAATGTTCAGCAGCAACTGCTCGCCGGTGAAGCGCAACGGCGGGGTCACGAATTCGCCCTGCTGCAACCCGGCGCGGACCGAGACGAAACCGTCCCTGCGCAGGACAAGCCGCGAGATGGCGTTCGGGCCGGTGGGCGCCAGGCCCGCGGCGGTCAGCAGGCGGTTGTTGCGGTCGTCGCGCCCCCAGCCGTGCGTGTCGCTGCAGCCCAGGTAGTACATGTACAGCTCGTGATCGGCGGCGCCCGGCACCAGGCCGTAAACCATGTAGATGCGGCGCGAGTCGAATTCACCCTTCAGGCCCGGGCTCACCCACGGTCGGGCATCATAGCGTTGCCACCGGATGCCGTCGCGGCTGGCCGCGAAGCGCGCGTCCACGATCCCGGCGTTGGTCGGGCGTTCGTTGCGGAATTCGGCCTGGGATTCGTCGTAGTGGTAGTACTGCCAGGGAAACATGAAGTACGCGTCCTGAGCCCAGGGGTATTGGAGGGCGCCGCTGGCGTACACGTCCACCGCGGAGGTGCGTTGACCGGCACGCAATGCGCGCGGCGGATACAACTCGTCGAGCCGCAGGACGATCGGCGCGTCGAGCACCCGCAGGCTCTGATCCAGATCGGCCAGCTCGGTGCGGGCCACGGTGCGGCATTGCGCGGTCGGATCGCGCAAATTGCGGCGGAAATAGGCGACGTACTTCCGCAGGCGCGTGTCCCAGAAAATCACATTCTGTGAATCCAGATGATGCGGTTTGGTCTCGGGATCGAAGGTCAGCACGTCGCGATGGCGCAATGTCCAGTGCACGCCGTCGGGCGAGGCGAAGATCTGCAACTGGCTGCGGAACTCCTCGGGATTGGCGACGAGCTTGAAGCGTTCGTTTTCGGGCGCGTTCGGGTCCACGAACACCTGCAACCCGTGCATGCGGCCCTTGACGCCCCCCACCCCGCGACCCAGGACGACGTTCGGCGGGGGTTGGCGGCCGTCCTCGAACGGCTCGCGGCGCAAATGCAGCGGCGGCTTGTGGAAATGAATGCCGTCGCGCGAGCGCGCGTAGAGCACGCAGCCGCCGCTCGAATACCAGAGATGATACGTGCCGGCGTGATAGAGCACGCTGTGATAGCCCGAGAGCGGCCATTCGGGGTCCGACACCAGAATGCGTTCGCCGGTGTTGCGCGGCGAATGCACGACAAAGGCGAGGTTGGTCGCCTGTTGGACAAACCGATCGTCGAAGAGCAGTTGGCGTCGGTTGCCCACCTCGATCGGCTCGGCCGCGCGCGCCCCGGCCGCGAGCATCAGCGCGCCGAGCGGCAGCAGGATCGCTCGCATCACAGTTCGGATGAAGGCCGGATTCAGACCTTTTGCGGCACGACAAACGGCGGGCGATAGACGCGCGTGAGCAATTCGTCGGCAGCCGGGTTGTTGATGAACTTCTCGGTGCGGGGATTGAACTTGAGTGGCACGCCCAGCGTGGCGGGGGTTTTGAGCAGGTCCACCGCATTGGCTTTGAGATGTTCCTCCATTCGGCCGAAGGCTTCTGCCAGGTCGGCGTTCTGGCGGATGGCGTCGCGGATGGCCTCGGGCGGCAGCGGACGGCCGAGGCGATAGGAGATGTTGCCGGTGTGGCAAAGAGCGGCCGAGAGATGGCCTTCGAGAATGTCGGCCGTCAGGTCGGAGGGTTTGCGACTGCGGACGGCGCGAATGAAGTTTTCGAAGTGGTCCTGGACGCCTTCAAATTTGCGAATCAATTCACCGTTGTTCTCGTAGGCCTCGGCTCCGGTGTAGTTTTTGACGACCAGATAACCGGCTTCGCACTCGATCACCACCCCCACGCGCACGCCGCGGTAGGTATCCATTTCGTCGCCCTTTTTGGGGTCGGCCGGCAGGCCGCGCACCTCGAAGATCAGCGGTGCGGGTCGGTAATCGTGGAAGACGATCTGGGTGTTGGGCGTGGTGCCGTCGTCTTCGTAGCCGAGCCGTCCGCCGATGCTCCAGACCGCCGGCGAGTGGGTCTGCTGGCCCAGCGCCCAGCGGCACATGTCCATCTGGTGCACGCCCTGATTGCCCAAATCGCCGTTGCCGGTGGGCCAGACCCAGTGCCAGTCGTAGTGCAACCGCCGGCGCATCAGGGGCTCTTTGGGCGCCGGACCGCACCACAGATCGTAATCCACGCTGGCGGGAATCGGTT
>CAYXJB010000061.1:0-1925 GCA_964465445.1 uncultured Verrucomicrobiota bacterium
AGATTGGTGTTGCCGATGACAACGCACGACCGCACCACGGACTGGTCGCCGGCCAACAGCCCGCTGCCGTTGGCCTCCACCCGCAGGTCCTCGAGCACGACGCCAGTCGAATTGGTCAACGCCACCGCCGCCTGCGCCCAGCCGCGAATCGTGCCGTTGCGGACCACGATGTTGCGACGGGCCGCCGGTGCGTGCAGGGCGTTGAGCGAGCCGCCCGCGCCCAGCAACGCAAACCCGTTGAGGTCCAGTGTCACCTGATCGGCGTTGATGGTGATGCCGTTTTGTCCGGGTGCGCCCACCAGGTTGGTGGTCAGGTAGTACGAGCCGGCGTTGGTCAGTGTGACCGGCAGCGTGGCCAGCGGCGTGCGCGGCTCGATCTGCGCCAGGGTTTTCATCGTGGGCGCCGGTGCACCCGGCGGGCTGAGACTGCCCTGCGCCCGGGCCGCAGGTTTGGCCATTCCGGCGAGCATCGCGCCCAAAAGGATCAACAGCGGTTTCATGGCCGCATGGGGTTGCGGTTTTGCGCGGTGAACCATCACCCGGTTTGGACGCCGAATCAACCGGCGATCATCATCGGCGAATGGCCCGGCGGCGGTTTGTCGCTTGCCGCTCCGGAAGGCCAAACCTAGTTTCGGCGCGCATGAAACGCTACGCCAACATCACGGTGATCGGGCGCGACAAGACCGGCGTGGTGGCGCGGGTGACGAGTTTTCTCTTCGAGCAGGGCGCCAACATCGAGGCGCTGGAGGAAAAGGTCACGCGCGGTCAGTTCGGCATGACGCTGCAGGCGTCCTGGCGGGCCGGTGCCTGCGACGAAGCCGCCGTGCAGGCCGGCCTGGCGCAACTGGCCCGGGCGCTGGAGATGGAAATCCAGGTGCGGTTCGTGGACCCGCGCCGGCGCCAGCGCTTTGCCCTGATGGTCACGCGCGAGCCGCATTGTTTCGAGGCGGTGATGCGCGCCTGCCGGGCCGGAACGATCCGCGCCGAGCCGGTGTTGGTGATCAGCAACCGGAGGGATCTGGAGCCGCTGGTGCGGCGCTACGGGCTGCCGTTTCACCGCTTTTCCTGGAACGATCGCGCCCGGGCCGAGGCGCGTTCGCTGCGCCTGCTGGAGCGCGCCGAGGTGGATTTTGTGGTGCTGGCGCGCTTCATGAAGATTCTCTCACCGGCGTTCGTGTGGCGGTACAAAAACAAAATCATCAACATCCACCCCTCCCTGCTGCCCAGTTTCCCGGGACCACAGGCCTACCGGCAGGCCTACGAACACGGCGTCAAAATCGTCGGCGTCACCGCGCACTTTGTCTCGATGCACCTGGACGAAGGCCCGATCATTGCCCAGGGCGCCTTCCCGGTCAAATCGGGCATGACGCTCAAAGACATCGTTGCCCGGGGCCAGAAACTCGAAGCCAAAATCCTGGTCAAAGCCATCCGCCTTTACCTCACCAAACGGCTGGACGTGTATTGGGGCACGGTCAAAGAGGTCTGAGCCGCGCGGCCCAGTCGCCGGCCAACCGGCGCGCTGCAGTACGACCGCACCAGGGATTTTCCTGACACGGCCCCCGGCGGTCTGATAGCGTGGCGACGTGGCCCGAGCACCGGTCATTTTGATCAGTCCAGCGGTCGAAAAACACGGGGATGAGTTTCGCGACCTTTCGATCAGCCTCTCGCAGGCGTATCAGGAGGCGGTCATCCGCGCCGGCGGCGTGCCGATGATTCTGCCGGGCACGACCCGTCGCGAGGTCATCGCCGCGTGCGTCCAACGCGCCGACGGGGTGTTGTTGACCGGCGGCGAGGACGTGCATCCGGCGCTCTACCGGCCGGAGCTGCCCGAACCGTTGCGGGGCACAGTGAAGGTGACGCCCGACGGCGGGGCGCGGGATTTGCGCGAGCTGATGCTGGTGGCGGAGGTGTTGCGGCAGCGCAAG
>CAYXJB010000061.1:1960-2181 GCA_964465445.1 uncultured Verrucomicrobiota bacterium
GGCGGCACGCTGCTGGTGGACATCCGCTCCGAATGTCCGCAGGCCCAAAACCACAGCCGGCCGGACCGGCGGTTCGACATCGTGCACGAAGCGCGTTTGACACCCGATTCGCTGCTGGCCAAGATAACCCGGACGCAGACGTTGGGTGTGAACAGCACGCATCACCAGGCCGTCGGGCAGGTTGCCCCGTGCCTGCGGGTTGTCGCCCGGAGCGAGGACGG
>CAYXJB010000061.1:2191-14503 GCA_964465445.1 uncultured Verrucomicrobiota bacterium
CTCAAACCCGGAGCGGCCCGGTGGCTGCCCTTTTTGCTGAGTGTGCAATTTCATCCCGAACGGCTCGCGGAACGCTGCCCGGAGCACCGCGCCATTTTCGAAGCGTTCACCCGCGCCTGCGCCGGCAAACACCAGAACCTATGAAGGGCAAATTACTCATCGTGGACGACGAACAGCCCCTGCGCGAACTGGTGCGTTCGCTGCTCTCGAAAGACTTCGACATCGCCGAGGCGCAAAACGCCGCCGAATTGCACAAGGCCCTCCAGCAGGAGCCGCCCGACGTGGTGGTGCTGGACGTGGGGCTGCCCGACGCCAACGGACTGGAATTGCTGCCCCAGATCAAACGCCGCTGGACCGACACCGAGGTGGTCGTGCTCACCGGTCTGGCCACCTTCGAGATGGCCGTCGAGGCCACCAAACTCGGTGCCTACACCTTCATTCCCAAGCCCTTCGAGAACGAAAAACTGCGCATTGACCTGCTTCGCGCCTACGAGCACCGCCGCCAGAGCGAGGAAAACGTCCGCCTGCGCGACGTTATCGGCAAGATCAGCGGCAACCTCTCGCCGATCTTCAGCAGCGAAGCCATGCGCGAGGTCATCCGCACCGTCGAGCGCGTCGCCCCCAGCGATGTGACGGTGCTTATCACCGGCGAGAGCGGCACCGGCAAGGAGATCATTGCCGACCTGCTCCACGCCATGAGCCATCGCCGCAGCGGCCGCATCATCAAAATCAACTGCGCCGCCCTGCCGCGCGAACTCATCGAGAGCGAGCTCTTCGGCGCGGTCAAGGGCGCCTACACCGGCGCGCACACCGATCGGGAGGGCCTCTTCCGCCAGGCCGAGGGCGGCACGCTGTTTCTGGACGAGATTTCCGAGATGCCCGTGGACACGCAGAGCAAACTCCTGCGTGTGCTTCAGGACCAGGAAGTGCGCCCGGTCGGGGGCAAAACCAGTTACAAAACCAACTGCCGCGTCATCGCCGCCACCAATCGCAAGCCCGAAGAGGCCATCAAGGAAGGCAAACTGCGCGAGGACCTCTACTACCGCATCAGCGCCATTTCGGTGCACCTGCCGCCGTTGCGCGAGCGGCGCGAGGACATCATGCCCCTGGCCAACGCCTTCCTGAAACGCTTTGCCGCCCAGGCCAAACGCCCGATCAGCGGTTTCACCCCGGCAGCCATCGAACGGCTCACGGCCTTTGACTGGCCGGGCAACGTGCGCCAGTTGCAAAACGAAATTCAGCGCGCGGTGCTGCTGTGCGAAGGACCGTTGGTGGATGCCGCCGACCTTTCGATCACCGCCGTCAAAGTGCCGGGGGCCACTGGCGAATCGCCCGACACCAATTTCACCCTCCTGGAAGCCGTCGAGCGCAACGCGATCATCCAGATGCTCAAGGAAACCGGCGGCAACAAACTCGAAGCCGCCCGGCGCCTGGGCATCGGACGCCAGACCCTCTACAACAAGATCAAAGCCTACGGCATCGAGGTGTAGCGTCGCGCCCGGACGGGCCCGGCTCAGCCCGGCAGCAGTTCGCCCTTTTCCAGATGCACGGTGCGCGTGCCGAAGGCCGCCGCCTTCGGATCGTGCGTGACCATGATCACGGTTTTGCCGGCCTGCCGGCTCAGGCTCTGAAGCACCGTGAGCACCTCCTGCGCGGAGTGCGAATCCAGATTGCCGGTCGGCTCGTCGGCCACGATCAGCGCCGGATCGGTCACCAGCGCCCGGGCGATGGCGACGCGTTGTTCCTGGCCGCCGCTCAACTGCCGCGGCAGGTGCCGCGCCCGGTCGGCCAGACCCACCAACTCCAGCGCCGCCTCGACCTGCCGACGCCGCTCCCGCGCCCCCAGCCGCGTCAACAACAACGGCAGCTCGACGTTCTCGTACGCTGTCAGGACCGGAATCAGATTGAACGTCTGAAACACGAATCCCACGTTCCGATTCCGCCAACCCGCCAGCTCCGACTCGTTGAGCCGCGCCACATCCACCCCCTGCACAAAACACTCCCCGCTGGTGGGCCGGTCAATGCCCGCAATGATGTGCAGCAGCGTGGACTTGCCCGAACCCGACGGGCCCATCAGCGTCAAAAACTCCCCCTCGGCGATCTCCAGCGAAATGTTGTCCAGCGCCACGACGCGGATTTCGCCCTGCTGGTAGATCTTGGTCAGGTTGCGAATGACGACGATCGGTCCGTTGTTGTGCGCTTCGGCCACGCGATCGAGCATGCGCCAAAACCGCGGCGTTGGCAAACCCGCGCCTCAACGCAGCCGCGCCGTCCAGCACAACCCGCCCAGACCGAAGAGTCCGTTGGCCAGCCAGCCGGCCAGCCACGGCGGCAAATACCCGCCCGTGCCCAGCGCCAGCCCCAACTGACCCACCACAAAATACGCAAACCCGATCACGATACTCCCGGCCACGCCCACGAACAAACTCCGGCGGCCCGACGCCAGCCCCACTGGCAGGGCCACGAGCACCACCACCAGGCACGTGCAGGGCACCGCCAGCCGCGCGTGCAGTTTGGTGTACAGCCAGGGCCGATCCGCCGCCGGCGGTCGCGGGTGAAACCGCAAATAATCCAGCAGCTCCCGCAACGGCACATCCGCCGCCCGTTCCACCCGACCGCCCAGACGCCGGCTGATCTTCAATTCACTGCGGATTTGTTCGGGCGTTTCGGTCAAATCCGGTCGCGCCAGTTGGTTGGTCTGTAGCGTCAGCTTCGGCACGGCGTTGGGGCCGGGCGCAACCCGGTACTCGCGCACCTGGAAAAACGTCCACACCCCGGCCACGCGTCCGGCGCGCTCGGCGTCCAGCCACCGCTGCGAACCGTCGGGCAAAAACTCGAAGAGCTTCGGTTTGAGCATCTCGGCGGTGCGAAAGTTGAACTCGGCGATCTGCCAGGCGCGGCGCTCGCGGTCGTTGGTGAAACCCAGTTGCCGCACCACCTCCTCGCGCTCGGGTTCGCCGCCTGACACCCGCCGTCGCTTGATCGCTTCCGCCCGCTCGGCGGCATCGGGCACGAACCACTCGTTGAGGCCGAACAACACCAGCCCGGCCACCAACCCCACGCTCCAGTAGGGCAGGGCCAACCGCCAGACGCTCAGCCCGGCGGCGCGCATGGCGGTGATTTCCTGATGGCGCGCATGGCGGCTGAGCGCATACAGCAGCGCCAGCAACAGCGCCACCGGCAACGCCACCACCACGAACTCCGGCAGCCGCACCGCGTAATACTCCAGCACGTCGCCGGTCCGCATCCGGTTGGCCTGGAAGCGATCCAGTTGCTCGAGCAAATCGAACGCGACCCAGAACACCACAAACCCGCCCAGGCAGTAGCCCAGCGGCCCGAGCAGTTCCCGCAACAGGTAGCGGTCCAGCAATCGCATCCGCGCGCACCCTAGCGGCTGGCTCGCCCGGCCGGCAAGGCCGCCCCGTTGCCAGTCGGCGGGCTGCGTCGTTGCGCTTTGGCGCATTCGGGCTTTGACGGGCACGGACCCGCGGTTACCTTGCGGCGGTCAACACCATCACTCGACCGAACATGAATACCATTGTGCCGCTGATCAGTTCCGGCGTGGCCGGGCCGCTGGGCGTGCTGCATTTGCCCCGGCTCTGGCTCAAAATCTTGCTCGAAGCCATCGGCAAACTCGCCCCCGGCTATCCGGCCGCGGGCAAGGGTTTCGACCAGATGGTCATGGATGGACTGGGCCTGAAGCGCGAGGCCGTGCTGGAATTCGTTCGAACCCGCAAACCCACCTACCCGCAATTCGAGGCCTGGGTCAAAGCCAACGCTACCAAACTCGACCGCGCCTCGATCGAAAAACTCAACGCCGCCATCCGCAACTACCAGCACGACGACGCCACCCGCAAAGCCATCCTGGCTGCCAACGGGATTCCCGACGACGCCAACGCGCCCCGGGATGCCATCAGCCTCAACAACCTCGACGACTGGAAGGAATTCTACGACGCGGTGCTCAAGTAACCTGCGGTTCAGCGCTTCCCGTCCTGCACGCCGGCCGCACCGCTGGGCCGGGCACTTCCAAGCCGGGGCTTGGCAACCGGCACCAAGAGGCCTATGGTGGCCACATGCGATGGCGAAGCCCGACCTGTTCAAGGTCGCTGGAGGCGGCCGGGCCGGGCGTCGCGCCGAACTCAACCTGCGCTCCCATGAAAAAAATTCTGCTGCCTGGCTGCTCGTGTGTCTGGCTCGTTTTCAGTGTCTTTTCACCGGCCCTCGCTGCGGAGTATGTCGTGCCGCGCGTCGCGCCGGTGGCGACGCCCTCGTTTCATCCGCCGGCGCCGCCCACGCCCGGCGTCTGGTGGGTCACCACGCCCACCGATGACGGCCCGGGCTCGTTGCGTCAGGCCATCGCCAACGCTGCGCCCGGGGACACCATCCGGTTTGCGCCCACGCTGCCGCCGTTGATCCTGCTGCGCAGCACGCTGGTGATTGACAAGGACCTCACGATTCTGGGGCCGGGCCCGAACCGGCTGCGGCTCATCCGACACTTCGGCGCCCGAACGCCTGCCTTCCGCATCTTCGAGGTGCGCTCAGGGCAGGTGACAATCGCGGGGCTGACGCTGGCCAACGGTCGGGCGATCAATCCCGACGGTCAAAGCGACAATCTGGGCGGGGGCATCTTCAACGCCGGCTCGCTGACGGTAAGCAATTGCATCCTCACCCACAACGTGGCGCTGGCCGAAGCCGGCGGCAACGGATTCGGCGGGGGCATCTTCACGCTCGGCCCGCTGACGCTGGTGGACTCGACGCTGCGGGCCAACCGCGCCAATTTCGCCGGCGGCGGGCTGTGCACCTTCCACGCCGCGCCGGTTCGCATCGAACGCTGCACCCTCAGCGACAACTTTGCCGGCATTCAGGGCGGGGGCGTGAATTTTCAGGGCCGCGCCGGCACGTTGAAAAATTGCACCCTCAGCGGTAACAGCAACGCACCCGAGGGCACGGCGGCGGCGCTGTTGCACCTGACCTTCGAGAACGAAGCCTCGACGCTGGATCTGACCGCCTGCACGATCACCCGCAACGGCGGCAACGACATCGGCGCGGTCGTGTTGGCCGCGCTTCCGCTGCACCGTGGCAACCTCACCCGCATGATCAACACGCTGGTCGCCCAGAATGCCGCGCCGAATTTCTTCCTGGACGGCGACCCGCAGCTTCAGTCCCTAGGCCACAACCTCGACAGCGACGGCTCCAGCGGCCTGATCCACGGCCACAACGGCGATCAGGTCGGATCGAGCACCTCGCCCATTGACGCGCGGCTCGGCGCGCTGCAGAACAACGGCGGGCCCACGCCCACTCACATGCTGCTCAGCGGCAGCCCGGCGCTGGACGCCGGCATTTGTCAGGATACCCAGGACGATCCCCTGACCGAGGATCAACGTCGTCAACCGCGTCCCTCCGGGCCGGCCTGCGACATCGGTGCGGTGGAGAATCAGCCGCCCCAGGTCCGCTGCCCATCCGGCACGTTCAAAGCCGGCCCGATCTGGCTCAACGGCGTGGTGCATGATCCGGACGGCGACGCTCTGACGGTGGTTTGGCTGCTGGACGGAGCACCCTTCCAGACCAATGCGCTACCCGATATTCACCCGCCCGCGCCCCGAATCGTCAGCGCGAAGGTTGCCCTGACGCCCGGGACGCATGACGTCGGCTTGGTGGTTTCCGATGGCAAGGCCGCCCCGAGCGAGTGCTCCGGGCAGATCGTGGCGCGCCGACACGGACGTTGAGCGAGAGCGCAGGCAACCAACCGATCGCGGGCCATGGCCGGGGGCTGCAACTTCAAAAGCCCAATGACCGCAGCCCGCTGAGCGTCAACAGCACTTCGGAGATCATCCAGTAGCCGAGCACGCAGCAGGCGGCGCGGAAGAAGTGCGTTTGCGCCAGCCGCGCCAGGCCGGTCGAAATCACCGCCAAAAACCAGATCTCGAACAAGCTTGAGACCCAGAACAGCGCGCGTTCGCGCCGGGTGGGCACCGGCGAGTTGTCCGGGGCAATCCACTCCAGGCCGTTCGGCCCGGTCGTGGTCACCAGCGCCAGCGTCGCCGTCGCACCCACCACCAGGATCATGTTCGCCAGGCCCGCGATCTCCAGCGCCTTGGGCAGGCGCGACTCGGCCCGCAACAGCCATCGGCCCATCGCCCAGAGCACCAGTCCCCACCAGCACACACGCGCCAGACCGCCCAGCAACGCGCCCAACCCGCCCAGCAGTTTGAGCGCTCCGGGCGCGGCCAGTTGATTGAGCCACTGGAGCGTCCTTTGCGCCTCGGCGCGGCTCATTTTGCCGGCCTGGACCTGTTTTTCGATCATGCGCTCCTGTCGCTGGCGAATGGCCTGTTGAAATTCAGGTTGCGCCGCCACCAGCACCGCGCCGGCCGCGCCGATGATCCCGGCCAGCAGCGCCGGCAACAACCAGTTCCAGACCCGATGCGGCGAGACCAGAACCTCCTCGAAGACACGACCGGGAATCGCCAGCATGTTCAACAACCGCGCCACCAGCGACATGCGCGCAGGGGTCGGGGACGGTGGTTCTGGAACGAGCATTGACTCCACAACGCCCAAAGCTAGGCAGCCGCCCGGGCCCGGGCAAGCCCGGCCGCCCTCGCCAATCCGACCCGGCCACGCACGCTTTACAATCGAACCGACCGCACTAAAGTCGCGGCATGGCGACCGAGTATGACGCGACGGAGTTTGTGGACACCGAATTTCAAATGCAAACAACCCCGCCCAACAATCCCAACCCGTCGGTGAGCGCTTCGGCCGGCGCCCGCGCTCCCACGCGCGAGGAAGTGGATGCCCGCGTGCTGGAGGCGCAACAAAAACTCGCCGAGCTGCGCCGGTTGCAGGAAGAACTCGAACGCGAACGCGCCGCGCTGGAAGAACTGCGCCGCCGTCAGAACGAGTTGCGCACCGGCCGGCAGGAAATGCTCCAGAATCTGACCCGTGGCCTGGGCCTGCTCGAAGAGGCCGAATTCAACGCCCGACGCGACGCCGAACAAATGGCCAAAGCCATCGCCGATTTGCGCACTGCCCTGAGTCGCATCGAAGCCATCAACGAAGAGGCCTGGTCGCGCGACAATTACAACGTCGAACTGACCCGCGCGCTGACGGTGATTGAAAACGCGCGGCGCGGTTGAAATTTCCCCTGCTGGTCGGCGCGCATTCCGGCGAGGCCGCCTCGCCCGAACACGCCCATGCGCCGATGCTCACCAGCGTGCTGGAGCCGCGCAGCTACCGGGAGTTGTGCAAGCTGGGTCTGGCGCTGACCTGGCCGTTGGTGGCGCTGGGCTTTTTGGCCCTGGCGGTGTTTGTGGGCATCCTGCTCAGCCGCTGATGGCCCGACCCGCCGAACGCGCGCGCGCCGCGGCCCAAACGCAAGCGCAGCGCGGCGCGACCGCGGCGACGGTTCGCCCCGGGCCCGCGCCGGTACTCTGAACCATGGGGTGGTGGAAAAAGAAATCCGATCCGTTGTCCGAACGCGCTCGAGCGCTCCAGCGGGAGATCGCCACGCTGGAGGCGCAAATCCGCGAGTTGCAGACCACTTTGAATCGCACGCCGCTGCCACGCTCCGAGCCGCCCGCCGCCGCGGCGAGGTCCGAACCGCCGCCGGGGCCGAAAACCGCTTCGGCACCCGAACCCATTTTCGAGGAACTGAGCCGCAGCGCGCTCGAGCCGCTCAGCGAGCCGCCACCCGAGGAGCTGTACAACGAGATGGGCGTTCGCAAGTTCGACTTCACCACCGTGTGGCGGCGCTGGCGGCAGCGATGGCATCACAAGGCCACGCTCAACCCGCGCCTGATCAGTTACCTGGCCGCCGGGGGCGTGCAGGGGCTGCAACCCTTGCGCCGGGAACGACGCGCCGCCCGCAACCGGTGCGTGCTGCTGGCGGTGATTCTGCTGCTGCTGTTGCTGGGCACGATATGGATGTTCCTCCAGCATCGCTAAAACCGCCGTCATGAGGCCCGCGTCCGAATTCCGCCTGGTTTGTCTGCCGATCCGCACCTCGCTGGGCCGGTTCGCGGCCTGGTATTCCCCGCGCGGGCTGGTCCGGATGGAGTTCCCGAAACCGTCAGGAGGCCGGCCGGTTATCGCAAGGCAACCGCTCCCGCCAAAACTGCGACAGTGGCATCGGCAGACCGCAACAGCTCTCGAACGCGTCTTGCGCGGCGACAGCCCGGGCGCTCTGCCGCCTCTGGACTGGTCCGGAGCGACGGCCTTTCAGCGACGCGTCTGGCGCGCGTTGCTGCAGATGCGGCGCGGTCAAACCTGCAGCTACGCCGAGCTGGCGCGCCGGGCCGGCCGAGCGGCAGCCGCGCGCGCCGTCGGCGGCGCCTGCGCCGCCAATCCCATCCCGGTGCTGGTGCCGTGTCATCGCGTGCTGGCGGCAGGCGGTCGGCTCGGCGGTTTTTCCGCCGGTCTTGACTGGAAGCGCCGCCTGCTGGCCCGCGAAGGCGTCCAAATTCAGTGAGTGGCGTGGGTCGTAATCCGACCTCGACCGAGGAGCATCAGCAAGCATCCGATCAAACCAAACGGCGCCATGAAGTAGAAGTAGTTGCCCAGGCTTTGATCGAGCAGTTTGCCCAGGAAAAAACCCGCCAGGCTGCCGCCGAAATACTGGAAGGAGTCAATCACGCCCGCGGCGAATCCGGCCATCCTGCGGCCACCAATGTCCATCGCCGCGGCGGTGCCCAGAATCGAATGAGTCGAGTTGGCCGTAAAGGAGATCAGCACCAGGAAGACAATCGCAGCGGTCACGCCGTGAAACTGGGCCGCCAGCAAAATGATGAGCGTTTCAGCGAAATACAACGCGGCGGCCACCGGCGCGCGCCGACCCCGGAAGACGGTATCCGACAAATACCCTGAAAAAAGCGAGCCCACCGAAGCGACGAACGGAATCAAAAAGGCCAGAAACTGGAAGGACGGCGATTCGAGCCTGACCGAATACATCTCCTGCATGTACCGCGGAAACCACTGATCCACCGCCTGGCGTACTGCACCGGTGCAGGCATACGCGCAGGCCACGATCCACACCGCCGGGTTGGTGACGATGGTCAGGAATACCTCCTTGAACCGCGCCGGTTCTTCGCTGCCCAACGCCCCGCCGGGGATCACTCCGTGAAAGCCCGCCGCCTCGGGCGTTTCCTTGACCACCAGTGCCATGACCACCGCTACCAGTGCGCAGAGGATCGAAGGCGCCCAAAACAGCCATCGCCAGTGCAACGGCGGCACATGTACCAGCCCCAGGATCGTGAACCCGGCCAGCAGGGCCGGGCCAAGCTTGAAAATGCCGAACCGTCCCAGGTTGATCATGAACCCGAAGATTCCGGCGAATCGCCCGCGCTCGCGCGGCGCAAACCACGCCGTGTTGATTTTGACCATGCCCGGGGCGCCGAACGCCTGCAGGTAACCATCCAGCCCCCGAATCGCCACAAACAACCCCAACAGCCCCCAAAACGACGCCACCCCGAAGAGGATGTTCATCGTTATCGTGCCCGCGGCGCCGATGAGCATGGCGCGCTTGCCCCCAAGACGGTCCGTGAGCAGACCATTGATGATCTGGCCGCAGGCATACGCCAGAAGCGCCGCCGAGATGATGTGGCCCATCTCCTCCCGCGTGTAGCCGAATTCCTCGCTGATGGACTTGTTCGCCAGCGAGAGATTGTACCGGCACATGTAGTAGGAAGTGTAAAGCAGGCCGATGCTGCCCCAGTTCAACCCCCGGCGCGCGCGAAAGCCGGGCGGATAGGACGGTCGGACACTGACGCTGGCCAATTCTACGCTCATACGGGCGGCGCGCGTGTTGGCGATTGCGCGCCACCCAACCAAAATCCCGCCTCCGGGTCAAAATTGTTTTGTTCCAACCCCCGAGCGCTCCGGCCGAAATCCGCTCCGGCCAGCCGCCAGGGGACGCCCGGGCGTTTTGTCACCGCCTCAATGTCCTGCAAACGCGTTCCTGTGGCTGGACCGTATTTGTCCCTGGCTGGTAGGTATTCTGGGCCTGTGAACAACCCGGGTTGGCAGCCGGCCGCCCGAGCGGTTAAATTGGACATTGGCCGATGAGTACCAGCGGTCCGATCCGCATTTTGCATGTGGATGGCGACAGTTTCTTCGCCAGTTGCGAGATTGCGCTCAATCCGCAGCTCGAGGGCCGGCCCGTGTGGGTGGGCGGCGGACGCCATGGCGATGGGATCGTGATCGCCGCCAATCGGCTGGCCAAAAAATCCGGCGTCCAGACCGGCATGGCGTGTTTCGAGGCCGCGCGGCTCTGTCCGCACGGCGTGCTTTGCCGACCGCATTACGAGGCGTATCGCGAGCTGTCGCAACGGATGTTCCGGATTCTGGAAGAATACTCGCCCACGCTGGTGCCGACCTCGATTGACGAGGGATTTCTAGACCTGACCACGATGGAGCGGCACATCTGGCGCGGCAGCAGCGCCCGCGAGTACGTCCAGGCCCTGCGCGAGCGCATCCGGCGCGAAGTCGGCCTGCCGGTCTCGGCCGGTCTGGGCAACTCGGCCCGGCTGGCCAAGCTGGCGACCGATGCGGGCAAACCCGGTTTTCTGGAAGTGCCTCCCGGCCAGGAAAAAGATTTTTTGCGAGATCGGCCCGTGCGGGAACTCTCGGGCGTGGCGACGCGGCGCGAACGCGCTCTGGCCGCGCTGGGGGCGCGCACCTTTGGCGATGTGGCGCGCCTGCCCTCGCATCTGTTGCGCAAGCGATTCGGCATCTGGGGTCAACAATTGTGGCTCTTTGCCAACGGCCTGTGGAACGAGCCGCTCGAGCTCCGGGTGCAGGAGCGCACCACCATTTCCAGCGCCACGACGTTGCCCTACGACGAGCCCGATTACGAGGCGGCGCTGGTGTTCACGCTCAGCGAGGCCACGCGGCTGGTGGGCCAGCTCCGACGCGAGCAATTGCAGGCGCGCGAGCTGGGTCTGGCGCTGCGTTTCCATGATTTCACCGAGGTCAGCGCGAGCCACCGTTTCCGCGAACCCCAGTTCCTCCACTCCGTCATCAACGCCGCGTTCGAGGCCCTGTTCCGCGAGCTGGTCAGCGGTCAGGTCAAACCCGTGCGCCAGATCCGCATCGCGCTCTGGAATCTGCGCCCGCTCGACACCCACCCGACGCTCTGGGGCCGGACCGATGCCGAACGCTGGGCCGCACTGGACGCCGCCACCCAGAGCCTTAACACGCGCCTGGGCAAACCCGCCGTGATGACCGGCGCCCAACTGGCGCTTCAGACCCTGGGCGAGGCGCATCGCCATCCCCGCGCCAAATGCCCCTTCGTGCCCCAGCGCGAAATGATCAAAAAACTCTGGGGCACGGACCAGGACCCGCTAGCGTTCAAAACCCTCTGGGAACAACGACTGGCCAGGGTCAGCCGGCATCATTTCTCCAAAACCTGACCCCGCGCAACCCGCAGCCGCGGAGCACAATGCCCGGTCCGCTGTGCCAGGGCGCGCTTTTGCGCCACCCGGACGATTTTTTTGAATCCAAATTGACCGCTGATCGCATCTCACGGGCGCATGACGACATCACGTTTGAAGCTGAAAACGACCCTGGCTCTGCCAACGGTGGCCTGCCCGGTGCGGTTTACGGCCCGCGGGCAGCCCCTTGGCCGCGCCCGACGCCGTCCCCGGAGTCGCCCATTCCTCGCCGAGGACACGCTGTGGCTGTTGACAATGCTGGTCTCGACGCTGGGCGTGATCGGATGCCTGATCTGGGTGTGGCTTTGACGACGGTTGAATCCAAATTCTCCTTCGGATGCATCCAACCTCAAAAACGCCATGAAACATTCCTGCTTCACTCCCAAACTGGCGGTGGCGCTGGCGGCGGGCCTGCTGGCCCTGCCGCTTTCCAGGAGCGCGCTCCGCGCCGCGGACAGCGACGCCGAAAAACCGGTCGTCAGCATTTCGACCACCAACGCCGACGCGGGCATCGTCCTCCAGAAAGGCGACAAGAAAATCATCATCGGCGCCGAGCTGTCCGGCGGGCCGCTGGGGTTGCCCCGCGACGTGCTGGAGAAACTCTCGCCCGAACAGATCGTCGAGCTGGAAAAAATCCGTCGCCAGCACTCGCAAATCGAGGATGTGGTGTTGCCGCTGGCGTTTTTTGCGACGGTGATCGTGATTGTGGCGTTGGTCCTGAGCCGGCGCCTTCGCCAGACGCGGCTGTTGCACGAGACCATCCGCGCGATGATTGACAAGGGCCAGCCCATCCCGCCGGAGCTGCTTCAGCCGCAGCCACCGCGGCGACCGCGCAGCGATTTGCGCCGCGGGCTGGTGCTGGTGGGCGTGGGGATTGGTCTTACCGTGT
>CAYXJB010000062.1:0-14477 GCA_964465445.1 uncultured Verrucomicrobiota bacterium
CACGGTGCTGGAGGAAACCACCCGCAAGCTCGAGGATCAGAGCCGCCGCGCCGAGGCGCTGGCTGCGGAAAAGCGTGCGCTGGAGAGTCGCCTCGAAAACCTCGCGCCCAAACTCGAAGCCCTTGCCCAACTCGATCAGCTCAAAGAGGCGCGCCAACTGGCCGAACGCCAACTGACCGAACAAACCCGTCAGATCGCAGCCCTCACGAGCGAGGTCGAATCCCTTCGCGAGCGGTTGCGCACGGTCGCGAGCCAGACCGCAACGCTGGAGGCGCTGCAGGCGGAGAACGCGCTGCTGAAACGGCAACTGGCCGATGCACAGCGGGCCGCCGCGCAGGGCGAGGAGCTTCGCACGCGCCTGAGCGCCGCCGAAGCGCGTGTGGCGGCGCTGCAATCGGATATCGAGCTGCTGCGCCTGGAAAAGCTGGCGCTGGAGCAACGCGTGCGCGAGGCGCGCACACCGGGCGTCGGGCCGCCGGCTCAACCGCTCGCCCAGAGCGGCGCATCGGCTTCGGCGCGAGCCGGAGACGACGAGCGACTTCGCCGGTTGGAAAACGAAAAGGCCGAGCTGTTGCGGCAGTTGGAGCTGGCGCAGGCCCGCGTGCAGGTTTACGAGGCCAAAGCCGTTCCATTCACTGCCGAGGAGCTGGCCCTGTTGAAAACAGCGCCGGTTGTTTTGCCCGCGACCAACGTTGTGGTCGGCGGAGCGGCGACACGGGCGCAGACCGGTCCGCCGCCCGGCGGCGGCCAGTTGGTGCTGGAGGCGCAGCGGGCTTTTGCGGCCCGGCGCTACGCCGAGGCCGAGGGAAAATATCAGGCGCTGTTGCGGTTCGACGAAAACAACATCTTCACGCTGGGCAACCTGGCGATGACGCGCCTGGAACAGGGGCGCTTGGACGAGGCCGAAGCGACGCTTCAGAAGGCGCTGTCGCTGGCACCGGCCAATGCGCGGCTGCTGGCGCTGCTGGGCTATTTGCGATTTCGGCAGCAGCGCTTCGACGAGGCGCTGGACGCGCTGAGCCGTTCGGCGGCGTTGGACCCGGACAACGCCGAGGTGCAGAACCATCTGGGCGTGGTGCTCAATCACAAGGGCCTGCGCGGACCGGCCGAAACCGCGTTGCGCCGGGCGATCCAGCTCGATCCGAAGTTCGGCGCCGCGCACAACAATCTGGCTGTGATCTACGCCACCCAGCAGCCGCCGGCGCTGGAGCTGGCCCGCTGGCATTATCAACGCGCGCTGGCCAACGGACATCCGCGCAACCCCGAGCTGGAGAGGCTGTTCGAGACCCGGGCCGACAACTCGCGCCCCGCGGATCGTTGAACCAACCGGGTTTGGTTTCGACGTTTGCCCGATGCGCCAGATTCTGGATGACCTGACGGTGAGCACCCGTGGGCGGGGCTTTTACGAGATCACCGACGAGGTGCTCGAGTGGCTGCGCCGGCAGGGCTGCCGCAACGGTTTGCTCACGCTGCAGATCCGCCACACCTCCGCCTCGTTGCTGGTTCAGGAAAACGCTGACCCGGACGTACGTGCCGATCTGGAACGGTTCATGTCGCGTCTGGTTCGGGACGGCGATCCGTTGTTCGTTCACACGTGCGAAGGCGAGGATGACATGCCCTCGCATGTGCGCACGGCGCTGACGGCGGTGAACGTGAGTTTGCCGGTGCGCGAGGGGCGTCCGACGCTGGGCACCTGGCAGGGTATTTACCTGTGGGAACATCGCCGCGCGCCGCACCAGAGGCGGATTGCGCTGCATTTTATCGGAGACTGAACGCATGAGGGCGTGGAAGTGGCTCGGGGCGATGGGATGCGTGGTGCTTTCGGCGCGGCTTGGGGCGAGCTGCCCCGTAATCGAGACCGACGTGTGCGTTTACGGCGGTACTTCCGGCGGGGTGATCGCGGCGGTGGCGGCGGCGCGGCTGGGCAAATCGGTGGCGCTGCTTTCGCTCAACTCGCATGTCGGCGGTATGACGGCCAGCGGTCTGGGCGTGACCGACATCGGCCCGGGCAACGACACCAGTTACATTGGTGGGCTGGCGCGGGAGTTTTACCGTCGCGTGGGAGCGGCCTACGGCACGACGAATCTGGTCATCTGGTTCGAGCCGCACGTGGCCGAGGAGGTGTTCTGGCAGATGCTGGCCGAAGCGGGTGTGCCGGTTTACTCGAACAAGCTGCTGGCCGTCGCCACGCTGGTCAGCAACCGGCTCACGCAGATCACGATGGAAGACGGGAGCGTGTTTCGGGCGCGCGAGTTCATTGACGCGACCTACGAGGGGGATTTGATGGCGGCGGCGGGTGTGACGTTCACCTGGGGACGCGAGGGCACGAACGTGTACGGCGAATCGCTGGCGGGCATTCGCCCGCTGGGCGGCAACTACAACTACGATCCTTACGTGGTGCCCGGCAACGCGGCCAGCGGCCTGTTACCACTGGTTCAAACCAACACCGGCGGCAACGTCGGCCAAGGCGACCGGCGGCTGCAGGCGTACAATTACCGGCTCTGCCTGACGCAAAACCCGACCAACAAGCTCCCGTGGACACCGCCGCCGAACTATTCGGAGGCCGATTACGAGCTGGTGCGGCGCTACATCGCCGCCCGGGTGGCCAAGGACGGCGCCGTCTCGCTGAGCCAGCTCATCCACATCCAGACGATCATTCCCAACGGGAAAACCGACATCAACGCCAACGGCGAACTCTCGACCGATTACGTCGGCTACAATCACACCTGGGCGACCAACACCTACGCCGGTCGGGAGGTGATTCGCGCGGCGCACGAAAACTACATTCGCGGCCTGCTGTGGTTTTACGCCACCAGCACGAACATTCCGGCCAATCTCAACGCCGAGATGCAATCCTGGGGCCTGTGTCGGGACGAGTTCACCGACAACGGCGGCTGGCCCTGGCAGATCTACGTGCGGGAGGCGCGTCGGATGGTCAGCGATTACGTCATGACGCAGGCCAACTGCGAGGGGCGCGTCACGGCGCCGGAGAGCATTTGTCTGGCGCGCTATCCGATGGATTCGCACGGGGTGCAACGACTGGTCAGCGGCGGGTTTGCGCGCTGGGAGGGCAGCATTGGCGGCACGCCGCCGTTTCCCTACCCGGTCAGCTACCGCTCGATCATTCCGCGTGTCGGCGAATGCGAGAATCTGTTTTGCACGTTCGCGCTCTCGGCCAGTCACGTGGCGTTCGGTTCGATCCGGATGGAGCCGGTGTTCATGATGCTCAGTCACGCTGCCGGCGTGGCGGCGGCGCTGGCGATGGACGAGAACGTGCCGGTGCAACAGCTTTCGTACGCGAAACTGGCCGCCCAACTGCGCGCCGAGGGCCAGTTGCTCAGTTGGCAGGCGGCAGGCGTTTCGACCAACGGAATCATTCTCGATCAGAGCGGTCCGGGCACGGCCGCCGGGGGCCAATGCGGGGGGCTGGAACGGCGATTACTGGCACGACAACGCCACCGGCAAGGGCACCAAATGGGTCAGCTACACGCCCACTCTGCCGACCAACGGCACCTACGAGGTTTATGCGTGGTGGGTCGAGGCCTCCAATCGCGCCACCAACACGCCCTACGACATCGTCCATGCCGCCGGTACCAATCGCATGCTGGTCAACCAGCGCCTGCCCAGTGGCGGCTGGTTCAAACTCATCACCACCAACTTCAACGCCGGCACCAACGGGCGGGTGATCATCCGCAACGACGGCACGGCCGCCGGCACGTATTGCATCGCTGATGCCGTTCGGTTCGTTGGCGTCGGTGGCGCGGCCGTGCCGCCACCGGCGCCGGTGATTGAAATCGTCGCCAGCGACGGTGTGGCAAAGGAATTCGGTTCCGATCCGGCGCGGTTCACCTTCGTGCGCAGCGGCGACACCAATCCGGCGTTGACGATTACCTACCAGGTTGGTGGCAGCGCGACGCCCGGCAGCGATTTTGCCGCGCTTCCGGGCGCGGTTGTGCTCCAATCCGGTCAGGTGGCCACGCAGGTTTGGGTCTGGCCGCTGCCCGACGCGCTGGCCGAGGGCGACGAAACCGTCGTGCTGAGTTTGCAGCCTTCGGCCAGCTACGCGCTCGGTGCGTTGAGTAATGCGACGGCGGTGATTCGCGATTTGCCCCGCCACGCGTGGCGACGGGGCTGGTTCAGCGAAATGGAGCTGGCCGATCCGGCGATCAGCGGCGACGCAGCCGATCCGGACGGCGACGGTTTGCCGAATCTGCTGGAGTACGCGCTGGGCACGAATCCACGCAGCCCCGGCATCAATCCGCTCGGGCCGCGCATCGAACAGGGTCGGCTCACGCTCACATGCACGCGCGCCCGAGCGGCAGTGGATGTGGCGCCGGGGTTGGAAATCTCCCCGGACCTGCAGCAATGGCAGTCGGCCGAGGGCTGGTTCGAGGAGGTGTCGTGTGACGACGAGGGCGACCGGCAACGAGTGACGTTGCGGATGACAACGCCGACCTCCGGCCAAACCGCCGCCTACGTCCGTCTCCGGGTTCAAAAGCTCTGATCGCGCAGCAGAAAACCAAACCGCGCCGGCGCTCGAACCGGCGCGGTTATCCTTGCCCCACTTCTGACGCAAGCCCGTCGTCTCAGGGTTTCTGGACGACGCGGTAAAAGCGATTCGAGAACCCGGTGCCGATGTCGCTGACCGTGACGCTGAGGGCATCGGCGATTTGGATCGGGCCCAGATCGGTCCAGGTCGGGTCGTTGAGGGCGGCCTTGAACTGGAGCTGGTAGACGCCGCCGACCAGTGCGCGCCAAGTGAGTAATGCACCGGGCGCGTTGGTCAGGGCGATGCGCGTGAATCGCAGTTGAGGCAGCACGGCTGCGGGGTTGAGACTCATGGCCAGCAGGCCGTTGTTGGAGTCCAGCGCGTAAAGGGTGTGGTTGGTGCCGAAGGCGACCGCGGCGGTGGCGTTGCCGTTGGGATTGTCGGTGGGGAAGAATTCCTGATCCAGAAGTACGGGCGGGTTGGTGGTTTGCGGCAGGCGGTAGAGCTGGAGGTTGTCCGGGTTGGCGACTTCGACCGCCGCCAGCAGGTTGAGATTGGTTTCCACCGCGATGCCGGTGGCCGGCACCAACCGCCCGGGCAGGTCGTACTCGGCCAGCAACGTGAGCGTGTTGCTGCTGAAGGTCGGATCGTAGGCGAACCGGCGCAGCTTGAAGCCGACCGATTTGGTCCAAAACGTGTTTCCGCTGCCGAAGGCGATGCCCAGCCGCGCAAAGTCGCTGGGCACGTTGGTGGGCGCCACCAGCGGATGCGAAACGAAGGTCAGCCCGTCGCTGGTGGTGAGCAGGGCGACGAACCGTCCGGGCGAGCCGCCCGACACACTGGCCGAGCCGATGAGGATTTCGGTCGAGGGGCCGGCCCCACGCACTGCCAGGGTATCGCCCCAGCGCAGGTTTTCGCCCGGAGCCGGATTGTCGGCGTAGGCGTAAGCGGGAAAGGCGGTCGGGCTGACGCTGTCCCAGCGGTAAAGGATGAAGTTGCCGTCGCTGTTGTTGATGGTGAGGTTGCCAGCGTAAACGACGCCGTCATCGGCCACGCCAATCATGTTCAGGCCGAAGGTGCCGTTGCCGCCGCCGGAGGTGATACCGGCCGTATTGAGCAGGAATTGGTCGGCCCCGGTCGCGGCGCTGACCGCATAGATGGCGTTGGTCGCGCCGGTGCGGCTGACGATCACCAGATTCCCGGTCACCGGGTCGTAATCCATCCCCCGTGACGCGTTGTCGTTTTGCAGATAGCTGCGCGTGCCGTTGGTGATGGCCCAGAGCCGCGTCATGAACGCGGTTTGCTCCGGCTCGAGCACGACCAGCACCGCCGGCGCGCTGGTGAGCACGCCGCTGCTGTTGCTGACGATGACGGAGTAGTTGCCCGCGTCGGCCAGCGTGAACGGGCCGGTTTTGACAAAGGTGCTGGCGGTCGCTCCGGGGATGGGCGCGCCGTTGAAGAGCCACTGGTAGGTGGGCGGCGGGCTGCCCGCCGCCGTGACAGTGAAGGTGAACGAGGGCAGGTTGGTGTACACGGTGCCGCCGGCCGGTTGGCCGGTGATCGAAGGCGGGGCGGGCGGAGGCGACCAGTTGATTTGGGCGGCTTTGATGCCGTTGTTCGACCAGAGAGCAAAGAGGCGATTGGTCCTGCCGGGCCCGCCAAAGGCCAGAGCGCCGGTGAGATTGCCGTTGGCATTGGCGACGAGAAAGTTCGTTTGCGCAAGCTGCGTCGGCGGCAACGAGGCGATGTCGAAGAGGCGCACCTGGCCGGGCGTGGTCGCCGAGATGCCCGCCAGCAGATTGGCTTCCGGAACGCACGCCAGCGGACTGAGCGCACTGCTGAAGCTGCCCAAGACCTGACCCGTGGCGCTGAGCGAGTCCACGATGGTGTATCGGATCAGGTACAACGGTCGGCCCACGCGCTGTGCCCAGAAGGTGTTGTTGGTGTAAAAGGCCAGGCCGTTGCGAACGTCGTTGTCCGCGATGCCGGAAATGTCAATGCGAATGGGCGAGAAATTCGTCCCATCGGCGGTGCGGAACAGGATGACGTTGGTGTTCTGGAAGGAGCTGACCAGAATTTCGGTGTTCGTGCCCGCACCGCGAATGGCCACGGCATCGCCCCAGCGCGCGCCGGGCAGGACCAGGCCGTTGGCCGGGTCGCCCGGGCCATAGGCAACGGTGGGGGCGAGATTGGTGTCGGTGGAGGGCCAACGGTAGATTTTGAACGTGTTGGCGCTGACGTTGAATCCGTACAGGACGCCGTCGTCGGCACAAGCCACCAGATTCCAACTGAAGACCGTGCCGCCGCTGACGCCGCTCATGTTCATGTAGCCCTGGATCGCGCCGGTGTTTGCGTCATAAAGAACGCATTTGTTGCCGCCGGTGCGGGTGGCCAGGATGACCTGATTGGAGCGGGCGTTGTAGGTCAGCCCGCGCGCGGCATTGTCAGTGGCAATGTTGCCGTCGGGATCGGGCGGATTGATTTCCCAGATGTTGTCGAGCGTTTGCGCGTCAGCATTGGCCATGGCGATCGTCATGCCGGCCAGAGCCAGCACCAGCCTGACAGCTCGAAGAGGAATGGACGTTTTCATGGGCTCGAAGGGTTTGGGTTCGGGTTCAATGTGCGTGGGCGCACGGGGTTTCAGGGCAGGGGAGGCACGGTCTGGCGAAGTCGTTCCAAATCGCGGTCGTTGGGCGGTGTGGTGGAGAACTGGGCGGCGTTGACGACGTAGGGATCGCGCCAGCGCCAGTACTCGGCGTGCGAATCGGCAAACGAGAGCACACAGCCGCGCTCGTGCCGGCTGGCGGGCACGTTCCACCAGCGATAGACGCTCGAATTGCGCCATTCGATGCCCAGCGCGTTGTTGTCAATGCTGTCCTCTTTTTCGTCCAGGAAGACCGAGGCCTGGCTGGGAGGCGGATCCACAATCGCGGCGGTCCGGGTTGGGCCGATGGGTGAGCCGCCCGTGCCTTCGTCAATCCAGTTGATGCCGGTGCTCATCGAATAGCTGCGCCAGCGCAGGATCGTCGTGCCGTCCACCAACGAGCGGTCCGACGGGCAGTGATAAATCGCCACGGATTTGTTGTAGTCAAACAACGGACCGTAAACGATCGCCCAGTTGGTCGTGTCGGTGCGCGCATGGCCGGTCCAGCTCCCGACGCCCAGGATCGTGCCCGCCCGGATCCAGGCCTGGCTGCCGCAGGCAGCGTTGCCGCGCGTGTAGTTGTTGACGAGCCGTTCGTTGTTGTCGGCGGCGTACATCGTCCAGCACAAGGTCAATTGCTTGAGGTTGTTGACGCAACCGGTCCGCGCGGCGCGAGCTTTGGCGCTGGACAGCGCCGGCAGCAGCAACGCAGCCAGAATGGCGATGATCGCGATCACGACCAGCAGCTCGATGAGTGTAAAGGCGGTTCGGGCGCGCGCGGTGCCATCGGTCTGGATCACGAGATTACCTTAAACCGTGTGTCGCCCGAGTCAACGGGCGCAAAAAAAATCGAGCCGACCTCGATCGAGGGCGGCTCGAAAGCAACGCGGGCCGGGTTTATTGCCTTGCACTTCGGCGGCCCAAAAGGCGCAGCGCAACCAGACTGCCGAACAGCAGCGCCAGGCTGGACGGTTCGGGCACCGTCACAATGAACGCCTGGATGCCCTGGTTTGAACTCATCGTCCAAAGCTTGGCCGACCAGGTCTGCGTGTTGCTGTCGTAGGTGATGTCGCCCCAAGCCATCTGGCCACTGGCGTTCAGGTTGGATGCGAGCGTTCCCGTGGTGTTATTGCCCGTGGCATAAAGTACCGGATTGTTCGGATTGGTGAAATCCCAAATGCGGACGGTCGAGTCGCCTGAACTTTGGGTGGCCAGAAGCGGCAGCGGGCCGACGACCGCGTAGTCCATGATGACCTGCCGCTCGCTACCGGAGAGCGTGGGCGTGCCCAAGAGCGTGCCGGTGCTTCCGGAATAGCTCGTGTAGCGCGGCAGGGTGACCGGCGGCGGACCGGCCGAGCCGGTCTGCGTTCCGATCACGTGGGTCGAGTCAGTAAACGTGATGCCCAGGCGAAAATCACCCGGCGACGTGCCGCCCGGGGCAGGGGCCACGGGAAAGGTCACGAGCGTGCCGGTAAAGTTCAGGCCGTCGCTGGTCGAGAAAACGGCATAACCATTTCGATTACCGCTGCCGGAAAAGTTGCTTTCGCCGGCCAGCAGCAATGTCGAAGTGCCGCTGCCGATGACGTCAAAATTGTCTCCCATTCGACCGGTAGTGATCGTGGTGGTGTTCACCGCGACGGTGGGCGTCGCCGATTCATTGGCCCAGCGATAAACCTTGTAAGGGATCGTGCCGACCGGGTTGGCGAGGTTCGCCACGTAAATGGCCCCATCCTCCGCCACGCGCACCGTGTTGATCGCAAAAGTGCCGCCGGTGATGATGCCCGAACCAATGTTCAGCCCGCCCAGATCCGCACCCGTGTTCTTGTCCAGGATTCGAATGTTCAGGGCATTACCGCCGACGTTGGCGCGGCTGACCAAATAAAGATGATTGTTGCCGTACGCCAGACCGCGTTCGGTGTTGCCCGTGGTTAGGTAGGCATAGCCGCCCTCACCAGGTGCAAGCCATCCGTCGGAGTCGGGACTGAATGTGCTCAGTGGCGCAATCGGGCCGCTCCAAAAGGCCGCACGGCCGATTTGTGCCGTCAGAAACAGAGCGAAGCAGAAGGGGATGACACGTCGGTAGTTCATAGTCGTTTTTTGGTTGATTTGCACCCAGATATTGCCGTGCCCGCCATTTGTGTCAAGCCCGAGAAGTATCACATTTTCATGTGGGGCTGCGAACGGCAGCCCCGCATTTGAATCCCCGCCTGACCCGGAGGCCGATTCGGTTGACAGGCCGGGGATCAATGTTTAATCAGGGTCGTCACCGCATGAAACAAAGTGCTGGTTCGCCTTCGGGTTGTTGTGTCGCGGGGAGGGTTTTCTCGGGCCTGGTCGTGGCGGCGCTGCTGGTGCTGCATCAGGACACTTGGAACTGGGCACGCGTGAAGCCGCTCTGGTTCGGGATGTTGCCGCCGGGGCTGGCGTATCACGCGCTTTACACGCTGGCCTGTTCAGTGGCGATGGCTTTGGTGGTGCGCTTTGCCTGGCCGCGGGAGATCGAGCCGGCGGACAACTTGCCAACCGCAGCCGAACCCGGTCCGGCCCCGGCTGAGCGGTCCGGGGCGGAAACGCCCCGATGATCCCGGCGGCGATTGTTTTCGGGTATTTGGCGGTGGTGCTCTACCTGGGCATCCTCGCGTTCCGAGGGGGGCGGGTTTCGGGAGAGGATTACTTTTTGGCGAGCCGATCGCTGGCGTCGGTGATTTTTCTGCTGGCGTTGTTCGGGACGAACATGACGGCGTTTTCGATCCTGGGCGCCTCGGGGCTGGCGTACCACCGGGGCATCGGCGTGTTCGGGATGCTGGCTTCCTCTTCGGCGCTGGTGATTCCGCTGACGTTTTATCTGGTCGGGTTGCGCTTGTGGGCTTTTGGGAAACGGTTCGGGCACATGACGCAGGTGCAATTTTTGCGCGACCGGCTGGAGTGCGGGCACATCGGGACGGTGATTTTTGCGCTGAGCGCGGCGATGCTGGTGCCATACATCGTCATTGGCGTCATGGGCGGCGGGCACACGCTGGAGGCGATCAGTGGCGGGGCGGTGCCGTACTGGGCCGGGGGCGGTCTGGTAGCGGTGGTGGTGATGAGCTACGTGTTTTTCGGCGGCATGCGCGGCACGGCCTGGGTGAACACGTTGCAGACGGTGCTGTTTCTGTGCTTCGGCGCGGTGGCGCTGGTGTTGATCGGGAGGGCCGTGGGCGGGTTCGATGCGGTGATGGAACGGCTGGCCTCGCAGCCGGCCACGGCGGCGTTGTTGAGCCGGGAGCGGGTGCCGATGGCGGAGTTTTTCAGTTACATGTTCATCCCGCTCTCTTCGATCATGTTTCCGCATGTGGCGATCATGTGTCTGACGGCGCGACGGGCCGAGGCGTTCCGGCTGACGATGGTGTTTTATCCGATCTGCATTTTGCTCTTGTGGCTGCCGAGTGTGTATCTGGGCGTGGTGGCGGCGGATCAGTTTCCGGGGCTGCGGTCGGGCGAGTCCGATGACGTGATGCTGCGGTTGCTGCGGGCGCACGCCGGGCCGGTGACAGCCGGCGTGCTGGGCGCCGCGATCATGGCGTGCGTGATGGCCGCGGACAGCCAGATTCTGGCGCTGGGCACGATGTTCACGCGGGATGTGTTCGTGTATTACGGCGGGACGGAGCGATTTGGCGAACGGGCGCAGGTCTGGACGGGTCGGGCGTTTGTGGTGGGGTTGACGGTTCTGGCCTACGGGGTGGCGTTGCGGTTGAAGGATCGGGAGGGGATTTTCGAACTGGCAGTGCGGTTTGGGTTCACGGGGTACGCGGCGCTGGCACCGGTGATGATCGGGGCGTTGTACTGGAAACGGACCACCAAATGGGGCGCCCTGGCGGCCACGCTCTGGGTGGCGGCCGGGATGGCCGGACTGTGGTGGTTGCACGTGCATTCGAATCCGATTGCGCCCGGGTCGGGTCAGGCGCCGGTGCCGGTGTTTCCGGCGTTGGGCAATGCGCTGCTCCGCACGCCGGGGACGGTGACGGTGTTCGGGTTTTTGCCCGTGGTGTTTCTGTGTCTGGGCTCGGCGTTGTTGCTCTGGGGTGTGTCGCTGCTGACGCGCCCGCCCGGAGCGGCGACGATCGAAAAATACTTTTCCGGTCGCACAGCCGACCCTAAAACGTGCCGGCGATGCCCGTGAGCGAAGAGGAAATTCGAGCCGCGAGTGAACGTCTCGATGCGCATGTGCGCGAGATGATGGACTGGCATTTTTCGCCCCGGACCGGCTGTCCGTTCTGGCTGGAGTGGGCCAAAAACAATTTCGATCCGCGTCGGGAGGTGCACTCGTTCGCCGATTTGGTGGCCAAATTTCCGCATTTCCAGGACGATTGGCTGCGGGATTTGCAGCCGGAGGTCTGGGTGCCGGCGGCCTATCGCGGGCGGCCGTACAACATCTTCGAGACCGGCGGCACCACCGGCATGCCCAAGCAACGCATCGGTTGGGACGACTACAAAATTGATTACGAGGAATTCAGCGCCCGGCTGGCCGAGGAGCATTTTCCCCGGGGCGAAGCCTGGTTGATGCTCGGCCCCACGGGGCCGCGCCGCCTGCGCCTGGCGATCGAGCATCTGGCCAACGTCCGCGGCAGCCCCTGTTATTTTGTGGACCTGGACCCGCGTTGGGTCAAAAAGCTCATCGCCGAGAAGAAATTCGACCTGGCGCGCGCCTACATGGAGCACGTGGTGGATCAGGGGCTGACGCTGCTCAAGCACCGGCGCATCCGCGGCTTGTTTACCACGCCCAAACTGCTCGAAGCACTGGCCGAGAAAATCAACCTCTACGAGGCGGGCATTCGGGGCGTGTTTTGCGGCGGCACGACCATGCCGCCCCAGTACGTGCGGTTCATTGTCGAGGAGGTCCTGGAGGGTCGGATCGGGTTTTATCCGACCTATGGCAACACGCTCATGGGGCTGGCGGCCAGCGTGCCGCTGCGGCCGGAGGACCGATTCTCGATCACCTACTACGCGCCGCAACCGCGGGCCGTCCTGCGCGTGGTCAATCCGCAGAAGACCGACGAACTCGTGAATTACGGCGAATGGGGCCGCGTGGAATTGACCACGATGACGAAGGAATTCTTCATGCCGCGATTTCTGGAGCGCGACGAGGCGATTCGCCGGCCGCCGCGCGAGCCCTTCGCCTGGGACGGCGTGGGCGAGGTGCGCCCTTTCGGGGCGATGGAGCGGCCCATCGTCGAAGGGGTGTATTGAGCCGCTGAGGCGCGGCGCGCCACTCAATCGGCCTGGTCCAAGGGCGGTTGGAAGCCGAATTTTTTGGCCAGCGCCAGCGACTGGTTCAGCGATTTGACGCCCGCGGTGCAGGTCGGGTCCGAGAGCGAGGCGGCGGCGATGCACACGCCGGTGAGCAGGCAACGTTGCAACTCCCAGCCCTCGTGCAAGCCCAGCAGCACGCCGGCGCAGAAGGCATCGCCCGCCCCGGCCGTGCCGGCGATGTACCTGGGCGGCAGTTTGAGCGCCGATTGCCACACGTCCTCACCGCGGCGGGTGCGGGCGAACGCGCCTTCGGGGAAATGGATCACCACCAGCTCGCGCACACCCTGTTGGAGCAACGCTCCGGCGGCGTGGCGCAGCGCCACGGTATCGAGCTTGCCCTCGGGTGTGCGGGTTTTGAACCCGGTGGTTTTGGCCGCCTCGTACTCGTTGAGGATGCAGTAATCCATGTACTTGAGCGCCGGCAGCACCACCTCGGTGAACCGGTCGCTGTTTTCGCTCACCACGTCGGCGCTGGTCTTGAGCCCGGCCGCCTGCGCGGCGGCCAACAAGCGCGCCGCCCGCGTGCCGAATTTCGGATCGGGCTTGTCCAGCGCATCGAGCAACAGCAGATAGGCCAGATGAAAATGCCGCGCCTTGATCTTGTTGAAGTCCAGGTCCTCGCCCTGCCAGAGGGCGTTGGCGCCGCGGGCGTGGAAGAACGTGCGCCGGCCGGTGTCCTTTTCGGTCATCACGTCGGTGAACGAGGTCGGCGCCCTGGGCGTCTGGCGCAAATGCCGCGTGTCAATGCGATGGCGTCGGCAATCGGCCAGAATCTGATCGCCCAGGGCGTCCTTGCCGACCAGTCCGGCGGCGAACAGCGGGAAGGGCGCGCCCGAACGCGCCAGATCCACCAGCACGTTGTACGGGCCGCCGCCGGTGCCCTGGGACTGGCTCAAGATGTTGCCGAGCTGTTCGGGTTGGGGATAGACGTCAATGATCTTGACCTGGTCAATGATCCAGTTGCCGCCGGCCAGCAGTCCCCGGCGCGAAGTTGTGCTCTTGGTTTTCATTGCAGCGAGCCGATGTTCGCCACAGTGAAAGCAGAAGGCATCCGCCGAACAAGCGATTTTTGCATTTTGAGGCGCTGAGGGGCGTCCGATTGAACGCGCTCCGGCCGGCCGAACGCCCGACCACAGTCCGGCCGCCGGGAGGCTCGAGCCGCAGCGCTGACTTGACTTGGAACACCGCCGGGCGCAGGTCTGTGGCCGGTGCAAACATGGATGGCGGAGTTGCTGGCGCGCCGGCCGGTGCTCACCGACGGGGCCTGGGGAACCGAGCTCCAGGCGCGCGGCCTGCCGGTGGGAACGTTTCCGGAAACCTGGAATTTGACCCATCCGGAACGCGTGCTGGAGGTCGCCCGCTCCTATGTGCAGGCCGGCAGCGCCGTCATCCTCACCAACACCTTCGGGGCCAATCGCATCCGTCTGGCCGAGACCGAGCTGGCCGGGCGTGTGCTCGAACTCAACCGTGAAGGAGTGCGCCTGTCCCGTGAGGCGGCCAACGGCCGCGCCCGGGTGTTTGCCTCCATGGGCCCGAGCGGTCGAATGTTGCTCGACGGCACCGTCAGCGCCGACGATTTGCAGAGGGCCTTCGAGGAACAGGCGTGCGCGCTGGCGGCAGCCGGCGCCGATGCGCTGGTCATCGAGACCATGTCCGACCTGCAGGAGGCCGAAGTCGCCGTTCGCGCGGCAAGGTCAACGGGGTTGCCGGTGGTGGCCTGCATGGCATTCGATTTGGGCCGGGACAAGGATCGCACGATGATGGGCGTCACACCGGAGCAGGCGGCGCGGGCGCTGGAAGCGGCCGGCGCGGATGTGATCGGCGCCAATTGCGGTCAGGGCATCGGCGGGTTTGCCGCCTTGTGCCGTCGCTTTCGAGCCGCGAGCACCTTGCCGCTGTGGTTCAAACCCAACGCCGGATTGCCCGAGCTGGTTGCGGGTCGGCCCGTGTACCGGGAATCGCCCGAGGCGTTTGCGGCCGGGGCGCTGGAGCTGGTTGGGCTGGGGGCGGACTTTATCGGCGGCTGCTGCGGCACGGGGCCGGATTTCATTCGGG
>CAYXJB010000063.1:0-14456 GCA_964465445.1 uncultured Verrucomicrobiota bacterium
CCGCGAACGCGGCGCTCCAGGTGCGCGTCATCAGCACTCGCGAAGCGATCACCGCCCAGAACATCGCCGTGGCGTGTCTGGCCTTTGCCGCGGCGCTGGTGGTGCTGACGTTCGTGCTGGCGCGACGGCATTCGACGGCGGTGAGCCAGCCGCTGCACGAACTCATCCAGGCATTGGAACGCATGGGCCGGGGCGACTTTACCCAGCGCGTGCAGCTCAACCAGGACGACGAATTCGGTGTCCTGGGCGAGGGACTGAACCGGTTGGCGGATGATTTGTCCGCCCTGGTCGGCCAGGTGCAGCGTTCGGGCATACAGGTCAACACCACCGCCACGCAGATCGCCGCCACGGCGCGCGAACAACAAACCACCGCCAGCGAAATCGCCGCCACCACCGCCCAGATCGGAGCCACCGCCCGCGAAATCTCCGCCACCTCGCGTGAACTGGATCGCACCATGAGCGAGGTCAGCCAGGTCGCCGAGGACACCGCCCAGGTCGCCAACAGCGGACAGAACGCCATCAGCCGCATGGAGGCCACCATGCGCCAGATCATGGAAGCCTCCGGCGCCGTGACCGCCAAACTGGCGCTCCTGAGCGAGAAGACCGCCAACATCAATTCCATCGTCACCACCATCACCAAGGTGGCCGATCAGACCAACCTGCTCTCGCTCAACGCGGCGATCGAAGCCGAAAAAGCCGGCGAGTACGGCCTGGGTTTTGCCGTGGTGGCGATGGAAATCCGCCGCCTGGCCGACCAGACCGCCGTGGCCACCTACGACATCGAGAAAACCGTCAAGGAAATGCAGTCGGCCGTGGCTGCGGGCGTCATGGGCATGGACAAGTTTTCCGAGGAAGTCCGCCGCGGCGTCGAGGAAATCCGTCAGGTCAGCGCGCAACTGGCTCAGATCATTCACCAGGTTCAGACCCTCACCCCGCGCTTCCAGACCGTCAACGAAGGCATGCACGCGCAGGCCGCCGGCGCCCAGCAGATCAGCGACACACTGCTCCAGCTCAACGAGGCCGCCCAACAGACCGCCGAATCGCTGCGCCAGTCCAACCTCGCCATCGAACAGCTCAACGAAGCGGCTCGCGCCCTCCAGGCCAGCGTGTCGCGATTCAAGCTCCATGAAGGCTGACGCCCTCGTTGCCTCCGCTCTGCCGGAGCAGTCTGCACCATTCGGTTTCCGGACATGTTGTTGCTGACCTTCCACATCGGGCAGGACTGTTACGCACTGGAAGCCCGGCGCGCGGTGGAGGTTCTGCCGTTGGTGGCGCTCACGCCTCTGCCCGGGGCTTCCCACGGCGTGGCGGGTATGTTCAGTTACCGCGGCGAACCGATTGTGGCGGTGGACCTGTGCCAACTGATCCTCAACCGGCCCGCCCGCCCCGCCCTGAGCACGCGGATCATCGTCGTGGATGCGGCCGGCCCGCCGCCGAACCCGCGCCGACTCGTCGGGTTGATCGTCGAGCGGGCCACGGAAATTCTCCGCTGCGCAGAGCGCGGACTGAAGTTTACCGACCCTGGCCCCGGCGCGCCGTATCTGGGGCCGGTGCTGGTGAACGAGGGCGGTCTGATCCGGTTGCTCCGGCCGGAAAACCTGCCACGAGCCGCGCTGGCCGAACCGCCTGCAGCGCCTCCGGCCTTGACCCGTGGCGCCGACGCGCCCGCCTCGAGCGCCGGCTGAAAGGTTTTATTCGGCCGGCGGCAACGCGCTGACGATCTGCACCAGGCTCACACCCAGCGTCGCCCGCGCGACCGCATCCAGAGCCGGCTCGGGTCCGGTCAGATGAAACGTCCGGTGCAGGTGCCGCAGACTCGCGCGCGGTGCGAGCGCGGCCGCCGGCGAGGAGGTTTCCAGCTCGTAGAACGGGCCCAGCGGCTTTGCGCCGGGTTTGGGCGGCCCGTCGTTGTAGCTGTTGACCACGTCACCGCCGTAAGGGTCGTCCTGGATTTTCCAGAGCGAATTGACGTAGTCGGTCACGCCTTCTTTGAAGCTGAACTGCACCAGTGTGAGCACCTTGTTCTGCGCGTCGTAACTGCCCAGAATCGGTTTGCAGCGCTTCGGGCCGACGCCGATTTTGCTTCGATACCGGCCATCGCCGCGGAAATAGACCACGCCCTCCTTGACGGCGAGCCGCTGCGGCGGGATCGAACCAAAATAATCCGAGGTCACCAGCGGGCCCAGCTCCGATTCCGGTCCGGTGCGGATGGGCACCACCACGGTGGTGGCCGGCGAAGGGTTGAACATTCCCAGAATCCAGATCGAGAGCAGACCGGTTTCCTTGCGCCAGGGTTGGCGGCCGACGTTGATGATCCGGTTATCGGATTCGAACGCAACCCCCTGCAAGCCCTCGACCGGTTTGCAGCCGAGCTGTTTCCACATCGTCGCCGTGCTCAGCAGCCGGATTTGCCGCCGCACCGCCACGTCGAAGACCGTGCCCGAATAGTTGGTCAGACGGAACGTGTGCTCGAAGCTGGCCCGGTCACGGTCGGCGTTGACCAACCGGTACGGTTCGGTGTCAATCGGTGCCGGCGTAAACCAGTGTTCCAGATCGAACGGCGCGCCCTTGGCAAAGAAGATCGAGAACTGACCGCCTTCGGGCCCCATCCAGAAACGATCCTCCCCGCCAAAGACATTGATGTGCGGCACGAATTTGCCCGAGGCGATCAGCTCCCGATTCAACCAGCCGAAACTCTGGCCCGCCGGGCCCGAGGCGGTGCTGGTCATCACCCGGCCCTGCCAGGCCGGCACCAGCGCCACCCGCGCGCGGCCCTCGCGGTCGGACAACTCGACCACCTGCGTGTGCCGTTTGAGAAACGCGACGTCGTCGCCGTAGCTGCCGGCCCGAGCGCCCGCGGGCGAGCCGGCGTCCAGCGCCGCGGCCATCATCATTCCCGAACCGAGGATGTGCATGAGTTTCATAGGATGGTTGAAGGTTGGTCCGCCCGTGCAACCGGGCTTCGCATTCAGCTTTCAATGACCGCGGCCGACTCCCACGCCGTGCAGCGCCTCGGATTTGCTCAACCGCGGCCACAGAAATCCGTACAGCGCAATGAACACAAAACAGATCATCGGCACGATGAACCCGCGCGACATGTCATAATGATCCGCCACCGCACCCATGAGCTTGGGCAAAATCGCCCCGCCCACGATTCCCATGACGATAAACGCCGAGGCTTTTTTGGCCTTCTCGCCCAACCCGTAAATGCCCAGCGCAAAAATCGTCGGGAACATGATCGACATGAAGAAATAGCTCAAAAACACGCACACCACCGAGACCCAGCCCAGCTTGCAACACACCAGAAACGTCGCCACCACATTCATCAAGCCGTACAGGCCCAGCACCCGATGCGCCGCGAACTTGCGCAGCAGCGCCGCCCCGGTCACCCGCCCCACCAGAAAGCACGCGAACCCAAACGACGCCAGCGCCGCCGCCCCTTGATTGCTGATGCCCACCACGCCATCCTCGTAGCCGAGCACTCCCGGATACGCATCCGCCAGCAGCAGCCGGTTGAGCCGGGGCAGATTTCGCTCCACCGGCGGACGCGAGAGCATCTCCCGCGTGCGCTCGCTCAGGTTCACGCCGGCAAACCGCTCCGGTGAATAGATGTCCTGCTTGAGCACGATGTTGTTCAAATCCTGCACCAACGCCACCCGCACCGCCGTGGGCGTGGCCTGACCGGACTCGAACCGCTCCAGCGTCTGGAGCGTCGAAGGCGAGAGATTCGTCGCCAGAAACGCCGAAACCGGATCGGCGGGCGCGCGCAACTGTCGCACCAGCGCCGGCAGATCCTTGAAATCCGGCGCATGAAATGCCGTCCGATACTCCAACCACTTCTGCGTTCGCGGGGTGAGCCAGCTCTGGGGCATCGGCGGCGGCTCGGAGGTCATGTAGTTGATCAGAAAGCTGAAAATGCCCGCCTGTGCCGCCACGTAGAGAAACTGCGCGAACGTCGCCCCGGAAAAATGCTCGTGCGCCCACATGCTCCGGTGCGTGAGCCGGCGGGCCACCGGCAGAAGCCGCACCGCCGCCACCACCACCAGCAACACACCCGTCCAGAAGATTGTCAGAAACAGCGCGCTGTCGGCATGGAGCATCATGCCCGGCAGCCGCGGCAGCAGCGTCGCCAAACCCAGCAGCCGTTCGCCCGCCCCGGCCGCCGAAAGCGCCAGCCACGCGATCATCCCGAAGACACAAATCAGCGCCGTCACATTCAGCACCAGCAACGCGTACACCCAGCCGCGATGGATCACCCGCTCGACCGTTGCGCCGGCGTTGTTGTTCTTGTCGTCAATGTGATAGTCATCCTCCATCTTGATGTCGGGCATCGGCGCGAAGAAGAACAGCACCGCCAGCAGCAACACCAGCACCGCCACCCCGGCGTAGGGAATCCAGAGCGTTTCCGCCCCGATGCTCCGGCCCATCTCGTCTTTGCCGTAGAAAAACAGCGAGCCGGCGATCGGCCCCAGAATCCAGCCCACGCCGTTGCACGACTGGGCCAGATTGATCCGCGTGGCCGCATATCGCGGCGGACCGAGCACCGTGGTGTAGGGATTGGCGACCGTTTCCAGAAACGTCAGCCCCGAAGCGATCACGCACACGCCAGTCAGGAACGCCCAGAATTTGGCGATCTGTGTCGCCGGAATGAACCACAGCCCGCCCAGCGCCACCAGCAACAGCCCCACAATGATCCCGCCCTTGTAGCCCAGGCGCGTCGCCAGCCAGCCGGCCGGCATCGCCATGATGAAATAGCCCATCCAGTGCGCGAACTGCACCCAGGCCGATTGCGCCAGGCTCAGACGCAGCTCCTCCTGGAAATGCTTGTCCATCACGTCAATCATCCCGTTGCAGAATCCCCAGAGCAAAAACAGCGAACTGACCAGGATAAACGTAAACACCACATTCCGCCCGTCGGGCAGAATGAACATGCCGCTTTTCTGAGAGTTCATGACACGAGAGGCTGGCGACGAGGTTTTGACACGTGCGTTCGGATCGAGTGCTTCATTCGATGCACCAAAGTGCCCGCAATCGGCTGCCATGCCTAACGCAATGCCCCCGGCCCGTCAAGCCCCGGCCCCGCACACGCTCGCAGCCGGCGCTGCGTCGCTCCGAAATCTCGCCCGACCTCGCGCCGGTCGGTCCGTGTCCCGCCATGGACACGGGCCCGCGTCTCACCCGCTGCCGCGCCGGGGAACAGACCCGACACGGCGGATCCGGCGGGCGAAACGGCGCGGCGGCTTGCAAAGTCCGGATTTCTGAAGCAAAAAATATCGTGGCCCGGTTCATGGACCCCGCTTCAGTGGCAACCGCGGTCGGAGCGCTGATTCTACTGCGATGGGCGGCTGAAATGGTGCTCGAATGGTTGAATCGCCGCCACACGCTCACCGCGCCGCTGGCTGAGATACTGTCGCTGTGGCGCGCGCCGCTCAACGCGGCCACGCTGGTCCGTTCGGTCAAGTACACCCTGGCGCGCAGTCGGTTTCGTCAACTCGAGGCCACGGTCGAGACGGCGTTACTGCTGACGATCTTGTTTTGCGGAGTGTTGCCCTGGAGTTACGAGCGGATTGAAGCGTGGCTGGGACATTCGTCGCTGAGCGGGGCGATTTGGATGCTGGCGGTGTGCATCCTTCTGGGGTCGAGCATGCTGCCGCTGCGGTGGATCGAGCAGTTCCGGATCGAAGCGCGATTCGGATTCAACACGGCGACGCAACGGACCTGGTGGCTGGACCGGCTCAAAGGAGTGCTGCTGGTGCTGGTGCTGGGCCTGCCGCTGGCCTGGCTGTTGTTGTACATCGGCGAACGGGCCGGGCCGCGCTGGTGGTTGTGGGCATGGCTGAGCTGGGTCGGGTTTCAACTGCTGGTAATGTTGGCGGCGCCGCGGCTCATCCTGCCGTTGTTCAATCGGTTCACGCCGCTTCAGGAAGGCAGCCTGCGCGAGCGGCTGCTGCGACTGGCGCAGCGCACGGGTTTTCGCGCCGGCAGCATCGAAGTCATGGACGGCAGCCGCCGCACCCGCCATTCCAATGCGTTTTTCACCGGTCTGGGCCGGTTTCGCAAAATCGTGCTCTTTGACACGCTGCTGACAGAACTCGATGAAGCGGAACTCGAAGCGGTGCTGGCGCACGAGATCGCGCATTACAAGCGGGGACACCTGCTGAAACTGGCGGCGGTCTCGACCCTGCTCTCGGGCGCGGGGTTTTATCTGGCGGCCTGGCTGGTGCAACAGGAGGCGTTTGCCGCGGCGTTCGGTTTTGCCACAGGCCAGCTCGCGCCCGGGCTGCTGTTGTGCGTGTTGTTGGCGGGGGTGCTCGGATTCTGGCTGGCGCCGCTGCAGCGGTTCTGGTTGCGGCGCTGCGAGTACGAGGCCGATACGTTCGCGGCGCGTACGCTGGGCACGGTCCAGCCGCTCATCAGCGCTCTGCGCAAACTCACTGGCAGCAACCTGGGCAACCTGACGCCGCACCCGCTTTACGGCGTCTTTTATCACTCGCATCCCACGCTGCTGGAGCGCGAGAAAGCCCTCGGCTCACTGGCGCTCGATTCACAGGGCCCGGCGGCGTGAACCGCAGAAGCGCTCCGGCGAGCCGACCCGCCCCTGGTCGGTTGCCGGCTCGCAAACGGCGCTGCTGGCCTCGCGAGCAATCGCCGAGCGGGCGGGAATCTCACCCCGTTCAGGGCGAGACGACGCGAACGCGATAGAACCGCTGGTTCGGGCCCAGCGGATCAGTCTTGGTGGCGACCGGGCCGCTGGCCGTAACGTCCGGCGGCAACGCCGTCCAGGCCGGATCGTCGAGGCGGTTCTTGTACTCGACGCGATACGTCAGGCCCGCAATCGCGCTCCAGCTCAGAACGAAGTTGCCGTTCTCGATGCGCGTTTGGGCCAGCGTCGGCGCTGGTTGGACGTGGACGTTGAAGAGTTTGGTGTCGCTGAGCGGCGGCGTGCCGTTGTCGCTCACACGCACCGTGATCGGGAAACTACCGCCGGCCTGAGCGCCCGTGGTCAGCCAGGAAAACACACCCGAACCCGGGTGGATGGTCGCGTCGCCGGGCGCGCCCGGATCGAGGCTGAAGGTCAGCGTATTGGGCGGCCAGTCCGGGTCGCTCGCCGCGTTGGTCAGCGTCACCGCCATGCCGGCGTGCACGGTCCGGTCGGCGATCGGCGCGAGCACCGGCGGCTGGTTGACCTCGTTGACGGTGACCTGGAAGGACCTGGCGTCGGACTGCGGCGGTGACTGGCTGTCGGTGACGCGCACCGTGAGGTTGAACACGCCCGGGCCCTGGGTTTCGGTGGGCATCCAGGTGAACACGCCGGTGAGCGGATCAATGGCGGCGTTGGTCGGCGCGCCCGGGGCGAGACCGAAGGTCAGCGCGTTGGGCGTCGAGACGGCGAACTCGTCCAGATAAACGGTGTAGGGCCCGTTGCCGGCAGCCGGCACGAAGGCCAGATGTTCGAGCACGCCCAGGCCCGTGGCGGTGGACAGCACCCCGTCGCCGCCGGCGAAGTTGCGCACCGGTTCTGCAGGCAGGTCAAAATCCAGCGTTGTCCAACTGCCCGGGTTGATCAGGCGCGTCGGTTGCGGTTGGCCGCCGATGCTGTTGGTGACGCCGACCCACTCGATGCCGCCGGACTGTCCGCCGTTGCTGCCGATGGGCGTGCCGGGCGGGTTGGCGGTTTCGCGCACGCCCAGGGCGACCCGAAGCGCGCGGTCGCACCAGATTCGGAGGCGCACGTGCCGACTGAGGTCAATGACCGGGTTGGGCAGATTGGGCGCGTTGGCAGTGGTCAGACGCAACCACGGATTGACGGCGGTGTTGGTGAAGGCCCAACTGACCTGCAGCGCCCGGGTGCTGGTGTTGCCGGCCGGGAGCGTGCCGGTGGTCAGCGCACTGTTGGGCGCGTTGCTCAGGAACGCCGCGGTGCTGCCGGAGTATCTGGGCGGCTGGAACATCACTTGCACACCGACCGCGTAGGATTCGAAATCGGTCAGCGGCGTGTCCAGCGGCGCAGCGCTGGCGCTGTTGGTAAAAATGAGCAGGCTGCCCTCGTTGACGGTTTGATTCGGGATCGGGGCCAGCACCGGCGGCAAGCCGTACGTGGTGGCGCTGGCCGGACCGGCGTAGGCGGAGTTGCCGGCGGAGTTGAACGCCCGCACCCGGTAGAACCACGTCGTGCCGGGCGACAATCCGTTGGTGTCGGCCCAGGCGGTTGCGTTCGGCCCGAGCATCTCGATTTCCGTCCACGGCCCGCTCGAGGAGGTGGCGCGCTCGATTTTGAAGCCGAATTCCTCGATCGAATTGTCGCTCCAGGAGAGCTCGATCCGGTTGGTCGCTGTGCCGGTGGCCACCAGACCCGAGGGCGCCGCCGGCAGCGCCAGAGCGCGTTCGAGCCAGTTCTCGCGCACCCAGCCCTGTTGCGAATCGCTCCAGAGCACCTTGTACCAGGTAAAGCCGTAGCCATCGGCGGTCACCTGCACCGGACCGTCCACAATCACGCCGGTGTCGCCGACGGCCTTGGTCGTGACCGCCGGACAACCCATGCCGCTGGCGATGCCGCCGTCGGCGCACATGCGCACGGTTTGGGAGCTTCCGACCACTTTGACGTCGTCGCCAACGAGCAGGGGCGCGCCTCTGACCAGCACGTAGTCGGGGTAGTAATGCAGCACGATCCATTTCCAATCCTGGCGCGGGTAACCGGTGGGCGTGCCGTCGGCGCTGTTGCGCCCGGCCATCCGCCGCGCTGTGGCCCACCGGGCCGAACCCCACTGGCACATGCCCCGCCCGTGACCGAATCGCTCCTCGCCGGTGCAGATCGGATCGTACAGGCAGCCGCCGGTCGGCGAGGTGTAGCCGTCACCGCAGGGATACCCGAGCGAATTGTTCTCGGCCGAATACTCGGTCGAAGGGATCGTGCCGCTGCTGTTCACGAGCACGTAGTTTTCGGTGTAATTGACCGCGAGGTCGGTCAGCGAATGGATCTTGGAGGGGTTGTACACCTGGCAGGACGAGGTGTCGCAAATGTCGTAGGTGCTGGAGCTGCTGACGGAGTTGAGTCGCGCGATGGCGTAGCAGCGGGCGGCGATGGCCCCGGCGTTGAGCGAGTTGCTGCCGCCGGTGTAACTGCCCCAACTGGCGATCCATTCGGACGGCAACACCGAGCGCACGTAATAATTCATCGTCACGTAATCAATCGTGCCCAGGCTCACGCGCTGGACGCGGATGTTGCGGGGCACGCGCACCGTGGCGTTGCTCGGCGAGGTGCCCATCGGAACAGGTTCGCCCGCCATCGGCTCGATCCGCATCGGCTCGGATGCGTCCGGAGCGCTCGGGGACGACGCGCCGGCCGGGCCACCGGGGAACGCCGGCGTGGTTGCTCCCGATGACGCGGACAGGTTGCGGCGTCCGGTGCGTTCATCCACCACCTGCGGCGTGTTGCCGGGCTGCAATCGGATCCGATACGTCCAGTCGCCGCGCGACCACAGTTCGATGTGGCGGCGTTCGAGCGGGCCGTAGCCCGGTTTCTCGAAGCGCAGATTCGCCGGCATTTCGGCCCATTCCTTGGCGCTCTGCACCGGGACGTAAAAGCGAAAGAAACCGTGCTGGTCGGTCTCTGTCTGCGCGCCGCTGGGCTCGGAACGGACCTGCACACCGGACAACAACTCGCCGCTGAGGTCATCCACCACGTAGCCCTGAATGAGCGTGAAACCGTCCTTGAGCAGTGTGCGGACGTGCTCGGGCCGGATTTCCTCCGGCTCGACGATCGGGTCCAGATAAAAATCCAGCCGCATCGGGCCGAGCGCTTCCGGATCGAACTCGCCCCAGATGGGTTTGTGCGTGGGAGCGACGGCCGTCAAACGATGACGCCCCCGTTCGAGGCTCAGCTCGATTCGTCCAGAGTGGCTGATGCTTTGGCGGGTCAATCGCAGCGGCGCGCGGCCGGTCGCGCGGGGCTGGAGCTCGACCAGTTCGGGCTGCAGGGCGCGACCGGTGGCACTGTCCAGAAAGCGGATGCGAACCGTGGCGGACGCCGCCGTGTGTGCGGGCGCAGCGGTCGCCGGGAGAACCGCCGCCTGAAGCCAGACGCTCAACGCGCCGGCGGCTTTGATCCGATTCAGCCACCGTGCGGCTCGTGCTGGCCTGAAGGTTCGCGCGGACGCTCCGTCGGTGCGCCGGCCATCGAGACGTGCAACCAGCCTGTGCATTGTCGGCCAACCTTAAACCCGAACCGCGCGCAGGACAACGGTCCGTTGCCGGGGCGCGGGCCGGCGGCGGCGCAACGGAACGGCCCGAGCATGGTCGGTAGATGGGTGCGGGTGGCGTTGTTCAGCGGCTGTTGAGCGCCTCGAGCGTGCGTTGGAACACCTGCTCGGGCGAGCCCGCGGCCGAGACGCGCACCAACAAACCGCGCTCCCGGTAGAAATCGGTCAGCGGCCGGGTGCGCTCCTCGTACACTTGCAACCGCAGCCGCACGGCGTCAGGACGGTCATCCTCGCGCTGCACGAGCCTGTGGCCGCAATGGTCGCACACGTCCGGCTGCCGTGGCGGCGAGGCAACCAGATGAAACACGGCGCGACAATTCGGGCAGGTGCGCCGACCGCTGATGCGCGCGACGATTTCCTCGACGGGCAATTCGTAATCCAGCACGGCGTTGAGGGGCAGTTGTTCCTGCGCCAGGAGGTTTTCGAGCGCCCGGGCCTGGGCGACGGTGCGCGGAAACCCGTCGAGCAGAAAGCCCGCCGGGCAACGGAGGCACTGAATGCGCTCGCGCAGCAGGTCCAGCACAATTTCATCCGGCACCAGATCGCCCCGGCGCATGTAGTCCATTGCAGCGTTGAGCGCCGGGGTGCGTTTGTCCGGCGGCAAGTCGCGGGCGGCCCGGAAGATGTCGCCCGTCGAGAGGTGGCAGACGCCGCGGTGTTGGGCCAGCAGCGCCGCCTGGGTGCCCTTGCCCACGCCTGGCGGTCCGAGCAGCACCACGCGCCAGGGTTTGTCGGTCGGAGGCGGCGGCACCGCGCAGTGTGCCCCGCCCTGAATCCAGCTTGCGCCGCGGCCGGGCTGTTTTGCCTGTGTCATGTGCGACTCGCGATTGGTTCGCTGGGAATCTTTTTTGCGGGCGAATCGGACCGAATCAAGGTCCAAGGCCTCAAACGCCAATTCCGGTGCGCTCTTTGCCAAGAACGGCAAAAGAACCAACGGCTCTCGCAGTGCGCGCCGATCAGCCACGGGCTTTGCACCCCGACCCGCCCCGCCCCGGACCCGGATCGCCGGGCGGCGTCACACGATCTGCGGCTGGGCTTTTTCCGGGTCCACGTCCAAATCGCGAATGGCCCTGGCGACGGTCTCGCGTTCGATCTGACCGCGTTCGGCCAGCGCATAGAGCGCGGCAATCACGATACATTCGGCGTCCACCTCGAAGAAGCGGCGCAGTCGTTCGCGCGTGTCACTGCGGCCGAAACCGTCGGTGCCCAGCGTAAAAAGGCCGCCCGGCACCCAGGGGGCGATCTGGTCCGGCACCGTGCGAATGTGGTCGGACACGGCCACGAAAACGCCCTTTTCCGCGGCCAGCGTCGTTTCCAAATAAGACCGACGCGGCGCTTCGCTCGGATGGAGCATGTTCCAGCGGCGACAGCGGATCGCATCGGTTCGGAGCAGTTTGTAGCTGGTGGCGCTCCAGACATCGGCCGAGACGCCGAAGCGTTCGCCGAGCAATTCCTGCGCTTTGAGCGCCGCGCCGATGAGCGGTCCGCTCGCCAACAGATGCGCCTTGAGCTTTTTGCGTTCCGGACCGCGTTTGAATTTGTACAGGCCCTTGAGCACGCCCTCCTCGACGCCCTCGGGCATCGGCGGCATGAGGTAGTTCTCGTTGTAGAGAGCCAGGTAATAAAAGATGTCCTCGCCCTCGACGTACATCCGGCGCAGCCCGTCGGCGATGATCAGCGCCACCTCGTAGGCAAACGCCGGGTCGTAGGGCAGAACCGTCGGAATGCTGGCGACGTGCAGCAAGCTGTGGCCGTCCTGGTGCTGGAGACCTTCGCCGTTGAGCGTGGTGCGCCCGGCGGTGGCCGCCAGCAGAAAGCCGCGCGCCCGGATGTCACCCGCCAGCCAGAACAGATCGCCCACCCGCTGCGGCCCGAACATCGAGTAGTAAATGTAGAAGGGAATCATCGGCACCCCGAGCGTGGCGTAGCTGGTGGCCGCCGCGATGAAGGACGACATCGCGCCGGCTTCGGTGATGCCCTCCTCCAGAATCTGCCCGTCGCGGGCTTCGTGGTAATAGAGCAACGACTTGATGTCCACCGGCTCGTAGAGCTGACCCTTGGACGAGTAAATGCCGAACTCGCGGAAGAGCGCGTCCATGCCAAAGGTGCGCGCCTCGTCGGGAATGATCGGCACGATGCGTTTGCCGATGCCCTTGTGGCGCATTAACAGCGTCAGCAAGCGCACAAAGGCCATGGTGGTCGAGACCGGCAGCGTGCCCGAGCCTTTGAAGAACTCGCGGAAGAACTCCCGGCCCGGCACGGGCAACGGCACGGGCGTGACCCGACGTTCGGGCAAAAAACCGCCCAGCGCCCGACGGCGTTCGAGCAGATAGCGGGTCTCGGGACTCTGGGGCGGCGGGCGATAAAACGGCGTCTCGGCGATCACGTCGTCGCTGATCGGCACGTTGAACCGGGCGCGGAATTCGCGCAGTTCCTTTTCGTTGAGCTTCTTTTGCTGGTGGGTGACGTTGCGGCCCTCGCCGGCTTCCCCAAGGCCGTAGCCTTTGACGGTTTTGGCCAGAATGACGGTGGGCTGGCCTTTGTGTTCGACGGCGGCCTTGTAGGCGGCGTACACTTTGCGCGTGTCATGACCGCCCCGGAGCAGCTTGCGGATCTGCTCGTCGGTCAGGTGATTGACCAGCTCGAGCAGCTGCGGGTATTTGCCGAAGAAATGTTTGCGGGTGTAGCTGCCCGGCTCGACGGAATATTTCTGGTAATCGCCGTCAACGGCTTCCTCCATGCGTTTGATCAGCAGGCCGGTTTTGTCGCGCGCCAACAGCTCGTCCCAGTCGCTGCCCCAGATGACCTTGATGACGTTCCAACCGGCGCCGCGGAACAGCGCCTCCAGCTCCTGAATAATCTTGCCGTTACCCCGCACCGGGCCATCGAGCCGCTGGAGGTTGCAATTGACCACCCAGATGAGGTTGTCGAGGTTCTCCCGCGAGGCGAGCGTGATCGAGCCCAGCGTCTCGGGCTCGTCACATTCCCCGTCGCCGATAAAGCACCAGACTTTGGGCTCGTTTTCGGTCGGCATCAGCCCGCGCGCCTGCAGGTAGCGGTTAAACCGCGCCTGATAGATCGAGAGAATCGGGCCCAAACCCATCGAAACGGTCGGGAACTGCCAGAACTCCGGCATCAAATACGGATGCGGATACGACGACAGCCCGCCGCCTTCGGCCAGTTCCTGGCGGAAATGCTCCAGATGATGCTCGTCGAGCCGTCCTTCCAGAAACGCCCGCGCATAAACGCCCGGCGCGGCGTGGCCCTGGAAATAGACCAGATCGCCGGGGAAATCTCCCGAGCGAGCGCGGAAAAAGTGATTGAACCCGACCTCGAACAGCGTCGCGCAGGAGGCATAGGTCGAGATGTGCCCGCCCACATTGGTCTTGGAATTGGCGCGCACGACCATCGCCATGGCATTCCAGCGGATGTAGCTCTTGATGCGCCGTTCCATCTGCCAGTCGCCGGGGAATTCGGGCTGTTGCTCCGCCGGGATGGTGTTGACGTACGGGGTGTTGAAGCTGGGCGTCGGACGCTCGGCCGCCGCGCGCAATTGCGCCGCCAGCTTTTCCAGAAACGCCGCCGCTTCGGCCGCCTGCGATCCGGACAACGCCACACCCGCGCGCGCGGCCAGCTCGGCGGCCAGCGCCGCGCCTTGGGCCCGTGGCGTGCCTTGGCCTTGTGGCGCGCCTCCGTCGGGCCGATTGCAAACTTTCGAGTCAACTTCGGTCTTCACAGTGCTCATGGATTCGCCGGCAACGATACGTCCGAATCACCCGCCGGCCAACTCAGAGCCTAAAGCCGGCGCGCCCCTCTGGCCAGATGATTTGCCGACCGCCGCCTGCTCGCCGGCGTCGCGTCTCCTGGCAAAAGGGCTTTCCAAGAATGCACCTCCGGGTTAAGAGTCAGTTGCGGCGCCGGTGCGCCGGAGCGATGAATCACGAACCTGTCACCGTCGAGCGGTTTTATACCGATCATGCCTCCTCGTTGCAGTTGCGGCTCATAGCCGGAGCCACCGGTCTGAAACGCGTCATTCGCGAGCCCACCGTCAACCGGCCCGGGCTGGTCCTGACCGGCTTTACCAAATACTTCGCCAACAAACGCGTGCAGGTCATCGGCAACGCCGAGGCGTTTTACCTCAAATCCCTCTCGCCGGAAGTGCGCCGGCAGCGGTACGAGCTGTTCTTCTCGCACCGG
>CAYXJB010000064.1:0-14255 GCA_964465445.1 uncultured Verrucomicrobiota bacterium
CGTTGCGGGGATTGTCGCCCTGGTCTCGCTCAAAGGCCGGCTCGATTCCCAGGGCGAGATCGCCCTCAGCCAGTACGAGTTTTTCCGCAAGGTGGATTCGAACCTGGTCGCCAAGGTGACGATCAATTACGGCGGCCAGGGCGCGTATTTGCGCGAAATCCGCGGCACGTTTTACCAGACCGACGAGAAGGGCAACATCGTCAAGGATGCTCGCGGGCGGAACAAGGAAATCGCCTTTAGCACGAAGGCACGCCTGACCGAGGCGATGGAGAACAAGCTCCTGGCGTTGCCACAGGTCGAGCCCTACGAGCCCAACCCGTTCCTGTACGGGTTCGGCCTGAACCTTTTGTTCCTGCTGGTGATCGTGCTCTTCGTGTGGTTTTTCTTCATCCGGCAGCTCCGGCTCGCCGGCAAAGGGGCGCTGAATTTTGGCAAAAGCAAGGCGCGCCTGCTCACCAAGGAACGCAACAAAACCACCTTCAAAGACGTCGCCGGCATTGACGAGGCCATCGAGGAGGTCGCCGAGCTGGTCGAGTTCCTCAAAGATCCCAAGAAGTTCCAACGCCTCGGCGGGCGCATCCCCAAGGGCGTGCTCATGGTCGGACCGCCGGGCACGGGCAAGACGCTCCTGGCCAAGGCCATCGCCGGCGAGGCCGATGCCGCGTTTTTCAGCATCAGCGGCTCGGATTTCGTCGAGATGTTCGTCGGGGTCGGTGCCAGCCGCGTGCGGGACATGTTCGAGCAGGCGCGCAAGAACGTGCCCTGCCTGATTTTCATTGATGAGATTGACGCGGTGGGCCGCAGCCGCGGGCATGGTCTGGGCGGCGGCAACGACGAGCGCGAGCAGACGCTCAACGCCCTGCTGGTCGAGATGGACGGGTTCGACACGCAGGAAGGCATCATCATCATCGCGGCGACCAACCGACCCGATGTGCTCGATCCGGCGCTCTTGCGCCCGGGCCGATTCGACCGGCAGGTGACGGTGAATCTGCCCGACGTGCGCGGACGCGAGGCCATCCTCAAGGTCCACGCCAAGAATGTGAAGCTGGCCCCGGACGTGGACTTGTCCATCATCGCGCGCGGCACGCCGGGTTATTCGGGAGCGGAGCTGGCCAATCTGCTCAACGAGGCGGCGCTGCTGGCCGCCCGCATGGGCAAAAAAGCCGTCGGCATGGCCGAGTTGGAAGAGGCGCGCGACAAGGTCCGCTGGGGACGCGAGCGCCGCAGCCTGGCCATGAGCGACGAGGAAAAACGTTGCACCGCCTGGCACGAGGCCGGCCACGCGCTGGTCAACGTGATGCTCAACCACACCCATCCGCTCCACAAGGTCACCATCATCCCGCGCGGCCAGGCGTTGGGCGCGACGATGCAGTTGCCCAAATCAGATGTGTTGAATCGCCGGCGCAAGGAAATGCTCGACATGATCGCCGTGCTGATGGCCGGGCGCATCGCCGAGGAATTGATTTCAGGCGACATTTCCAGCGGCGCGGCCGGTGACATTCAGCAGGCCACGGCGCTGGCCCGCGCCATGGTCTGCCAGTGGGGCATGAGCGAGAAACTCGGCATGGTCCAATACGGCCCCGACGAGGAATACGTTTTCCTGGGCCGCGAAATGGGCCGTCCCAAACCGTACAGCGAGGGCACGGCGCGCGAGATTGACGAGGAAATCCGCCGCATCATTGATGAAGGCCGCAAAGTCGCCGCCGACATCATCCATCGTCACCGCGACAAACTGGAATTGATCGCCAACGCCCTGCTCGAACACGAGACGCTCGAAGGCGCGCAGGTCGAGGAAATTGTCCGGACCGGCAAGTTCACGCCGCCCAAACCCAAGCCCGAGTCGCCCACTGTGCTGGGCGCGCCCGCCGGCACGGCGCTGCCCGAACTACCACCCAAACCCGCCACGCCGTCGCTGCCGGGCCTGGGCACGCCCGCTCCCGCTGCGGTTTGAGCACCGCATAGCGGCGGGGCGCTTCGCCGGCTGCAAGCCACACTCCAGCACGGAGAAAGCACGGGGCGTTCCGCCTTCATTTCACGGCAATGGCAGCCACGCTGGGTCGCTGCCGTTGCGTGTTGCCACCGCGGGATCAGGCTTTTTCCGCGTCGCCTTCCAGGTAGCGTTCGATGTGGCGATCCAGGTCTGTGAGCGCACCGGCGCAGGTGGCCGCCTCGACGCGCTCGACCATTTCCTGACACCAGGCTTCTTCCTCGACCTGTTCGTTGATGAACCAGTGCAGGAGAACCTGAGCTGGATAATCCCTGGCGGCCAGGGCGGCTTCGTAGGCGGCGTGAATGCCCTCGGTGTTGGCGCGCTCCATCGTCTGGGCGTGCCGGGCCACATCGAGCAACGTCTTGAACTGCTGTTTCGGGGCCGGGATCGCCGCCAGTTCGGGCTGCACGCCGCGATCAATCAAGTGATCCATGAACCGGCGAGCGTGATCCTGTTCTTCCTGGGCCTGCCTGGCGAAGTAGGCGGCAAAACCGGTGAAGTTGCGATCCGCGCACCAGAGCGAGAGCGCCCGGTAGGCGTGCGCCGCCGTGAGTTCGTGGTTCAACTGCCGGTTGAGTTCGGTCAGGACTTTGGATGGGATTTTGGTCTCGCGCATGGCCGCAACGTTTTTTGTTGCTTATGCATCATGCCGCCGGCGTGCGCAAGCCCGCATGCTTCGCGCTTTCATCCGCGGGCGGGTCTCGATAAGCTGCAACTCGTGATCATTGCACCGTCACTGCTGGCAGCCGACCCGGGCCGATACGCCCAGGAAACCCGCCGGGCCGACCGGTCCGGCGCCGAGTGGCTGCACCTGGACATCATGGACGGGCATTTTGTGCCGAACATTTCGTTCGGGCCGGCCATCGTCAAACGGATTCGCCCGCTGAGCCGGTTGTTTTTCGACGTGCATCTGATGTGTTCCAAGCCGGAGATTCTGCTCGAGCCCTTTGCCGAGGCGGGTGCGAACCAGATCATCGTGCACGTCGAGTTGGGCGAGCGCGTACCGGCGCTGCTCTGGAAAATCCGCGCGCTGGGGCTCAACGTCGGCCTGGCGATCAACCCGCCCACCAACATTGCCCAGGTCGAACCGTACCTGGACCGCATTGACCATCTGCTGATCATGACGGTGAATCCGGGTTTCGGCGGACAGGAATTCATCCACGAAACGGTCCCGAAAATTCAGCAGGCCGCTGCCTGGCGAGTCGAACGCAGCGCCCGGTTCCGGATCGGCGTGGACGGCGGCATCAATTTTCAAACGGCCCCGGAATGCGCACGCGCCGGGGCGGATGTGTTCGTGAGCGGCACGGCGCTTTTCGGCCGGCACAATCTCAGAGCCGCGGTGGCACGGATGCGCAAACTCCTGGCTGCGGAGCTGAACGCGCGGGCGGCCGCACCCACCAAACCGCTGGCGACCGCGCGGTGAGCAGCCCTCGAATCCGATTATGACGCGCATTCGTTTTGGCACCGATGGTTGGCGGGCAGTGATCGCCGATGAATTCACCTTTGCCAACGTCGCCCGCGTGGCACAGGCCGCGGCCGACTACTGGGCGGCGCATCCGGTCGCCGGCGCACAGCGGCGTGTGGTGATCGGTTTCGATCGGCGCTTTTTCTCCGACCGCTTTGCCCGGCACGCCGCGGAGGTGTTCGCCGGCAACGGATACCAGGTCACGCTCACGCCCTGTCCCACGCCCACGCCGTCGGTCTCTTTCGCCGTCAAAGCGTTGCGCGCCATTGGCGGGGTGATGATCACCGCCAGCCACAACCCGCCGCGATTCAACGGCTTCAAGCTCAAATCCCATTACGGCGGCCCGAGCGACGCCGCCACCTGCCAGGCGGTCGAGTCGTTCCTGGACCGAACCGCGGCGCGCAGCCTGCCGCTGGCCGAAGGACTGCGCACCGGACAGATCGAGCAGCGGGATTTGCGCCCGGCCCACTTCGCTGCGCTCAAAAAACTCGTGGACTGGAAACTGGTGGCGCGCTCGCGGCTGCGATTCGCTCACGACGCGCTTTTCGGTGTGGGCGCGAGTTGTTTCGAGCAGTTGCTGGCCGGCACGAGCTGCCGCGTGACGACACTCAACGCGCGTCATGACGTCCTGTTCGGAGGCATCAATCCGGAGCCGATCGAAGCGAACTACGGCCCGACGCAGGCGTTCCTGCGGCGGCATCCCCACGACGTGTGTCTGGTGACCGACGGCGACGCCGACCGGGTGGGCGGCATGGACGGGCGCGGCAGGTATCTCACCACGCACAATCTGATCTGCCTGCTGCTGCATCATTTCGTGGTCAACCGCAAGGGCAGGGGACGCGTCGTCAAAGCGCTGACTACGACCTCAATGGTGGACAAGCTCTGCGCCGCGCACGGTCTGCCGCTGGTCGAGACCGGCGTGGGTTTCAAATACATCTGCGCCGAGATGCTCAAGGGCGACGTGTTGCTCGGCGCCGAAGAAAGCGGCGGCATCGGTTTTCCGGGACACATTCCGGAGCGCGACGGCATTGCAGCCGGTCTGCTGTTGTTGGAACTGCTGGCCACCGAGCGTTGTTCGATCAACACACTGCTCCGGCGCCTGGAAAAGGAATTCGGCCCGCACCGTTACGGGCGCATTGACACGCATTTCCCGCTCGATCGTCGCGAGGCCCTCATGGAACGTCTCCGCCAGAACCCGCCGTTCAAACTGCTGCGCTCGCCGGTGAGCGAGATCAAGACCTTCGACGGGGTCAAATTCATCGCCGCCAACGGCGCATGGTTGATGCTCCGGCCATCGGGCACCGAACCGATCCTGCGGATTTACGCCGAGGCCCGAAGCGACGTCGAGGTGCGTCGCCTGCTGCGGCTGGGCACGCGTTTGACGCGCATCGTTTTTTGAGCCGCGCCTGGCGCGGTTGCCGGCGGCGGCCGGCGGGCGATCTCCGGCGGGAAATGCAGCACGCCGCGGCGGTAATCCTCGATCCGCCACTTCAAAAAAGCCGAGCAATGCACGGGCGTGGCTTTGTTCCGCAACGGCCAGTACGCATTGAAATCGCGCTCGATGGCTTGCAGGGCCGAGATGCCGCGGCGCGCGAGCCGTTGGGCAACGGAACGCTCGCCGGCGGCCAGCGCCTGTTGCCAGAGCATGTAATGACACGACTCGGCGGCCATGCGACAGGCCAGGTCCAGCTCCAGTCGCAGGACCTTTCCGGCGTCGGTCGCGGGTCGGGCGCGACGCAGCACGGCGCGCCATTTTTCGACCTCGGCCAGCGCCGCGCGGATGCGCCTGGCCGGGATGCGGGCGTAATGCTTGAGGCCGTGGCGGCAGAACAACTCGCGCAGCTCCGGCGGCGGCGCGGCGATCACCGCGCCAAACGGGGTGACGTTGGGCTCGAAATATCCGAACTTGCGGTGCGCGAACCCCAGCGCCAGGGCAGCGCGGGCCATCCGACCGGTGGGATCACAAAACACATCCCGGTCGAGTACCGGCGTTAGAAGACGTTCCTGTGCGGTGGTTTCGCACCAGCTCAAAGCTGCCCCAAGCAGAAACGGCGCGTAGCTCACCGCCAAGGGCTGCGGATGCCCGCCATCGCCCCAGTCGGTGATCAGATAACCCAGCGCCCCGTGTCGCCGCCCGGCGCACGCCGCAGCCCGCAGATTCGCAAACGCATTGTCGTGTCGGCCCAGCAGCGCCATCCACGTGGACGTGCCGGGGCACACGTAGAACGGAATCCCGGCCCGGGCAAACTGCGCGGCCTCGCGCTCGAAGGGATGATCGGCTTCGTAACCCCAGCTGAGCGCAATCACGTCGCGCGGCAGCTCCGGAATCAGCTCCGGGTAGTGGAGAATGATGTCTCCCCAGAACATCATGCGCCGGCCGCGCTTGCTCACTTCGTGGTGAATGCGTTTGAGGAATTGGAGATAGACCCGGCCCTTGCCCAAGCGCTCGCACAGACGGCGACTTTGACCGCGCCCCAGATCCCAGGTCTCGTCGCAGCCAACGTTGAAATAACGGCTCGAAAAGTTCGGCAGCAGTTCGTCGTAAAGCTCCCGCAGAAACCGGAGTGTGCCGGGATGGTTCGGAGCCAGCGTCGTGGGCCGCCGAACAAAATCACCCGAATCGGCTTCGTACGGTTCGCTGACCTCGGCCAGAGGTTTGAGGCGCGGGTCCTCCAAAAAGTAGCGGAGGTGGCCGAAGGAATTCTGGTTCGGGACCAGATCAATCCCCAGTTCGCGGCAGCGCGCATCCAGCCGCCGAATTTCCCGGCCCGTGAGCGCGCCCCAGTCGCGCCGGATCGAACGGTAACGGCGGTAGGCAAAGGTGTGCTCGAAATAGAGCTGAAACTCGTTGATCCGGAAGTCGGCCAGGTGATCCACCAGTTCGAACAGGGTGTCGAGCTTTGGAACACGACCGCGCGAGACATCGAGCATCACCCCGCGCCGGCGGAAGTCCGCCCAGTCGCGAATGCGAAGGGCCGGCAGCCGCGCGCCGTATTCGCGCCGGAGCTGGCGCAACGTCGCCACCGCTGCCCGCAGACCGCCCTCTTCGCCGAACTCGATGCAGATTGCCGCTGCCGAAATTTCCAGCGCGTACTCGTCGGGGCGCTGCAGCGCGCCGTTGCGTTTGGCGTGAAGGGATGGCGCCGCGTGCCGCCGTGCGGGCCGACGATTGGGAATGTTCGCACCGGAGGTGAGCGGACCGAGTCGGTTGCGGATGGCGCGCTCGCTTTCAGGCGACAGACCGGCTGGATCGAGCCGGAGCGAGAGGCCCCCGGCGAGATCGCATTCACCGCCAAGCCGCCGGAGCGAGCGAGGGTAGGGGAGCAGGTTCACCGGAATGGTGATGTGGCGTTGCCGTTCAACGGGACGGAATCATGCCCGTTTTGCGGGCGTAGTTGAAGATTCCGCCGGCATCAATGACCGGACGTGCTTCGCCCAGCGGTTTGAACGTGTACACCTTGCCGGTGGCCTGGACCGTGACGGTGGCGCGATCCAGATCCACCGTCACCACGTCCCCGGTTTTGAGCGTGTCGCAAAGCCGCTCGTTCAGTTCGCAGGGATACAACTCGCCGGTGGCGATGCTGTTGCGAAAGAAGATGCGCGCGAAACTTTCGGCGAGCACGACACGACACCCGGCCGAGCCCAGCGCGATGGGCGCATGTTCACGGGAACTGCCGCAACCGAAGTTTCGGCCGGCCACAACGATGGGGTATTCGGTGTCGAGCCGGCCCTCCTTGACGAAACGAATCGGGTAGAGGGATTCGGGCAGACCGGCGAACGCATGCGATCCGAGCCGTTCGTATTCTTCAGGGATCGTGGGCACCAGGTTCAGAAACTGGGCCGGAATGATCTGATCGGTGTCAATGTTGTCGCGGACCACGTAAACCGGACCGGTAAAAACCGATTGCATGCGCTCACAGTGAGCAAGAGCCGGTGAGTTTTCAACGCGATTTCGGCACACGGCCGCCGGATGCACGGCCTGCGACCTTGCAGGGCCGGGGCGCGTTTCTATAATCCGCGCGTGCTCGACATCAAGTTGATCCGCGAGAGGCCCGATTTTGTGCGCGAACGTCTGGCCACGCGCGGGGCAGGGGACGAACGGCTGATTGACGCGGTGCTGGAAGCCGACGAGCAGCGGCGGCGGGCGCTTTCGGAGGTCGAATCGCTCAAAGCCACCCGCAATCGCGTTTCCAAGGAGATCGGTGCGTTGCTCGCGCAAAAAAAGACCGCCGAGGCCGAGGCGCAGAAGCAACAGATGCGCGCGCTGGGCGAACGCATCGCCGCGCTGGATCGAGAGGCGGCCTCGGCCGAGGCGCGTCGGAACAAAACGCTGTTGCGCGTGCCCAACCTGCCGCACGCATCGGTGCCGGTCGGGCCCGATGCCAGCGCCAACCAGGTGGTCAGGGAATACGGGAGCAAACCGGTTTTCGATTTCCAGCCCCGCTCCCACGTCGAGCTGTGCGAACGACTCAAGCTGGTAGATTTTGCGCGGGGAGCGAAGCTGGCCGGGAGCGGGTTTGTACTGTTCACCCACTGGGGCGCGCGGCTGGAGCGGGCGCTGATCCAGTTCATGCTCGAGCTGCACACCCGCGAGCACGGCTACACTGAAGTGTCGCCCCCCTTGCTGGTCGGTCCGCAATGTCTCGAGGGGGTGGGCCAGTTCCCCAAGTTCAAGGATCAGTACTACGGCGTGGCCGAGGGCGACCGCGCCGACGAGCTGGGGCGGCTCTACCTGATTCCGACCGCCGAGACACCTGTGGCCAACATCCATCGGGAGGAGATCCTGCCCGAGAAGCTCCTGCCGCTGAACTATTGCGCCTACACGCCGTGTTTTCGCGGCGAAGCCGGCGCCGCCGGCGTGGGCACACGCGGCCTGATTCGCGTCCATCAGTTCGACAAGGTCGAATTGATCAAGATCACCCGACCCGAGGACGGCTACACCGAGCACGAGAAAATGCTGGCCGACGCCGAGCGGGTGTTGCAGCGGCTGGGGCTGCATTATCGGGTGGTGCTCTTGTGCACGGGCGATTTGGGCTTTGCCAGCGCCAAAACCTACGACATCGAGGTCTGGGCGCCGGGGCAGGGGAGTTATCTGGAGGTTTCGAGCGTGTCCAATTGCGAGGACTTTCAGGCGCGACGGATGAATCTCCGGTACAAGGCGGCCACCGGAGAAAACCGGTTCCCGCATATACTCAACGGCAGTGGCACGGCGCTGGCACGGTTGTTCGTCGCCCTGGTGGAAAGCGGTCAAACCGCAGACGGATCCATTCGGATTCCCGAGGCGTTGCGGCCTTATCTGGGTGCGGACATTATTCCCGCTTGAACCTCTGCGAGCGGCAACCCGGATGCGGTTTCTGCTTTCCCGGAGGACCATCCAACTAACCTGACCGATGCGCATCGTACTGGCGAGCAGTGAAGTTCACCCGTATTCCAAAACGGGCGGCCTGGCCGACATGGTCGGCGCGCTGGCCAAGGCGCTGGCGCGGCTCGGTCATGAGGTCGCGGTGGTGTCACCCCTGTATCGGTGCGTTCGGGATCGCGGCGAGGGATTGAGCCGGACGGGGTGGCGGTTCGAGCTGCCGTTGGGCGACAGGCAGGTCAACGCTCAGGTCTGGTCGGTCAGTCCGCAAGCGCGTCTGACGTTTTATTTCATCGAGCAACCGGCGTTTTTCGATCGGAACGGTCTGTACAACGAACACGGGCTGGATTACCCGGACAACGCGGAGCGATTCATTTTCTTTTCCAAAGCGGTGATTCATCTGGCACGACGGCTGCCGGCCTCGCCGGACATTCTGCACGTTAACGACTGGCAGACCGGCCTGATTCCGATGCTCGTTCGGCATGAGCGTCTGAGCGGGCGGTGGTCGGAGGCGCCGCCAGTGGTGTTCACCATCCACAATCTGGCCTACCAGGGTGTGTTTCCGCTGGACCGTTTCGATTTGCTCAATCTTCCGAGCGAGCAGCGGGACGGAGCCGGGCTTTGGGGTATGTTGCACTGCATGAAAGCGGGCATAACGTTCGCCGATGCGATCACGACCGTCAGCCCGCGTTACGCGCGTGAGGTCCTCACGCCCGAATACGGCGAAGGCATGGACTGGTTGTTGCGGAGTCGCCAGGACCGCTTTTTCGGAATCCTCAACGGTGTGGACTACGACGAGTGGAAGACGAGCGGCAATCCCTACCTCAAGTATTCGTACTCGGCCGAGCGTCTCGGCGGCAAGCGGCGGAACAAGATCGCGTTACAACGCGAGCTGGGACTGCCAGTGCGTCCCGAGGTGCCGCTTTTCGCCACGATCAGTCGTCTGACCGAGCAAAAAGGCATGAGCATCGAGCTGGCTGCCCTCGAGGAGATGCTCCACGGCGACATCCAGTTTGTCCTGCTGGGCAGCGGCGAACCGAGATTCGAGCAGGCGTTTCAGGAACTGGCTGCACGTTTCCCCGACAAAACCGCCGTGCGTCTCGGCTACGACATCCCGCTGTCACACCGCATCGAGGCCGGCAGCGATTTTTACCTCATGCCTTCGAAGTTCGAGCCCTGCGGTCTGAATCAGATGTTCAGTCTGCGATACGGCACAATCCCCGTCGTGCGGGCGACCGGCGGTCTGGATGACACGGTGGTGGACGCCACTGAAAACCCGGCCGCTCCAACGGGCATCAAGTTCCATCACTACACTGCTTACGCGCTGGCCAAAGCCATGCGCAAGGCGCTGGCCATTTACGCCGAGCCGGCGGTGCTGCGATTTTATCGGCGCAATGGCATGCGGATGGACTTTTCGTGGGATCGGGCCGTCGGCGAGTACGAGCGGGTGTACCGGCTGGTATCTGAATGATTTTCAAGCGCTTACGCATTTTAAAGATAACATACATTGTTTATATAAAATTACTTGCGCCGGCCGAGCGGCCTGTCTGGGTTGAATCGAGCCTCAGGACGCCGGCTACCAGTAACCCCAGCCGAATCGGGCGGTGATCGGCCAATAGACGAAGTAGGATTTGCCGATGACGTTGTTGGCGGGAAAGCCGCCCCAATTTCGAGAATCGAAACTGTTGAGCGTGTTATCGCCCATCACCATGTATTGGTCGGGCTGGAGTTGATACACGGCCGTCTCGTCCGGGAACAGCGGTGCCAGGCCGTAGCGACCGACCCGGCGCGCGACCAGTTCATTGACGTGGCCCGAATACTGGCTCTCGGCCGGTGGTTGGCGGGGATCGAACGAGTACACGTTTTCGAAGTGCGGTGTCGAGGCGTCGAGCCTGCGTCCGTTGATGATCAGATGGCGGTCGTTGCCGATCTGGACACGTTCGCTGCCCAGGGCCACGAGCCGTTTGATGTAAAACTGGTCCTGCGGCATGAGGTTGGTTCCGAACGGTCCGGGCGCGAAAATTCCCGCGGTCTGAAACACGACGATTTCTCCGCGGCGGGGCTTGCGGAAATTGTAGGTGAACCGGTCCACGAACAGATGATCGCCGCTTTGGACCTTCAGCCGAACCACTTGCTCGCCGCGGCGGTAGAACCGGCCCAGTTCCAATCCGGCGCGCACTGCGAGATTCTGTTTTTCACCGCCGTAATCGGGCGGAAACCAGATCGTGTGCGCCACGCCGCCAATAACCAGCGTTTGTTTGACGTTGAAGATCAGGAAGCGCAGCGGCTGGCCGACCGTCTCCAGTGGTCCATCCACCTTGGCCCGGATATCCAAGTACGAAATGCCGCGGAACCAATCCCTCACGCGAGCCAGGCCGGTGGGGATCGTCACCTCGGGGCGGTTCAACAAATTCTCGGAGGTCACCCCGTAAAGCGTCGGCTGCATCGAACCGGTGGGGATTTTGAAGGGTTGGAGGAAAAATGTCCGCACGCCCATCGCAACGGCGATGGCAACCAGCAGGACCTCGATGTTTTCCCGCCAGGCGGCGTGGGGATAGGGTTTGAGCCAGCGGTTGGCGGTGGCTTCGAGGTTGGCCATTTCGGCCTGGAGAGTCGCCCTGCCCTGCCCTTCGGCGAGCGCGTCCTGAAGTCTGCGACAGGCAGCCTCGACGGTAGTTATCGCCTCCGAGCCCAGCAGATCGCGCTGTGCACACAAGAGCCGGTAAACGTGCCGGCGAAGCGTCGTGGCCTGACGGACGGTCTTCGAGCCGAGCCATCGCAGCGCAAATGGAATCCGCACGCGCTTCGAGTCGGTGGCGCGGTTGGAGATGGATCTGGCTTGGGTGGGCGGTTGCATCAGGCCTTGAGCACCTGGATGAAGGCTTCCTGTGGAATGTGGACGCTGCCGAGGGCTTTCATGCGTTTTTTGCCTTCTTTTTGTCGCTCCAGAAGTTTGCGTTTACGGGTGATATCGCCGCCGTAGCACTTGGCCGTCACGTCTTTGCGCAGGGCGCTGATGGTCTCCGAGGCGATGATTTTGCCGCCGATGGCAGCCTGGATTTTCACCTGAAACTGCTGTCGCGGGATGACCTCTTTGAGCTTCTGCGCCAGGGCACGGCCGCGTGCCTCGGCCTTGAAGCGGTGCACGATGCACGAGAACGCATCCACCGGTTCACCGTTGACCAGCAGATCGAGCTTGATCATGTCGCTCTCCTGATAACCGGCGTGTTCGTAATCCATCGAGCCGTAGCCGCGGGTGATGCTCTTGATGCGGTCGTGGAAATCAATGAGGATTTCGTTCAACGGCAACAGGGTGTGGAGCATCACCCGGCGCGTATCCAGCGTTTCGGTGTGATCGAGCGTTCCGCGTTTTTCGGTGATGAGGTTCATCAGATCGCCGATGTTCTCGTTCGGGCAGATGATGAACGCCCGGACCATGAGCTCTTCGATTTTTTCGATGTAGTTGGGCTCCGGCAGGAACGCCGGGTTGTCCACCTCCTTGACGGTGCCATCGGTGAGCGTGACCCGATAAACCACGCTTGGGTAGGTGGCGATGATGTCCATGCCGTATTCGCGACGCAGCCGTTCCTGGACGATCTCCATGTGCAGCAGGCCCAAAAAACCGCATCGGAAACCGAACCCCAGCGCGACGCTGGTCTCGGGTTGGTACACGAAGGCCGAGTCGTTGAGTCGCAGCTTGGCCATGCTTGCCTTGAGGCGCTCGTAATCAGCGGTGTTGATCGGGTAAATCCCGCTGAAGACCATCGGATGCACTTCTTTGAATCCCGGCAGCGGCGGCGAAGGATTGCGCGCATCGGTGAAGGTGTCGCCCATTTTCACGTCCCAGGGCGACTTGATGTTGGCGGCAACGTAGCCGGTCTCGCCGGTTTGAAGCTTCTCGCGAACGAACGGACGCGGGTTGAAACTGCCGACCTCCTTGACCTCGTAGGTTTTGCCCGTATGCAACAGCTTGATGAGCATTCCGGGTCGCAACTCACCGTTGAAGACCCGCACATGGGTCACCACGCCCTTGTAGGTATCGAAGAACGAGTCGAATGCCAGGGCCTGCAGACTCGGTGCGCCGGAGGGCCGTGGCGGCGGGATGCGCTCGACAATCGCATCGAGGATCTCGTCAATGCCGATGCCTTCCTTGGCGCTGCAGGCAATGGCGGTCTCGGCCGGAATCGCCAGCACTTCTTCGAGCTGTTGTTTGACCAGCTCGACGTTGGCGTGCGGCAGATCAATCTTGTTGATCACCGGGATGATCGTCAGATTCTGCTTCATCGCCAGGTGCACGTTGGCGACCGTTTGCGCTTCCACACCCTGGGAGGCGTCCACCACCAGCAGCGCGCCCTCGCACGCACTCAGACTGCGCGAAACCTCGTAGCTGAAATCCACATGCCCCGGGGTATCAATCAGGTTCAGCTCGTAGGTCTCTCCGTTGCGCGCCCGGTAAAGCATCGTCACCGGATGCGCCTTGATGGTGATGCCCCGCTCCCGCTCCAGGTCCATCGAATCGAGCAACTGCTCCTGCATCTCCCGGTCCGAGATCGTGCCCGTCCGATGCAACAACCGGTCCGAGAGCGTCGTCTTCCCATGGTCAATATGGGCGATGATGCAAAAGTTGCGTATGTGCGCTGTGTCCATTGAACCCAAACGCTCGGCTGGAAGCCGCCTCTGCCGGTCCAACCCCTGCCCGGTTGCTTCGGCATCCAAGCCGTGAGCCGACCGCCTCTTCGGGAGGCTTGCCGGCGATTCGAGCCCTCAACGTGGCGAAAAAAATGCCTGAAGAAAAGGAGATTTGCCCACGCAGACGATTCCCCGCCGTGCGGCCGGGGAAAGAATCAATCCCCATCTTCGCACTGCCGCGATCTGCCGCAGCACGCTCAACTGCGTTCCGCAGTCGCGAATTGGCCGCCGGCCAGTTGAACGAGCGCGGTGAGGAGTCGTGGGGCGGGCCGGCTGCCAAAAACATTCCGGCTCCCGCTTCTCAGCCCAGATCCGCCTCGAATTGTTCGACCTCCGGGAAGCGGGTCCGCCCGCGCACCAGACGGCCCAGACGCGGTTTGCGCTCGTTGTAAACCTCCACAGCGTCGGCGTCCGCGTACCGCATGAACAGGATTCGCCGATCCCGGCCGGCCGAGAAATTGCCCTCGGACTTGTGCAAGGTCCAGCAATGGAAAACGAGCGTTTCGCCGGCTTTCAACGGCATCGGTCGCGCCCCGCTCTCGTCAACCTGGAGCGTGATCTCGACACCCTTTTGCTTTTGTTCGACCGATTGACGCACGTTGATCTGTCCGCGTTTGTGGCTGCCGGGAATCAACCACAGGCAGCCGTTGGACTCATCGGTGTCGTCCAGCGCCGTGAGCGTGGTCAGAGCCGTGTAGGGGTCCAGTTCGCCGTAGCCGTTGTCCTGATGCCATCCGAACGCCTTGGTGTTG
>CAYXJB010000065.1:0-13900 GCA_964465445.1 uncultured Verrucomicrobiota bacterium
GTGCCAGCGCCGCCAGAGCGGCTGCCCCACCCGCACGACGCAGAAAATCACGGCGCGTTTCACGCCGTCGGGTTTCGGAATCGAGGCTCTTCATTGCTCAGATGACCTGCTGCACGAGTTGGTCGGCGATCGGCCGGGCGCATCATGCGCCGCGGGTTGCACGCCGGCCGGGGCTCGATCCCGGCTCGGGGCGATTGCCATCTGCCAGCACTGCCGCATCGGACGCGCGCCGCCGGGTCTGAATTCAAGCGCAGCGGCAGGTTTACCGGTTGCCGGGTGCCGGACCATCCCTTGACAGGGCAAGGCGCTTGCCGAAAACTCGCGCCTTCTATGGCCGAGACAAAAGAGTTGCCGCTGATGGAGAAGATCGTCGCCCTCTGCAAGCGACGCGGCTTCATCTTTCCGTCCTCGGAGATCTACGGGGGCATCAACGGATTCTGGGATTACGGTCCGCTGGGAGCCGAGCTCAAGCGCAACGTCAAAGAGCTGTGGTGGAAAACCATGACGCGGTTGCGCGACGACGTGGTGGGACTCGACGCCACCATCATCATGCATCCGCAAATCTGGAAGGCCAGCGGTCATGTGGACACCTTCAGCGATCCGATGGTGGATTGTAAAACCTGCAAAGGTCGCTTCCGCGCCGATCAGCTCGACGAAATCCCCTGCCCGCAGAAACCCAGCAAGACCGTCGCCCGATGCCCGGGCGAGAAAACACCGCCTCGGGCGTTCAATCTCATGTTCCAGACCTGGGTCGGCCCGGTGCAGGATGAATCGGCCCTGGCATACCTGCGTCCGGAAACCGCCCAGGCGATCTTCGCGCAGTTCAAGAACGTGCTCGAGACCTCCCGCCAGAAAATCCCTTTCGGCATCGCACAGATCGGCAAGGCGTTCCGCAACGAGGTCACGCCCCGCAATTACACCTTCCGCTCCCGCGAGTTCGAGCAAATGGAGCTGGAATTTTTCATCCGGCCCGACGAGACCGTCGAAGCCATCTGCGGTCGCGTGGCCACGGTCGAGGAGCTGCAAGCCCGGGGTGCGCTCGATCAGCCGCAACCGGACTGGGGCTGGCAGGCCTGGCACAAGTACTGGGTCGAGGAACGCATCCGCTTCTACGAGAGCATCGGCCTGCCGCGCGAAACGCTCGTCGAATACTGGCAAAAACCCGAAGAGCTGGCGCATTACGCCCGCGCCACGGTGGACATTCTGTTCAAGTTCCCTTTTGGCAAGCGCGATGAACGCGGCCAATTGATTGGCGAGGAACTCGAGGGCGTCGCCGCGCGCAGCGATTTCGATCTGAGCCAGCACGAACGGTACTCGGGCCGGCCGATGCGCGTTTTTGACGAGGAACTACGGGCGGCCTGGAGCCGACTCGATCCCGCCCGCCAGCAGACGATCTGGCAGCGCTATTACGAGCACCGCAAAAGCTATCTCACCCGCACCGCGCGGCCGGGCGAAACACCCGAACAGATCGAACGCGCCGCGCGCGAGGATGCCGACGCGTTCGCCCGCGGCCACTACATTCCGCACGTGATCGAGCCATCCGCGGGCGTGGACCGACTGGTCCTGGCACTGATCTGCCATGCCTATTGCGAAGACCAGATGCCCGATGAAAAAGGCAACCTCGAAACGCGCGTCGTGCTCAGGTTTCATCCGCGAATCGCCCCGATCAAAGCCGCCGTGCTGCCGCTGGTCCGCAACAAACCCGAGCTGGTGCGCATCGCTCGGCAAATCCACGAGCGGCTGCGCCCGCACCTGGCGGTCTTCTACGACGATGCTGGCGCGATCGGGCGGCGCTATCGTCGGCAGGACGAGGCCGGCACGCCCTTTTGCATCACGGTGGACTTTGAAACCCTCGGCGAAAAAGGGCCCGAGCTCAAAGACACCGTCACAGTGCGGTATCGCGACGACGGACGACAGGAACGGTTGCGAATCGAAGCCCTCCTGCCCTGGTTGCTGGAGCGCGTGCGTTGAACGAGAGCGGCTTCGGCACGAGCGATCCTGGCATGCAACCCGCCGAACCTTCCAGTTCAAACCGCGCGCCGACGCTCTGGGTCATTGTCGGCATCAAATTGCTCAAAGGCGCTCTGCTGCTGGCCCTGGCGCTGGGCGTTTACCGTCTCTGGGACGAGAATCTGCCCGGGCTGTTTCGTTCTCTGCTGGTGTTCCTGCACATTGATCCGGAGAAACGGTTTTTCGCGGCGCTGGAACAGCAACTTGCGCTGATCACGCCGGCCAACGTGCTCATGGTTGCCGGCGGGGCGCTGCTTTACAGTTCGTTCTCGCTGGTCGAAGGCATCGGCCTGATGTTTCGCGCCGGCTGGGCCGGCTGGCTGGCCATCGGCGAATCGGCGTTCTTTGTGCCGATCGAGATCGCCGAGCTGGTGCGCCGGCCCCGATGGATCGTTCTGGCGATCCTGGGTCTGAACGTCTTCATCGTCTCGTATCTGTTCCAGAATCGCCACCGGCTCTTTCATCATCACCATCCGGTCCGAGACCGCGGTCGCTGACTCGACTCGACGCCCGTGGCCGGATACGGTGGGCCCGTGAATGTGCTGGTAACCGGCGGTGCGGGTTTCATCGGCTCGCACGTCTGCGAGCGGCTGCTCGCTTTGGGACACGCGGTCTGGGCGTTCGACGATCTGAACGATTTCTACGACCCGCAGCTCAAACTTCGAAATTTGCGTGAAATCCGGGCCCTGGCCAAACCGTTCGAATTCCAGCAGGGTGACATCACCGACCCGGACGCACTCGAGGTGCTGCTGCGCCGCGCTCGATTCGATCTGATCATTCATCTGGCGGCGCGGGCCGGCGTTCGACCGAGTCTGGCCGAGCCGGCGCTGTACCAGCGGGTCAACGTCGAAGGCACGGTGAACGTGCTGGAGGCGGCGCGACGCCACGGCGTCCAAAAAATCATCCTCGCCTCCTCGTCATCAGTCTATGGCATCAATTCCAAGGTGCCCTTTGCCGAGAGCGACCCGATTTTCTCGGCCATCTCGCCCTACGCCGCCAGCAAGCTCGCCTGCGAGGCGCTGGGCCATGTGTATCACCACGTCTATGGCATGGACGTGGTCGTGCTCCGGTTCTTTACCGTGTACGGACCGCGCCAGCGGCCGGACCTGGCCATTCACAAGTTCGCCCGCCTCATCCGGGCCGGCCAACCCATCCCGATCTTCGGCGATCCGGAGCGCTCGGCCCGCGATTACACCTTCATCAGTGACATCGTGGATGGTGTGATCGCGTGCACTCGGGAGAACTTCGGCTACGAGATCTTCAACCTCGGCGATGCGCATCCGGTCACGCTCGGTCGCCTGGTGGCGTTGCTCGAAGCGGCGCTGGGGCGCAAGGCGCGCCTGGAACACCTGCCGCCGCAGCCCGGCGATGTGCCGGTGACGTATGCCGACATCTCCAAAGCCCGGGCGCGCCTGGGCTATCAGCCGCGGGTGCCGATTGAAGAGGGCATCCGGCGTTTTGTGGATTGGTTTTTAAAGCTCGGCGACTAGACTGCACGCAATGAATCCAACGCAACCGGTTCGCCGTCCGCCGCTGTCCGAAGCTCTGGCTGAATGGAAACGCATCCTCGCCGAGCGCCGGTTTTCGACCAATCTGCTCTGGATTTTCGAGGAAAATCTCTGTTTCGAGAAAAAACCCGACGTGCCCGGGGGCATCCACATCGGCTTCCAGACGCGGTTTGCCCCGGTGCCGCCGGACGCACTCCAAATTGCCTACGAACACTTCTGCGAGTCGGACGCCCGCATCGTCTTTTACCGGCTCGGCGAAAGCCGCCACCGGTCCGTTTGCCTGTTGCTGGGCGATGCGTGGTTCAACGACAAAACCGAACGCGACGGTTTCCTGGTCCGGGCCGACTGGCAAATCGCCTTTTATCCGGGCCAGCCGATCGAGATCGAGGAAATCACCGACCTGCGCCGCTGGGTGCGCCGGTTGCGACGCGAGCGACCGCTCCATGACGTGGACTTCTGCATGACGCTCATGGCCCTGGATGAAATCCAGACCCACGGTCGCGTGCTCACTCCGGGCGAGCGGTTCTCGGAGGCGATGCTCGAGCGGCTACGGCGCATCTTCTCGCACGCAGACTGAAACTCCTCACGTCCCCGCCTCCAGCCGGTCGGGTCTGCCGCTGGGCGACGTCGCGCCCGGACGCAGTCCGATGCGGTCGCGAGCAGCAGCGCCGATGTTCTTGCGGCAACCACGGAGGGCTACCCTACCGGTGACGACAAAAAAAATGGCCGTCCGAAACCCGGACGGCCTTCCGATCCCCCCTCCCCAAGGGTGGAGGTTACCGGCGGCGACGCACCAACCAAAGCATCCCCAGTCCGCAAAGCGCGATCGCGCCAGCGCCCGGTTCGGGAATCGCCGTCACCAACACGTTGTCCACCAGACCGAACGTCGAACCGGCCGGGCTGGCGATGGACGTGAAGAAGTCAGCATAAAAGATCGAAATGTTCCCGTCTGTCGTCGCTCCAGGAGAACCGTCGCTGGTGTCGGTCTTGTCGTACTGAATGAGCAGCAAGCGACTCTTGTCGGGTTTCTCGATGTAGATGCTCACGTCATTGCCGTTGACGTTGAATTCCCAGGTGATCCATTGGAATCCGGGCGCGCCGGCCACGCTGCCGTTGACCGAGGGCAGAAAACTCGTGTAGTAGGGCGCAGTGTTGTTCCGGCTGCCGCCCGCATAGGCTGAATCGGTCGTCACGTAAAAGCCGTTCTTCAATGCGCGCCAGTCGGCTGTCGAGCCGCCGTCACCGGTGGCGATGAACTGCGCGCCGCTGTTCACGTCCGCCGAAATGTTGTTGTACCCGATGCCTCCGCCCAGAAACTCTGTCGTCCCGGACGTGCCGTAGTTCATCCAGGCGTCGAACCGCAACTGGTAGGACCCGGTAAAGTTCTGCCCCAGCGGATAAATCGTGAAGAAATTCACCGTGCCGCTGGTCAGATTCGCCTCCAGCCGCACCCCGCGCGTGGCAGCGTCGCCCGGCTGGCTGTTGGGCGCTTCGGGAATCCCGATGCTGCCGTAATCGTAGTTGAAGGTGATCTGGCGATCCGAGCCGCTGGCGTTGACCCCCCATGCAGCCGCATTGGTCATCTGATCGCGAAACAACTGAGCCTGAGCGGTCGACTGAAGAAGTCCAAACACCAAACCGAGGGCGAGGAGGCGATTCGAGTTCATGGTCTTCTGTTTGTTCAGGGTCCGAATCAACACGAACGTTTCTTAAGCAGCGCCGCTCACTCTTGCAAGGAAAATTTTCTCAAAACTGTCGGGTAAAATCCGGATGACTGGCCAATGGCAACTTCCGAGTGACGATTCGGACGCGCCCCCGAAGCGTTTGGTCGCGGAACGGCGACGCGGCGCACTCGAACGGGGACGCCGACGCGCCAGATCATCGCTGGCACGACGGATTCGCCGGTCCGGTGGAATTGGACCGGATTTCGGTGTGGCAAATGCACCGGTGAATTGAATTGGAACGGCAGCGGCGCTTCGGTTATCCTGCAAGCCGGCTGACAATCGCACGAGGTCATCATGCCGCAGGCCATCATGGATCCGGGCGAAGTGCGACGCTTCGCCGAGGAGCTGAAACGGTTCAACCAGGAACTCGAAAACCGCATGGCGCTGCTGCAGGCGCGCTTCGCGGCGCTGGGCGACACCTGGCAGGACCAGGAACATGCCCGTTTCTCCGAGGAGTTTCGTGACACGATGAAAGTCCTCAAGAAGTTCATCGAAGCCTCCAAACGCCACGCGCCCTACCTGCTCCGCAAAGCTCAACGCATTGAAGAATACCTCGGCCAACGCTGATGCGCCCCCCGCCGCCCGGCTTGCCGCCGCCCTGCCCCGGCGCCGGCCTGCATCCGCCCGGGCGTTTGTCTGAGCCATGCCCCAGCAAGCCCGCATCACCTCTCTGGAGGCGGTCGAACGTTTCCGCGCCCGGTTGATCCTCTATCGCGAGCGCGCCGCCCGGGCGCTGGATGAAATCAGCGATGCAGTCACCCGCACGCGGCTGTGGTTGGAAAACGACGCCCAGCGCGTGTGGGAAAACGAAATCCGCCGGCGCACCCGCGAACTCGAACAGCGCCGCCAGGAGGCCTTCAGCGCCCGATTGTCCGAACTGCGCGAAACCTCGACCGCCCAACAGGCCGCCGTGCAAAAGGCCCGCCGCGCCCTGCGCGAGGCCGAAGACAAACTCCAGAGGGTCAAGCACTGGCAGCGCCACTTCGATCACCGCGTCGAGCCGGCCGCGCGCCAGGTCGAAAAACTCCGCCACACGCTCGGCCCGGACCTCGGCCGTGCCATCGCCTGGCTCAACGAGGTGATGCGCACCCTGAGCGCTTACGCCGAGATTCGCACCCCGGGTGCTCCGCCGCCTCCGGCCGAAGCCACGCCGGCCGAGTCGCCGCCCGCGCCCGAGCCTTCCGAGCCCGACCCGCATTCCACCCATGACCGGTAGCGCCAATCGCCTGCTTGCCCTGACCAAAGAACTGCGTGCCGACTGGGCGCAGACGCGCCAATATTGGGCCGATGCAAAGAGTGTCGAATTCGAACAGCGGTTTCTCCAACCCCTCGTCGCCGCGGTGAACCAGGCCGCCAACGACATCGAAGCGCTTGAACGCATCCTCAAAAAAATCCGCGACGATTGCGGCTGAGCTGCCGGGCGCGCCCGAGGTCCTCGCTCGGCTGGAGGCGCTCCGCACGCACGTCCGCGAGATCGTCTCGGCGCTGGGCCAGAGCGCACGCGAGCACGACACGCGCCTGCGCCGCTGGCAGGCCCAACGCGACGAGGCGTTCGCCGCCGAGCAACAGCGCGCCCTGGCCGCCCAGCAATTCCTCCAGGCCGAACAGGCCGAACGCCGCGCCCGGCTGGAAGCGCATTTCGCCGCCCGGCGCCAGCGCATTCATGCCGCCCATGATCGAGCACGCTCGAAGCGGCTTGCCCAGCTCGAAGCCGCTGCGGGTAAACACACCTTTGACCTGCAACGCGCCCTGCTGGAGGCCGACCGGCGTCGCGACGAACAGATTCAGGACAACAAACGTCGGCTCGAAACCTTCAACGCGCGATTCACGCAGCTCCAAACCGCCTGGCAGCAGGTGCATGTGCGCGCCCGCTCCGCGCTCTGGCCGTTTCGGACTCTGGCTCGGGCGCTCGAAGCCGGACCGCTGCCGCCGCCGGCCGAACCGACGCCGGAGCCCGAACCGGCGCTCGACCAGGTCGAGGCCCGTCTGAGCGAGGCTCGGAGAGAGTTGGGCCGCTATCAGGCCACGCTCCTGCCGGTGCTGTTCCAGTGGTTGCCGCGCTCGTTCTGCGTGGCACTGCTGCTGGCTGCGGCGTTGGTGCTGGTGCCGCCCTTGCGCCAATTCGACTTCGGACACGTGTCGGTTCGGACATGGGTTGCGCTGGGCGGCGGGCTAGCCGCGATTTTCCTTTTGCACTTCATCGCCGCCCGGCTGGCCGGCCCGGCGGCGCGCCGGTTGTCGGAATGTTTGCGGCAGGCGCACGGGCTGCTTGAGGCGGCCGCCCGCGCGGCTGAAGAGCGCTACACCCGAGAGACCGAGCGAATCGCGCTGGCCCACGCCCAAGCGGTGCAGCAGCTCAACCAACATTGGAGAGAACTCCAGTCCCAGGCGCGTCGCCAGCGCCTCCAACTCGAAGAACTTCTGGAGGAGCAGGTCCGCAAAATCCAAACTGTCAACGACGCCCGGCGCGCCCAGGCCCTGGCGCGTCTGGAACAGGAACAGGCGGCGCGATTGTCCGAGCTGGACACGCAAGCCGCCGCCCGCCGTCAGGAGTTGGAAACCCACTTTGCCCGGGCCCGCGAACAGATCGAAGCGGCCCACCAGAGCGCCGCGCGCGCCGCCCGGGTCAGATGGCGCGAGATGGTCATGCCGCTTTACACCGAGCTGGCGTCTCTCCGGGAGCGCGCGGCGGCGTTGTTTCCGCCCTGGACAGATGAACGCTGGGCGACGGTCCGCCTGCCGGAGCGTTTTACGCATTGCGCGCCGTTCGGCGAGCTGATCGTCGAGATGGAAACGTTTCTGGGGGTGGCCACGAGGCAGTTGATTCCCGACGACCCCGGATCGCCGACGCTGCCGGAACTGGCCGGCACGCTTCGCTTGCCGATGCTCCTGACCGTGCCCGACGCCGCCAATCTGCTGGTCGAAACGCGCCAGTCCGGGCGCGACGCTGCCCTGGGCATGTTCAACAATCTGGTCTTGCGACTGCTCACCAGCGCCCCGCCGGGTCGGCTCGCTTTCACGATTCTGGATCCGGTCGGTCTGGGTCAGAGCTTCGCCGGACTGATGCACCTGGCCGATTTCGAGGAACGGATCATCAACAGCCGGATCTGGACACAGCCGGCGCAGATCGAACAACGACTGGGCGAGTTGAGCGAGCACGTCGAAAAGGTCGCCCAGATGTATTTGCGCAATGAATTTGCCACGCTGGCCGAATACAACGCGCGCGCCGGTCGGCTGGCCGAGAAATATCACTTCCTGATCGTGGCCGATTTTCCGGCCAACTTCACCGATCAGGCCGTCCGGCGTCTCCAAAGCCTGGCGGCCAGCGGCGCGCGTTGCGGTGTGCATTTGCTGGTGCATTGGGACACACGGCGTACCGCTCCGCCGGAATTGGTTCCGGACGAATTGCGCAAACACGCCCTGCGCCTTCTGGCCAAACCCGGCGGCGGATTCGCTCTGGCGCAGGCCGACTGGGAGGGCACGCGCCTGGAGCTCGAATCCCCGCCTTCAGCGGCGTTGACCACCCGCCTGCTGGCGGCGGTCGGCCAGGCCGGCCGGGACGCCTACCGTGTCGAGACGCCGTTTGCCGAAGTCGCGCCGACCGAGGACCAGATCTGGTCGCTGGACGCGACCGATCAGTTGCGAGTGCCCATTGGTCGCACCGGCGCAACGCGCTGGCAGTATCTGGAGCTGGGCCAGGACACACGCCAACACGGCCTGATCGCCGGCAAAACCGGCTCCGGCAAATCCACCCTCTTTCACGTCATCATCACCAACCTGGCCCTCTGGTACAGTCCCCGGGAGGTCGAGCTGTATCTGGTGGACTTCAAAAAAGGCGTCGAGTTCAAGTGTTACGCCGCCTCCAAACTGCCCCACGCGCGAGTCATCGCCATCGAAAGCGATCGCGAATTCGGCCTGAGCGTCCTGCAGCGGGTGGACGAGGAGTTGAAACGGCGGGGCGATTTGTTCCGTCAGTTGGGCGTGCAGGACCTGCCCGCTTACCGCCGCGCCGGGGGCAAACCCCTGCCGCGGCTGCTGCTGCTCATTGACGAGTTCCAAGAGTTCTTCGTCGAAGACGACCGCGTGGCTCAGGCCGCCGCGCTGCTGTTGGATCGGATCGTGCGCCAGGGACGCGCCTTTGGCATTCACGTGCTGCTGGGTTCCCAGACCCTGGGCGGCGCCTACACGCTGGCCCGCGCCACCATGGGCCAGATGGGTGTGCGCATCGCCCTGCAATGCAACGAAGCCGATGCGAGCCTGATTCTGAGCGAGGACAATCTGGCGCCGCGATTGCTCTCCCGACCCGGCGAAGCCATTTACAACGACGAGGGCGGCGCCCTGCAGGGCAACAGCCCTTTCCAGGTCGTCTGGCTGCCCGAAAACGAACGCGACCAGTGGCTCGAACGCGTCCGCGCCCGCGCCCGGACCCGGCAGCCCGGCCCGCTGCCCGAACCGATCGTGTTCGAAGGCAACGCGCCCGCCGAGGTACGTTCCAATCCGGCGCTGCAGACGCTCTTCGAGACAACGCCGTCGGAAACGCCGGCTTCGGCACGCGTGTTTTTGGGCGCACCCAACTCGATCAAAGGCCCGACCGAAATCGTGTTCCGACGCCACAGCGGCAGTCACTTGCTGATCGTCGGGCAGCGCGAGGAAACTGCCCGGAGTCTGCTGGGCATCGCGCTGGTTACGCTGGCGGCGCAGTTTCCCCCCGGCGCGGCCCGCTTCCTCGTGCTGGCAGCCGGAGCGCCCGACTCGCCCCAGATCCAAGCCCTCGTCGCCGCGGTGCATGCCGCCGGGCCGGATGCGCGACTGCTGCGACCGTCCGAGATCCCGGACCTCCTGAGCGAGCTGGAGGCCGAATGGCGTCGGCGCGTCGAGCCCGGCGCCGCGCCGGGCCCGGAAATGTTCCTGTTCATTCATGAGCTGGAACGCCAGCCGAAACTGCGTTTCGACGAGGAGATGAGCTTTTCGGTGGACGCCGCCGAAGCGCATCCGGGGTTGCAGTTGCACCGGTTGCTGACCGAGGGCGGCCCGTACGGTTTCCATTTGCTGGTCAGTTGCGACGGCTGGAACAGCCTGCTGCGAATGCTCACGCGCAGGGCCCTGAGCGAATTTGAATGGCGCGTCCTCTTTCAAATGAGCGCGAATGATTCGGCCAGCCTCATGGATTCGCCGCTCGCCAGCCAGTTGGGCCTCTACCGCGCCGCGCTGTTCAACAGCCGCGAAGGCTGGACCGAAATCTTTCGTCCCTACGGCCCGCCCGATGCCGCCTGGTGGGAAGAGATCAGCGCCCGACTCGCCCAACGCCGCTCAACATGAACGCGTTGTTTCAACCTCCCGAGCCGCGGCGATTCGAAGCGGCATTGCGGCGTTTCGACGAGGCCAACGCCCGCGACCCCAACACCGAGCTGGTCAACGGCGTGCCGCAACCGCGCGAGTTGCTCTACGCCCGCCGGCTCAGCGAATGGGTGTTGCGGCTCCGCCCGGATGCCTCCGAAGCGCTGCGGCTGGCCGCCCGCTGCCAACACCTGTGCCGATGGGAAATTCCGCGCTCCAGTTATCCCATGACCCGCGCCGGTTACCTCCAATGGCGCGAGGCGCTCAAGAAATTCCACGCCGCCAGAGCCGCCGAAATTCTGCGCGACGTCGGCTACGACGAAGCGATGATCGCCCGCGTGCAGGAGCTCAATCTGAAGAAGGGTTTTCCGCACGATCCGGAGGTCCGCGTGTTGGAAGACGCCCTGTGCCTGGTGTTTTTGGAACATCAACTGGCCGATCTGGCGGCCCGTACCCCGGAGGAAAAACTCGTCAACGCCCTGCGCAAATCCTGGGAGAAAATGACTCCGACCGCCCGCGCCCATGCACTCCGACTGCCGTTGGGCGAGCGCGAGAAAAAACTCCTCCAGCAGGCGCTGAATCCGAAATCCTAGGATGGCGGAGAGAGGGGGATTCGAACCCCCGATACGGCTTTTGGCCGTATAACGGTTTAGCAAACCGCCGCCTTCAGCCACTCGGCCATCTCTCCGTTCCCCACCAATAAAACCAACCCGCCCCCGCCCCTCAAGCAAATTATCCGCCCGCCGACACCGGCGGCGCTGCGCCGCGCGCCACGCCCCCGACCCGCCACCACCGCACCGGAGCGACGTAGCGTTCCGACGCTCGGAGGCGAAACTCGCGCAGCAACTTCTGCCGCGCCCAGAGTCCCAAACCCACATCCGCCAGCAAACCGAACCCAATCCACGCCGCCAAAATTGCCCAGCCATCCACACCGAAGATACCCCTGGACAAAAGCTCCACCAACGTCAGAAAGCCGATCGTTCCGACCCAGGGGGCGATCAACACACACCAGACAGTTTGACCGAACGCAAATTTCGGATTGCGCGCCGCCACCGCCCGCCACATCCCCACCCAGTAGAGCGCAACCAGATCCGCTCCGAGCATCAACAAACCCGCCACCCACCCCACGAGCCAGCCGCGCCGTTCCTCAAGACGCAGCTCCCCCAGCCCGGCCACCATCATTACCAGGCACACGATCAGGCTGACCACCAGCGGCCCCAAAAATACCCGCCGCAACGCCAGCGCCTGGCCGCGCAAAATCTCCCGCACACTCAGCGATGTGGACAACAGCAATTCCAGCGTCCCGTCGCGCCGTTCTTCGACCAGCGGGCGCGTCGCTTCCGTCGCCACCCCCAGTTTCAACAGCGCGTTGAACATCAGCGCCGTCAACACGTACGTGCCGGCGTTTACCCAGTCGGCCGGATACTTCGTCCATCCCCACAACCAGATTGCCGCCCCCACCCCGAGCGCCACCCAGACCGCCAACGGCGCGAATCGCGCCCGGCTTGCGCGCCAGTAAAAGGGATTGCGATCGAGCATGCGCCGCCGACGCGCCCGCTCTCGGGCGCGTCGGCCCGAGATCCGGAGCAGCCACCCGGCTGCAACCCTGGACTCGGCGTCCATACCGGGTTGATCCTGCCAGCAGTTGGGCGCGCACCGGCAGGCCCGCAGCAACACCAACCAGCTCACCGCATGGACCAGTCCCAGCGAGAGCCAGAACCCTCCGGGCGTTGGCATCAGCGGGAACTTTTGAGTGATGGCCAGCACGTAGCTGACCCCCGGACTCAACGCCGCCAACAAACCAGCCAGGTCGCTGCCCGGCCAGCGCTGGGCCAACTTCCCTGCCAGCCACGGCATGCCCAAGCTAAAGACCGCCACCAGCCCCAGCGCCATGCCGAGGGCCCCGCGCGTCGTTCGCGACACCGTCGAGGCATACATCCCTACGCAGAGCGAAAAGAACAGGCTGTTGATCAGCGCCAGAGCCGTGCGCGCGACGTCCCCGAACGTGAAACTGCCCAGCAACAGCGGCAGCGTCATCACCGGTAACATCGCCAGCAGCGCACAGCAGCCGTGGATCGAATTGGCCACCAGCTTGCCCAGCACCACGTCGTGGCCCTTCAAATCCGTCAGAAACAACAGCCCCAGCGTACCCTCGCGTTTTTCTTCCGTCATCGAACCCGCGGTGTAGTGCAAACCGGCGAGCAGACACCACATCAGCGTCATGCTGGTCAACCCGTAAAACAACACCCGGGCCGCTTCCGAGGGCCGCATGTGCTGCGCCACAAAGAACAGCATCCACGCGGCCATCGCCATCGCACACAGCCCCGCCCAGAACCGATACCGAAACGTGCTGGCGCGGCGTGAAGCCACCCGCAATTCCCGTTCAACCACCGGCAGGATCGTCATGGCTCGGAACGGGCCACCGGCCCGGTCTGCTGTTTTGGCGGCGGCCGATTCGTCAGTGCCACCGCCGGCAGCGGCCCCAACGTGCGACCCGCGCCCTCACGAAACTCACGCGAGAGTTTCCGCCTCGCATACACGATGAACCCCACATCCTTGAGCACCGAAAGCAACACGCTCAGCCCGCCCGCAGCCAGCATCCACCAAGCCAACACCGTCATCGAAGGCGACGTCACCCCGCTGCCCAGCGACACGATCAGTCCGGCCGCCAGCAACAGCGCGCTGGCCGCAGCCGTCACGAAGCCGATCACAAACCACGGGATCAATTGCACGTACAGCCACGTCTTGAGCGTCGCCATTGTCAGGTTGCCGGAGGTTAGCCCCATCCACAGGCCAAACCACGCTACCGCTGCCAGATTCACCACCGTGCCGGTCGTGCCGCCGATTCCCAACGCCACCGCGGCCCAGGTGAACCGGCGATCGTCAGCCTGAATCCCCATCGTCGAAACCTGATGCATCAGACAACTGCCCAGCAGTTGCATCAGCAAAAACAGTCCCACCGGCCAGCCGAACAACCGCACCAGCGCGCGCCATTGTCCCTGCGCCAATTCCCACCCACCCAGCGGCGACGTCAGCAGCAACTCGAGCACACCGTTCTGACGCGCTTCGATCAATCCCCGCCCGGCCTGCGAAGCCACCATCAACTGAACCACAAATCCCAGCGCGCTCATCCACCAACCCCAGAGCACCCATTGCAACTCACGCACGTCCACCCATAGCGCGGCGCCGAAGCCCACCGTCGCCAACAGAGCCAGCACCCACATCAGCATGCTTTGCCAGCGTTCCCGGCAACCGAGCCATTGCGCCGGATCGCGCTCCAGGAGCTTGCGCCGCAGCGCCGCCCGCCGCCCCGGCCCGCCC
>CAYXJB010000066.1:0-9070 GCA_964465445.1 uncultured Verrucomicrobiota bacterium
GGGCCGATGGCGACTGACCATTCCGGGGTACTCGCCGGCCGGCGGCGTGTTGATCGTTTCGCCCGAGGGCGGCGAATCCCAGAACCAGGACAACATCGTCAGTTACCAGCCCGACGGAGAGGGATGGATCATCGAATCGCGCGATCTGCCCGGCAATCCACCCTCGCTGCAAACCCCCGGTGGCGGCGCCGAGCCGGTGGCCTCGTTCGTGTTCATTCCCGCCGGTGCGACGCCGGTGCTGCTCGGGCCCGAGGATCGTGCCCAGGGCCAAACCAGCGCCCCGACCCTGCAGGTGGCGGTTTCCAACGCGCTGGAGGGCGATTGCACCGTGCGCTTTTACGGACGCGTCGGCGCGGTCAATCCCGGACCGGATTTTTCGATCGTGCTGCTGCCCGACACGCAGTTCTACGTCTCGAGCCTCAACGGTGGACGGCCCGAAATGTTCATCGCCCAGGTCGAATGGATCATCACCAACCGCCTCAGCCGCAACATCGCCTACGTCGCCCAACTGGGTGACATCACCCAGAACGGCGATCTGATCGGCACCACGACGAACCTGACCGAATGGTGGAATGCCACCAACGCCATGTACCGACTCGAAAATCCGATCCGGACGCTGCTGGCCGACGGCATTCCGTACGGGGTGGCGGTGGGCAACCACGACCAGGAACCGATCGGCAATCCCGACGGCACGACGATCCTGTACAACCGGTACTTCGGCATCACGCATTTCTGGGGACGCGCCTACTACGGCGGGCATTACGGCACGAACAACAACAACCATTTCGACCTGTTCAGCGCCGGCGGGCTGGAGTTCATCGTTCTGTACTTCGAATACGATCCGGATCCGGCACCCGAGCTGCTGGCCTGGGCCAACGAAGTCTTGCGCACCAACGCGCACCGGCGTGCGATTGTGGTCACGCACAACATGGGCAACACCCAGACGCCGCTGAGCTTCAGCGCGCAGGGCGCAACGCTCTACAACGCGCTCAAAACCAACGCCAATCTCTTCCTGATGCTCGGCGGTCACGTCACCGGCGAAGGTCGGCGCGTGGACACCTGGAACGGACGGGCCGTTCAGACGCTGGTGCAGGATTACCAGGGCTGGACCAACGGCGGGAACGGTTACCTGCGGATTCTGGAATTCTCGCCTGCCAACAACCTCGTCATCGCCCAGACCTATTCGCCCTGGGCCGATGAATACCAAACCGGCCCGAACAGCGAGTTCTGGTTCGAATACGACATGACGCCCGCCGGCTCGAACCAGTCGCCCTTCATGCTGCTGGGCGTGGTGTCGAACGTGCCGCCCGGCGGCGTGGCCGCGTTGCCCTGGCCGGGCCGCAACCATTTCACCGCCTACGACTGGTACGTCACGATCAGCGACGCGCGCGGCAATCTGACCACCGGCCCACTGTGGCGTTTCGTCACCGCGCCCAACGCCGCGCCGGTGGCCACCAATCAATTGCTGGTCATGCCCGGCGACACCGTCGCCGAGCTCACGCTGACCGCGTTCGATCCCAACGCCGATCCACTCACCTTCCAGATCCGCACGCTGCCCACCAGCGGCCTGATCCAGAACTTCGATCCGGCCGCCGGCACGCTCACCTATCTGCCGGCGCGCAACTACCGCGGCTTCGACCGGTTCACCTGGTGCGCCACCGACGGCGCCCTGACCAGCGCCGTGGTCACGCTCAACCTCAACATCGTCGCCCCGCCCGACACCAACGCCAACGGCCTGCCCGACGCCTGGGAAGCCATCTACGGTCTGAGCGATCCGGAGGCCGACGCCGACGGCGATGGCCTGAGCAATCTGGCCGAGTACAGGGCCAACACCAATCCCACCAACGCCGCCTCGGTCCTGCGCATCCGGAATGTAACCCGAACGCCCGAGGGACACGTCATCCTCACCTGGGATTCGGTCGGCGGCACCCGTTACCGCGTGCAGTATCGTGACGGCGATGCGCTCGGCGCGTTCAACGACCTGCCCCGGGCGTTGAGCGCGGAGCTGGATGCTGCGCCCTGGGGCATGCCCTCGACCCGGCAGTTTGTGGACGATTCGACGCCGGGCGGCGGTGGAACCGGCACGGCACGATTTTACCGCATTCGCATCGTTCCATGACGAACCGGCAGCAAACCTTTTCGAGACTGAACGCATGAAACGACGACTGCAACAAATCCGGCATGTGGCGCTGGACATGGACGGCACGATTTACAAGGGCCGCACGCTCTTCGAGGAGGCGGCGCCGTTCCTGGCCACGCTCCGTGAGCTGGAGATCGGCTGGACGTTCCTCACCAACAATTCCTCCCGCAGTGTCGCCGATTACCTCGTACACCTGCGGGGTTTTGGCATCCCGGCCACCGAGGATCAGCTCTACACCTCGACCCAGGCCACCATCGAGTACTTGCGTCGCCAATGGCCCGCGCTGCGACGGCTTTTCATCCTGGGCACCCCGAGCATGAGCGCCGAGTTCGCCGCGGCCGGCTACGTGCCGGTCGGCGACGGACCGGAAGAGTCGCCCGATGCGGTGGTGGTGGGGTTCGATCCGAACCTCAGCTACGCGCGTCTGTGCCGCGCGGCCTGGTGGATTCGCCATGGCCGACCGTACTTCGCCACCAATCCGGATCGGGTGTGTCCGACCGACGAGCCGACGACGCTGGTGGATTGCGGCGCGATCTGCGCGGCGTTGCGCGAAGCCACCGGCGTGGCGCCCGTGGCGGTGATGGGCAAGCCCGATCCGGGCATGCTCCACGGCATCCTGCGTCGGCACGGCCTTGCGCCGGAGCAGTTGGCGATGGTCGGCGACCGTCTTTACACCGACATTTTGATGGCGCACCGGGCCGGGGCGCTGGGCGTGCTGGTGCTCACCGGCGAAACCAGTGCGACCGAGGCCCAAAAATTTTCCCCACAGCCGGATCTGGTCGTGGCCGATTTGGAGGAACTGGGAATGCGTTTGCGCGCGGCCAGGTCGGAGGTGCTGACGACATGAACCCGCCGGTTCCGGAATGGCGGCGGCAGACGATCGAGGCGCTGCTCGCCCAACCGCTGGACCTGCTGATCGTCGGCGGAGGCATCGTGGGCGCCGGGGTGGCGCGCGACGCGGCGCTGCGCGGCTTGCGCGTGGGTCTGGTCGAGCAGCACGACTTTGCCTTTGGCACCAGCAGCCGCTCCAGCCGCCTGCTGCACGGGGGCTTGCGCTATCTGGCGCAGGGGCGCCTGGGTCTGGTCCACGAAGCCAGCGTCGAAAAGAAAATCATCCATCAGATCGCGCCGCATCTGGCCGAGCCGCTGCCGTTTCTGTTCCCGACCTATCGGGGCGATCGGCACTGGGTGCTCTGGCAGTTGAAGATCGGCGTCAAAATCTACGACCTGCTCTGCGGCGGCCGAAATCTGGGTCGCTCCAGTTGGCTCAGCGCGCGGCAGGTCCTGGAAAAAATCCCCGGCCTGGCGCGCGAGGGATTGCAGGGCGGCGTGCGCTACTTCGACGGTTTCACCAACGATGCGCGCCTGACGTTGGACACGCTCCGGTCGGCGGCCAACCACGGCGCCTGGCTGCTCAACTACTGTCGCTTCCGCGACGCCGCGCGCGGGAGCGCTTCCGGCGGACCGCAGGGCGGCGCGCCGGTTTGGAGCTGCGAACTGGAAGACCGCTTTGGCGGCCGGGCGCTGCGCGTGTCGGCTCGCGCCATCGTCAACGCCACCGGCCCGTGGGCCGATAGCCTGCCGCACAGCCGTGTGCGATTGCGCCTGACCAAGGGCGTGCATCTGGTCGTCGAGCGTGCCCGGCTGCCGGTGCCCGAAACCGTGGTGATGACCGAGGGCAGGCGCATCCTGTTCGCCATTCCCTGGGGCGAGCGCACGATTCTGGGCACGACCGACACCGATTACTCCGGACCGCTCGATCACGTCGTGGCCGGGCCCGAGGACGTGGCCTATGTGCTGGGGGTGACCAACCGCTACTTCCCGGCGGCCAAACTCACGCCCCGGGACATCCTCAGCACCTGGGCGGGTTTGCGCCCGCTGATCGCCGACCCGCACGGTCATCCGTCCGACATCTCGCGCGGCCATGAAATCCGCAATCCCGAACCGGGCTGGTGGGACGTGGCCGGGGGCAAACTGACCACCTACCGGCTGATGGCCGAACAAACCGTGGACCGCGTCGTGCGCTGGTTGCGCAGCCTGGAGCGATCCGACGCACCCGGCCGGGCGTTCGGGCGCTGCCGCACCGCCGTGGAACCGTTGTTGCCTCCGGAGCAAATCACCGGCGTGAGCGGTCTGGTGCCGCCGCCGTTCACGCGCCGCGCCGTCGAGCATTACTGCACGCGGGAATGGGCGCTGCATCTGGACGACGTGATGGTGCGGCGAACCAGTTGGCATTACTACGAACGCGATGCCGCCGCCAAAGCCGAGCAGGTCGCCGTCTGGATGGCCGAGTTGCTCGGCTGGAGCGACGCCGACCGACGAGCCGAGCTGGAGCGCTACCGATCCGCTCCCGGCAACGCGCCCTTGGCGACGAGCGGCCCGCAACCGACCTCGCAACCGGATCACGCGCAGCGGCCTGCTCCTCTGGACTCGCCGGCCACGGCGCATCACGCCTGAGACGCTTTTTCCATGAACGCCGTTGTGAACATCCGGTCAGGTCGCATCGCGCGCCCCAAGGGTGCTGCGTTCCTTACCTGGCTCGGTTTGCTGGTCCTGGCGGGGCGCGCGCCCGGCCTCGGGCCAACGAATCCCGCGATCGCATCGGCGCCGGATCGGCCCGCCGGGGGCGCGTCAGCCTGGACGATCTGCGGTCACGTGCCGCCGGAGCGGTTCGTGATCCAGAGTCATCGGGGCGCCGGCGAGTTGGCCCCCGAGAACACGCTGGAAGCCTTCGAGCTGGGTTGGCGTCTGGGCACGGTACCGGAAGCCGACCTGCGCACCACGCGCGACGGCGTGATCGTGGCGTTTCACGACGCGAATTTCAAACGCGTGGTCAAGAACGCGCCACCGGAGCTGCGGGACAAGGGCGTGGCCGATGTGACCTTTGCCCAACTGTCGCAACTGGATGTGGGAGCGTGGAAGGGCGAACGGTTTGTGGGCCGGCGCGCGTGCCAGATTGCAGAGGTGTTCGAACGGATGCGCGGTCGGCCGGATCGGCGGCTGTACCTGGACATCAAGAACGTGGATCTGGCGGCGCTGGCGGCACTGGTGCGCCGGCACGGGGTGAACCGTCAGGTGATTCTGGCCAGCGCGTCGCACGAGGTGATTCGCGACTGGAAACGGCTCGTGCCCGAGAGCGAGACGCTGCTGTGGATGGGTGGCAGCGAATCGGAGCTGGTGAAAAAGCTCGAGGCGGTGCGCGCCGCTGCGTTCGAGGGGATCACGCAATTGCAGGTGCACGTGCGGCTCAACACCAACGCGCCCTCCGGTGAGCCGTTCAACCTCAGCCGCGCGTTTTTGCGCGCCACCGGCGAGGAACTGCGCGCCCGTGGCATTCTCTACCAAGCCCTGCCCTGGGGCGTCGCGCAACCGGAGGTGTACTGGCGGTTGCTCGATCTGGGGCTGATGTCCTTTGCCACCGATCACCCGGAGGTGACGCTCCGGGCGGTGCGCGAGTACTGCGCCAGAGGCGCAGCCCGGCCATGAGCGAAGCGGCTGTGAAGCCCGCCCCGGCGGTCTCGCTGGCCGGGGCGTTGCGCCTGGCGTGCGACACCCGCGCGGTGGAGTTCGGCGAGAACGTCCTGGCTCGCACGCCGCGGTTGTTTCGCGATCTGTTTGGCACGCGACCGGCCGTGATCGTGGCCGACGCAAATACGTTTGCGGCTGCGGGCGCGGCGGTGCTCGAGGCGTTGCGGGCCGGGAACGTTCCGGTCGTCGAGCCGTTCATTTTCCGCACGCCCGATCTGTACGCCGAACACCGCTTCGTCGAAGAGCTGCAGGCTGCATTGGGCAGGCAGGAAGCGATCCCGATCGCCGTCGGCTCGGGCACGATCAACGATCTGACCAAGCTGGCGGCGCATCGGCTCGGCCGGCGTTATTTGTGCGTGGCCACGGCGGCTTCGATGGACGGCTACGCGGCCTTTGGCGCTTCGATTACCTGGCGCGGCTCGAAACAAACCTTCTCCTGTCCGGCGCCGTTGGGTCTGGTGGTGGATCTGAACGTGCTGGCCGGGGCGCCGGCGCCGATGCGTTCGTGGGGTTATGCCGACATGCTGGCCAAAATCACCGCCGGGGCGGACTGGATTCTGGCCGATGCGCTGGGCGTCGAACCGATTCAGGAGGCGGCCTGGGCGATGGCGCAGGGGCGGCTGCGCGACCTGTTGAGCGATCCGGCGGGTGTGCGCGCCGGTCGGTTGGACGCACTGGGCCGGCTGGCCGAGGGCTTGGTGTTGGGCGGACTTGCAATGCAGGCGGCCCGGTCGAGCCGACCGGCTTCCGGGGCCGAGCACCAGTTCAGCCATCTGTGGGACATGCAGCATCACACCCATCAGGGGCGCGCGCCCTCGCACGGTTTCAAGGTGGGCATCGGCACGCTGGCGGTGGCGGCGTTGTACGAATGGTTGCTGGCGCAACCGCTGGAGCGGCTCGATGTGGAGGCGTGCGTGGCGTGCTGGCCGGAGGAATCGGATTGGCGCCGGCAGGTGCGGGAGACCTTTGGCGAGGGCGAGCTGGCGTCGGTGGCCGAGCAGGAAGTGCTGGCGAAACACTGTGAGCGCGCGGCGTTGCGGGCGCAGTTGCTGCGGCTGCGGGAGCTCTGGCCCGCGTTGCGGGCGCGTCTGAGCCGGCAGCTTTTGGGGTTCGACGCGCTGCGAGAAATGCTCGCCGCCGCGGGCGCACCGACCGAACCGGAGCAGATCGGCATTTCGCGTGAGCGGCTGCGGGCCGCTTACCTGCAGGCGGTTCTGATCCGGCGCCGGTTCACCGTGCTGGATGTGGTGGTGCGGACCGGGACGATCGAGCGCGCTCTGGACGCAGTGTTCGGTCCGGGCGGTCGCTGGCCGGTGGACAGGGCGAGTGTCGGCGGGCCGACGGGGTGTTGTTTTTCGGAGGCGGGATGAACGAGCCGGTTTTGACGACGACGGTGGCGGCGCCGCGCCGGACGGGGTTGCGGAAATGGTTCGCGCCCGCGCCGGCGATTCCGCTGGCGTATCACACGCCCGAAGCGGTCGAAGCGGCGTACCGGCGCTGGCGCGTGCGGGTGCTGGTGGCGACGATCATCGGCTACGCGCTGTTTTATTTCGTGCGCAAGAACCTGAGCGTGGCGATGCCGGCCATGAGCCGCGACCTGGGCGTGAGCAAGACCGATCTGGGATTGTTTCTGACGTTGCACGGCCTGCTCTACGGCGTGGCGCGATTCGCCAACGGTCTGCTGGCCGATCGGTCCAACGCGCGCACGTTCATGGCGGTGGGGCTGGCGGCTTCGGCGTTGTTGAATCTGGGCTTCGGTCTGGGCACGGCGACGGTGTGGCTGGGCACGCTCTGGATGCTCAACGGCTGGGCGCAAGGGATGGGTTTCCCGCCGGTGTCGCGTTTGATGACGCACTGGTTTCCGCCCGAGCAACTGGCCACCAAACAGTCCATCTGGAACACGTCGCATTCGATCGGTGCCGGACTGGTCGTGGTGCTGTGCGGGTATCTGGTCGCGCCGCAGGGCCAGATGATTGCATCGAACTGGCGACTGTGTTTCTGGGTGCCGGCGACGCTGGCGCTGCTGGGAGCGGTGTTGTTGTGGCGGATGTTGCCGGACACGCCGCCCTCGGTGGGCCTGCCCGAGCTCAAGGGCACCGAGCAGGTCGGCGCCGAACGCGGCGCGGAGTTCAAGGCGTTCGTGATGCGGAAGGTGTTCGGCAATCCGTTCATCTGGCTGTTCGCGTTGGCGAATTTCTTTGTCTATGTGGTGCGGTACGCGGTGCTGGACTGGGGGCCGACGCTCTTGAGCGAGGCCAAGGGCGTGAAACTCTCGCATGCGGCGTGGATGGTGACGGCGTTCGAGGTCAGCGGCGTGGTGGGAATGTTGTTGTGCGGCTGGCTGACGGATCGGCTCTTCGGCGGGCGGAGCGCGCGAACGTGTTTGTTCTGCATGATTTTTTCGGGTCTGGCGCTGCTGGTGTTCTGGCAGTTGCCGGCCGGAGCGCATCGGATGGCCACGGCGATGTTGTGCGTGGCGGGCTTTTTCATTTACGGACCGCAGGCGTTGATCGGTATTGCGGTGGCGAATCTGGCGACCAAGCGTGCCGCGGCGACAGCGGCCGGATTCACGGGGATTTTCGGCTATGCCAGCACGTTGTTTTCGGGCTGGGGACTGGGCTGGCTGGTCGAGCATTACGGTTGGAACAGCGGCCTGGCCGGGCTGGTGATGGTGGCGGCGGTCGGTGCGCTGCTGTTTGCGCTGGCCTGGCCGGCCCGACCGCACGGCTACGAGTCGGAGCAATCCGGGCGATGATCTTCGACTGGTTCAAACCTCCGCCGCCCCAGCCGCGTCTGCCGCCCGAGCAGGTGGCGCGTCTGTATCCGCGCTATCGGTGGCGGATCTTCGAGTCGGCGTTCATCGCGTATGCGACCTTTTACATCGTGCGCAACAACTTTGCGCCGGTGTCCAAGGAGATCGGCGAGGCGCTCCAGTACACCAAGCCGATGATCGGGGATCTGCTCGCCGGCACGGCCATCGCCTACGGCATCGGCAAGTTCGTGATGGGGTATTTTTCCGACCGGAGCGATTCGCGCAAATTTGCGGCGGTGGGGTTGTTGTTGACGGCGGTGCTGAATTTTCTGTTCGGCGCGGCCAGCGACTACTGGGTGCATCTGGCGCTCTGGACGCTCAACGGGTTTGTGCAGGGCATGGGCTACGGTCCGTGTTCGCGCGGTCTGTCGCACTGGTTCAGTGTGAGCGAGCGCGGCAGGGTGTTCGGGGCCTGGAACATTTCGCACAACGTCGGTGGCGGGATTGCCGGCGGGCTGGCGGCCTACTGCGCGCAGCATTGGGGATGGCGTTCGGCGTTTTTTGTGCCGGGCCTGATCGCCGTGGCCGGGGCGCTGTACCTGTTCTGGCGGGTGCGGGACACGCCGCAATCCGAGGGATTGCCGCCGATC
>CAYXJB010000066.1:9109-13789 GCA_964465445.1 uncultured Verrucomicrobiota bacterium
ACTGGCCGCCGGAGGAAAAGGAGATCCACGAGCGGGAGCTGAGTTTCAAGGAGATGTTCTTTCACTACATCCTGCCGAATCGGATGCTCTGGCTGCTGGCCTTTGCCAACGTGTTCGTTTACATCGCCCGCTACGCGATGGTGGACTGGGGGCCGACCTATCTGAAGGAAACCAAGGGCGCGTCGCTGACCGAGGGCGGATTCAGCACACTGATCATCGAGTTCGCCGGTATCGCCGGCATGCTGATCATGGGCTGGCTCTCGGACAAAATCGGCGGTCGCCGCGCCCGGGTGAGCGTGTTGACGATGATTCCGCTGATGCTGGCTTTTGGCGGGTTGATCTTCACCGGGTCGTTGCTGCTGCGTCCGGGCGACATTCGCGATCCGGTCGCGCTGGCTCGGCAACTGGCCTCGGCCTCCCACCCGCTGGCGGGTCGGGTTTGGTCCGAATTCAGCGACGCGGCGCGTGCGCAACTGACCGACGCTGCGTTGCCCGAATCCCGTCGGGCGGCGGTCCTGACCGAGGAGTTGAATCGCTGGCTCAAGAGCGAGGAAGCGATCGAGTCGCTGCCGCTGGAGGGCATCCGGCTGCGCGAGCGAACGGGGGCGTTGCTGGCCCGGCAGCCGCACGGCACCGAGCGGGTGTATCTGAAACGGCTGCTGCTGGAGGACGCCTGGCCGGAACAGATCGCCCGCTGTCGTTTCACGCCCCGGGGATTGTTGTGGACGAATCTGGCGTTGTTCGCGGTGATCGGTTTTCTGGTGTACACGCCGGTGATGTTCTCGGGCGTGATGGCGCTGGATTTGACCTCGAAGAAGGCGGCGGCGACCGCGCCGGGTTTTGTGGGGCTGTTCGGTTATGTGGGCGGACGCGTGATTCAGGGCAAGGGCCTGGGTGTGATCGCCCAGAACTACGGCTGGGACATGGGGCTTTACGCTGTGATCGGATGCGTTTTCCTGGGCACGGTTCTGCTGGCGCTTCTCTGGAACGCCCGGCCACGCGGTTGAACCTTCCCGCCGGCGGATCGCCGGTCGCCACGCTCCTGCGGGCCGGACGCCTCACGGGTGAATCTCATAGAGCGCGCCGTTGAGGACAAACCGCACCCGCTCGCCCAATGCCAGCCACGGCAGTGCCTCCGGATGAGCGGCTGCGAAGCCGAAGTATTCGGGCGAGTTGAATTGGATGCGCCGGGACGATCCACCGGTGTGGCGTTGCGACAACGCGTCCACCCACGCGCCGTCGGCGTTCAGATAGAACGCGCGTCCGCCGACGAACACGTGCTGTCGGGACGCTTCCACCAGTCGCACGCGGGCCGAGTGCCCCGGCGGTTGGGGTGACGCTCCCGACGCGCCAAGCAGACCCAGCCCACGCTCGGCCTCGATCCAACTGCGCTCGGCGGCTGCCGACGGAGCCTGCGCCGAGCGCAGGACCAGTCCGTGACGTGCGCCGGCCACGGCTGCCTGGCCGGACCGATCCGTCCGGAAGCTTTGCCAGGTGAGCGCCGCCTCGTGCTGCGCTTCCGGATCGGCGCCGAGTTGCGGCAGCGTTTGCACCGGCAAGGGCACGCGGCGACGGGTTTCGTCCTCCACGATCAGATAGGCGGTGTAGGGGGTGACCAGGCCGTATCGGCGCGCCAGTTCGGTGATTTCGTCCTTCAGTTCCTCCGATTCGCCGTGCAGCCGGATTTGATCGAGCAGGTGGCCGATGCGTCGGGTCGCCCAGAGCCGCGGAATGAAGTCGTGATCGGCGCATCGGTCGGGGAAACGCACCGGCCAGGTAAATTGGCGGCGGGACTCGCGGCTCGTGCCTTCGAGCCGGGCGCGGGCGTCGCCCTGGCCGCGGTAACGTCCCACCAGCACGAGCTGATCGCCACAGAACAGGTCCGGCAAAGGCGAGGGGTAGAGCGCCGAAACGCGCACGTCGCCTTCGAATTGCAGGCTCGGATCGGCCAGCACCGGATGGCTGATCTTCGAGAAAAAATTCGAGACTTTCAGCTCCAGATCCTCCTCGGGCAGAATGTACTCGCTCGCGGCGCGCGTGGCTTCGGCGATGCCGTCCAGCAAGTGCGTGTTCACATCCGTGCCGATGCCGAAGCAAAACACCCGCGTACCGGCCGGGTTGGCCTGTTTGAACCGGGTGAGGATGCGGGCTTCGTCGGTTTCGCCCACCGTGGGTCGGCCGTCGGTCAGCAACAGGACGACGAACGGACGGTCCGCCGCGGTTTGATTGGCCGGGCCAGGCGGCCGCAGGGCCAGAGCGCGCGCGAGCGCCTCGTCCAGCGCCGTGCCGCCGATGGCGCGAAGCTGTTCGACGAAGTCGGCGGCCTGATCGCGATGGAGGCGGTTGGCCGGGCGCAGTTGGCCGAAGAGCGGTTCGACCTCGCTCGAGAACCGCAGAATTTCGAAGCGGTCCTCGGGGTTGAGATTCTCGATGCAGAAGCGGAGGGCGTTTTTGGCCTGCTCGATTTTTTTGCCCGCCATCGAGCCGGAGGTGTCCAGGACGAACGCCACGTCCCTGGGCAGAACGGTTCGGTCTGCGGTCTCCGGGCCGGGCGAGAGCAGCAGCAGAAAGAATCCGTCTTCGTCATCGGTCTTGTGCGCCAGCAAATTCACGCCCAGCCCCTCGCCGCTCCGGCTGAAATAGAGCGCAAAATCCAGCTCGGCGCGCGCGTCCCGGGCTTCGAATCGGACCGTGGCATGGTGCGGATCGGGCCGATGGATCTCGACGGTGTGGGTGGGCGAATAGAGTGATTTGAGCGGTTGGGCGCTCGAGAGTTCGATCCGCAGGCCGAGCTGCAAGATCGGGCTGGCGGAGAACTTCTCGACCCTGAGCGGATAGACGTAACGCACCAGGCCGTGGTCGGTGCGCAGCCATTGCGTGTAGGCGATCCGCAGCCGGCAGCTCGCCCGTGGACCAATGGGAAACACGCGCACCCGGAACGCGTCGCGGTCGGCATACTCGAGCAACGCCGGATCGCGACTACGGCGTACGATCTCTTCGTAGATGCGATGCGCTTTTTCGGCCGGCAACAGCTCGGCATCGAGCGTTCGACCGTCCGACTCGATGCCGAAACGTTCGATCTGCGCGCCCTTGGGCAGCGGGAACAAATACGAGCCCTCGATCGCCGTCGGGTTGGGGTTGTAAAGCTCCTGCTCGACGGTCGTGGTGGCGGTCTGATCCTGGATTTTGACCGTGACCAGATGGCGACGCACTTCCAGCGGGGCAAACGGATGCGGCCGCGGCGGCGGAATGGGCCGCGGCGGCCAGGGTGGGTGTGGCGGCCGCGGCGGACGGATGCCCGGCGGCGGCTCGATCGGCCAATGGGCGGTGTCGGCGACGAACACGCCGGCGGCTCGCAACGGGGCAAGCAGGACGGTCAGACTCCAGATTGGCAGCCACAACTGCACGCAGCGCAGCAGTTTCATGCCCGATTGGACGGAATTGGCGCGGGATTGCTCCCGGGCGGACGGCCCGCCCGGTGGGTGGCTGAACGTGACAGGCAGGACGCCGCGCGGCCGGCCGGGCGTCAAGGTCTCACCACACCTCGACGGGTCCTTTGGGCACGGGGATGCCTTCGGGAACAGGCGCGCCGGGCTCGCGCAGGAAGGAGGCGATCAACGGAGCGGGCCGGTAACGCGGCAGCAGTTGGCCGTGTTCGTCCAAAAACTGCGCCCGCCAACGCCGGTAATCCTTCAGCACAGCGTAGAAGTCCGCCCGGCTGCTGATGCGCACGACCTGTTCGTTGAACCGGTGGCAGGGGCCGAACCGCCGCGCGTACCAGGGGGCGACTTTTCGGAACAGGATGCAGCCGCGGGTTTCGCCGAATACCTCGATCATCAGATCCAGATGCCGGCACATCACCCGAACGCGCTCCTCGAAGTCGGGCTCCGGCGGCAACGCCTCCGATTCATCCGCCCCGGCGCGCAGGGCATCGAGATACGCCCGGGTGCGCCGGAAAATCCACGGATCGTAGAACGCACCGCGCCCGATACTCACGCCCGCGCAGCCGGTCCGCTCGATCATCACGCGGGCGGCCTGGGGCGTGGTGACGTCGCCGTTGCCGATGACCGGGATGCGGCGGACCGCCTGCACCACGGCGCGAATGCCGGCCAGGTTGACCGTGCCGCCAAAGCCCTGTTCCCGGGTGCGTCCGTGCACAAAGATCGCCGCCACGCCCACGTCTTCCAGCCCCCGGGCCAGGTCCGGCGCGGTGATGTTCCGGTCGTCCCAACCCAGACGCATTTTGACGGTCACCGGGATGCGCACGGCGTTGACCACCGCGGCGACCAGCGCGGCGGTCTTGTTCAGTTGCGTCATCAGGGCCGCGCCGGCGCCGACGCCGCAGACCTTGCGGACCGGGCAACCCATGTTGATGTCAATCGCCGCCACGCCGCGCGCTTCCAGCCATTGGGCGGCGTCGCGCATTTCTTCGGGCACGGCGCCGAACAATTGCACGGCCAGCGGGCTGTCTTCGGGTCGGGTTTGGACCAGCTCGAGCGCGCGCGGTCGTTGTTCGAGCAAGGAACGGGCGTTGACCAGATCGGTCGTGCACAAGCCCACCCCGCCCAACTCGCGCACGACCAGCCGGAACGGCAGGTTGGTGTAACCGGCCAGTGGCGAGAGAAACAGGTTCGAGCTCAGTTTCAGCGTTCCGAGCTGCACAGCTCGAGGATAACCGAT
>CAYXJB010000067.1:0-13743 GCA_964465445.1 uncultured Verrucomicrobiota bacterium
GTGCGGAATTCCACCGGCCTGCCCCCACCGGCCGGATTGGCCAGCGCGCCGCCGCGATGATGCAGCCGCGCTTGCGGAATCGTCACCGTGCGATAGCCGGCCAGCGTCAACCGCCAGGCCAGATCCGCTTCGTCGGCATACATGAAAAACTGCGCGTCAAAGCCGCCGATCCGCTCGAACACGTCGCGCCGCACCAGCAACGCGCAGCCGGGTGCGGCAAAAATCGGGCCCGCCGGCAGCGGCCGCGCCGGCCCGGTCAGGTGACCGAACAGATCGAAGCCCGTCGCCCCGGCGCTCTGGAACTGGTCGCTGTCGTAGTTGCACACCAGCGGGCTGGCGGCGTGGGCGCCGGCGGCCTCCACACCGGCGAGCAGTTGTTCGAGGCAATCGTTCTCCAGCCAGGTGTCGTTGTTGAGAAACAGCAGGTATTGGCCGCGCGCCGCTGCCGCGCCGCGGTTGTTGCCCTCGCAATAGCCCAGATTGCCGTGCGTCTGGAGGTAGCGCACCCGATCGGGTCGGCGCGCCGCCAGCGCCTCGGCCAGCCGATCCGACCCGTCGGTCGAGGCGTTGTCCACAATCAGAATTTCGATCTGCGCGAGGTTCTTTTGGGCCAGCAGCGACTCGACGCAGCGTTCCAACCAGGCCCGCCCGTTGCGATTGAGCACGATCACGCTCAGTTCCGGGGCCGAATCGCTCGTGTTCATGTTGCTGCGTCAACCACTTGAGCCGATGCCGGGCCGGCGTTTTCCCTCGCCGGCGCGAACCGGAGGCATCTCACAGGATCGAAACCGCAAAGACAAGGCGTTGCGCGGTCCGGTTGCTCGCGTTTGCCCCGAATTGCGCCGGCGCCAGGCCCGAGGTCCCGAGCCTTCCGATGCGATCGAGCGCCCGCGCCGCGCCGGCGCGCTCAGAGCCGGAGTTTGGGCCCTTTGTTACCGAATTGTGACACATTGGTCATGAACGCTTCGCCGAAGCGGGGCAAACAGGGCGCATGAAATGGTTGCTGCCGGGGCTGTTGCCGCTGCTGCTGCTCGGGTGCGCCGGTGCGCACAAACAGGGTGTTTCGATGACGGATCCGTTCGAGGGTGTCCGCATCGAACAGATGAGCGGCAACGCCGTTTCGGGCCGGGTGTTCGAGCGCACGATTCTGTGTTTGAACGCCAGGCGCGAGGTTTGGCCGCCGCGGCCAACCACGAATCTGACCGTCAGCCTCGTGACGAATCTGGTCGTGACCCAGGTGACCAACCGGGTCGTCACGCTTTCGACAAACCAGAGTGCGACGCTGAGCACCAACCTCGCACCCAGAACGGAGCACGCGGCCGTCCGCACCGCCCCGGAGCAGGCCGATTCATTCTCGGGCGAACCGTCCGGGCCGGACACACCGCTCAGCGCGCCGACAACCACCAACGACACCGCCAGCGTAACGCACAATGTGAGCATTGCTCACGCGCCGCATCAGATCAGTCGCTCGACGCTGATGCAACTGTCGTCGAGCCGCCAGGTCACCCATGCGACCAACGATTTGAGCCTCACCAGCGTCGAGAGCCGACTGGTCACGCTGGAGACCAACGAGGTCGTCGTTGCGCTGAGCAATTCGATTGTGGTGCCGCAAACCAACGTCACGGTGGTGACGCCGGCCGGTCCGCGTTGCGAATATTTCCTTTACACGGAGTTGACCCCGCCGGCGGATTTTGTGCCGCTGGTTTCAGGCGAATCGCTGGTGCTGCTGGTGGACGGGGTGCGATACGGTCTGGTGGCCACCAACCTGCAGACCGGGTTCAAACCCCGGCGCGGGTTCACCACCGCGTTCTACCGGGTCGGTCCGGACCTGATCGAGGCGATCGCTTCCGCCCGCCAGGTGCGGATTCGAATCCGGGGGCTCAACGGTGTCATCGAGAGGGAAATGAGCCGCGCCAGCCGGGCCAATTTCCGGGAATTTCTCCGCCGGTGCGCCGCCGCCGATTTGCCCGGGCCGGTGAACGCCCCGGCCGGACGCCCCCGCCCCAAACCGCGATTGTTCTGATGTCACGTTCAGCAAACCCTCGACGCCTGATCTTATGATCCCGACCTTCGATCCCATCCTGGCCAACGCGCTGCAGTTCGCCTTCGAAAAAGCAACCACCGAGGGCAAAATCACGATCGCCACGCTCCTGGTCGTGTCGCTGTTCAGTTGGACGGTCATCATCCGCAAGGCCCGCCAACTCTACCGCGCCCAGAAAATGTCGCGGCACTTCTACGCCGCGTATCGGCGTACCCGCGAGCCGCTGGAGTTGTTTCAGCGGGGCGGGGAATTTCCCGGAGCGCCCGCCTTCGAGGTGTATCTGGCCGGGGCCGAGGAGTTGACCCATCAATTGAAACACCACGCGCTGGTTCTGGAAAAGCCGCTGCGCTCCACGCGGGGTTCTGGCGCGCTATCCTCCGGGGCCGTCGCGGGCGCCGAGGCGTTGGGGCGCGGGATGACGAAAAAAATCAGCGCCGCATCGTTCGAGTCGGTCAAGGTGGTGCTGGAGCGGGCCGTGGGAGCGCAAGCGCTCTCGTTGGAGAAGGGCATGATCATTCTCTCGACGGCGGTGGCCGGCGGCCCGTTTCTCGGACTGCTGGGCACGGTCTGGGGTGTAATGGAAACCTTTTCGGGCATCGCGCGCGTGCAGGCGGCCAGTTTGACGGCCATGGCCCCGGGCGTGGCCGGGGCGTTGATCGCCACGGTGGTGGGGTTGTTTGTCGCGATTCCGGCCATGTTCGCCTACAACTACATGATCACCACCATCCGCGCGATCACCCAGGAGCTGGACAACTTCACCGCCGAATACGCCACCGCGATCGAACACGCCTGGGTGGACCACCGCCCGGTTTCGGCGGAACTGCTCGGGGCGCTCTGGCGTCTGGAGCGCAGGCAGGGTGCCGGTCGGCCCGACGAACGCGAGCCGGCGCTGACGTGAGCCCGGAGACCTGAAAACGGTTGCACCATGAAAAAATTCTCTTCCAGCCGCCACCATGCGCTGAGCGAACTCAACGTCACGCCGTTGCTGGATTTGGCGTTCGTGTTGTTGGTGATTTTCATCATCACGACCGCCCCGGCGGTCAACGATCTGGACATCGCCTTACCCTCGGCCTCCAGTCGCCCCAAGGAGCGCCCCTCCAAGGCCAACTACATCACGGTGGACAACCAAGGTCGGTTGTTCTTCAACGCGGTGCCGATGAGCGAGGAGGCATTGCTGCGCACACTGGTGGATTTCCGCAAACAGGACCCGGACCTCAACGTCGTGGTTCGGGGCGACGCCCGGATTCAGTATCAGCGCATCGTCAACGTGCTCGATCTGTTGGTTTCGGCCAACGTCACCCGGGTGGGGTTGGCCACCGAGGCCGCGCCGACGAGGGATTGAACGGGCGGTATGAACAACGCGTTTCATTTCGCCACAGTCGGGACTCGCTCATGCCCGCACCGCGCCGTTCCCGGAAGGACCGGATCAGCCTGCTGATCGCCGCGGCCTTGCACGCGGTACTGATCGGCGGCGTGCTCTACTGGGCGCACCGGACCGGCCGGCTGGAATCCGTCCGGCGCGTGCTGTTGCAATACGCCGGTGCGCCGCAACCCGGGAAAAAAACCCCGCCGCACCGCCCGGTGGGCTCGTCTGCTGCGCCGCATCGGAGATTGGATCCCGGCGCGGCCCGGCACGCCGACAGCGGTACACGGCGTGCGGTGGTGTCCGAGGCGCCGCCCGGGGTCGGCGAAACATTTTTTCAGGACCGGCGTCCGGCGCTCGAGGCCACGGCGGCCGGCGGCCTGGAGACCGTCCGCGCTGCGGCGGCGCCGAAGATCCCCGCACCACCACCGCCCCGCCCCGCCTTCGCCCCGCCTCCAAGAGCAACGATCCGACAGTTGCTGGCCGAGCGTGCCCGAGCCGCGGCGAGTGTCGAAGCCGTCGGGGCCGAGCAGATCGCTAGGGTCGCCGCGAGTGACGCCGCAGCGGCGCTGAGCCGCGTTTCGGGTGCCGCCGTGGTTGAGGGCAAGTTCGCGGTCATTCGCGGGCTCACCGACCGGTACGTGAGCACGACACTCAACCAGGCCGAGATCCCTTCGGCCGACCCGTACCGTCGTTCCGCGTCGCTGGATCAGTTCCCGGCTGCGCTCATCGAACGGGTGGTGGTGAGCAAGACCTTCACGCCCGATCAGCCCGGCAGTGCCTCCGGCGGCAGCATCAACATCGTCACCCGATCCTTTCCGCCCCAACCGTTCGTTTCGCTGTCGGTGGGCACGGCCTATAACAGCCAGGCGACCTTCACTGACCAGTTCCTGTGGGATCGCAGGGGGCGACTCGACTGGCTGGGGATGGACGACGGCGGGCGCGCGTTGCCGGTGCCGCTCCGGAATCTGGAGGTGGATTTACCCGTTCCACCGGTGTCGGCCAATCTGCGCGACCCGGCCGAGGTGGCCTCGAAAATCGAGCAGGCCGACGCCATCACCCGGGCCTTGCAGGCTCTGGGCCGGGCGCAATTCGCTCCCACCAGGGGCGCGGCCCCGATGGATCACCAGTTCGCGCTGGCGGCGGGGGACACGACTCATTTGTTGGGCGTCCCCCTGGGCGTTCTGGGAGCGCTCAATTACCGGCGCGAATTCCGCTTCGCCCGCGACCAGGTGGCGCGCCGTTGGAAATGGGACAATGGCCGGCCGTCTCTCACGAGCGATTACTCCGACAACATCGCCTCCGACACGGTGAATTGGTCCGCGATGGCGACGTTGAGCCTGGGTTTGCATCCGGACCACACCGCGGGGGTGAATTTCTTGTTCAACCAGAATGCGCTTTCGCTGGCGCGCCTCCAGGAGAGTGGCTTTTCCGAGAGCCAGCCGGGCGCGACGTTTGTGCAAAACCGTCTCCAATGGGTCGAGCGCAACCTGCGGACGCTGCAGTTCAAGGGTGAACATCTTTTCGCGGCGCTCGGCGATTTGAAGCTCGATTGGACCCTGGCACAGAGCGTCACCTCCCAGGACGAACCGGACACGCGCTTTTTTAACTTTTACTCGACCGGTGACTTGTACGTGATCGGCACCCCCACGCTGCCCAACCCGCAGGATCCGACGCGATATTTCCGGCATCTGGAGGAACAGAACCTCAATCCCCGGGTGGACCTGACACTCCCGTTTCGACTCGCCGGGGCCGAGCAGGGACGATTCAAAACCGGCCTGACGGCCAGTTGGTCCGAGCGCCGGTTTGAGGAGCGCCAGATCCGGTACAAACTCGACTACGGCTCGCCGCCCTTCACCGGTGATCCCAATGCTTTCCTGAGCGCGGATAACCTCGGGTATTCGCTCTCGACCAACGCCAGCCGGACGCGGGTGAACTTCGATTTCGGTCGGTACATCCAGAACGCCGACAGCACCTACCGGGCTCGCGCCGATGTGCAGGCTGCTTACGGCATGCTGGAGTTGCCGCTCTCCGGTGCGTTGCGGTTGATCGGCGGGGTGCGCCTGGAACAAACCGAGCTGCAAATTGACTCGGTCAGTTACATCGGCAACGACGTTACCGGTTCACCGGTCAACTCCACCCGACTGCAGCAGGCTGACCTGCTGCCGGCCCTGGGATTGATCTGGGCGATTCGGACCAACATGAATCTGCGACTCAACTACAGCCGCACCCTGGCCCGGCCCTCGGTCCGCGAACTGGCCGCTTTGCGGAGTTACGACCCGGTACTGGATGTGGAAGTGGACGGTAATCCAACGCTCCAGATCACCACTGTGGACAACTACGACGTCCGCTGGGAATGGTTTCCACGACCGGGCGAAATCATCTCGATCGGTCTGTTCTACAAATCCCTGCGCCGCCCCATCGAACTGTACTCTCGCTCGGCAGACGACCGGCTCTTGACCTTCATCAACCGCGACAGCGGGCAATCCTTCGGCCTGGAGCTGGAGCTGCGCCAATCGCTGGCTCTGCTCAGCCCCTGGCTGGCCGACTTCAGTCTGGGCGGCAATTTCTCTTGGATCGAATCATCCACGGAGCTCACACCCGCCGAGTTGGCCAACCGCACCGCTTCGCTCGGCGCGACGCCCCGACGCCGCCCCTTGTACGACACGGCCCCGTATCTGGTGAACCTGGACCTGAGCTACGACAACCCCCGCATCGGAACCAGCGCCTCGCTGATCTTCCAGACCGCCGGCCCGCGCATTGTCTTTGCCAGCCAGACCAAAAAGGACGTTTACGAACAACCGGCGCCGACGCTCGATCTGGTGTTTTCGCAAAAACTGGGCCGCTCGCTCACATTGCGCCTGACAGCTCGCAACCTCCTCAATCCGGTGATCCGACGCACCTACGGCCGCTCCGAGCAGACGTTCAGCTTCCAGGATCCGCTGACCTTCGAGAAGCGTTCCCTGTCGAACCTCTATTCGACCTCCCGACGCGGCATCACCGTGGCGGTGAGTCTCGGTTACGAGTTCTGAGTCGGCCCGGCCCGCCCCGCGCGCCTGGCGGGCGCCTCGTCCCCACCAGGTGTTACCGAATCGTGACGCAATTGACCTTTGGACGTGACCGCCCGGGTTCATGCTGCCGCCGAGAAGCCAAATTCAACCTGTTGAACGTACCATGAACCTGAGCCGCATTAGCCGAATCGGATCGCTGGCGCTGGCACTGGCCCTTGGGCCCGCGGCACTGGCCGACATCGTCAGTTATCCACCCAACACAACTCTCACGGGCACCCACCACTGGTTTGCCACCAACACCTATCTGCTCGAAGGGCCACTGTACGTGTTGAGCAACGCCGTCTTGCACATCGAGCCCGGCACCGTCATCAAAGGCGCGCCCGGACAACTGGGCCTGACCAACAGTGCGGGCGCACTCTTTGTTTGTCGCGGTGGTCGTCTGCTCGCTGAGGGCAGCGCCACGGCCCCGATCATTTTCACCGCCATGGACGATGACGTGAGCATTCCCGACGATCTGACCGTGCAGGATCGGGGACTCTGGGGTGGCGTGGTGCTGCTGGGCAACGCCGTACTCAACGTCGCCGTGGACAACAACGGCCAGGCCGCTTCGCCCAGGTACGACGTCTTTGAGGGCCTGCCCGACACGCTGCTGGGCGGCCAGTACGTCCATCGCTTCGGCGGCAGCAACGACGCCGACGACTCGGGCGTGCTCCGCTACGTCTCGATCCGGCACGCCGGTTTCGTGCTCACCACCGACAAGGAACTCAACGGCCTGTCGCTCTGCTGCGTGGGCAGCAACACCATCATCGAGCACGTTGAAGTCCTGGCCAGCGCCGACGACGGGTTCGAGTTTTTCGGCGGCACGGTCAACGCCAAGTACCTGGTCAGCACCTTGAACGACGACGAGGCCTTCGACATTGACCAGGGTTACCGCGGCAAGGGCCAGTTCTGGTTCGGCCTCTGCCGACCCGGCGTGCAGGAATATGGCGGCGAATGGAACGGCTCACCCACGCAGCGTCCCCTGAGCAACGCACCGTTCGCCCGATTCGAAATTTACAACATGACGCTCATCGGCTCGGGCGGCACCAACCTCAACAATCGCGGTTTGCGCGTTCGCGACTACGCCCAGCCGCAGGTCTTCAACAGCATCATCACGGACTTTGCCGGCAGCGGCCTGCGCGTGGAGGCCAACACCCTGGTTTACCTGACCAATGGCACCATCCAGTTCCGCGACAACCTCTGGTGGGACTTCAAAACCAACGGCGTGCCCACCACCCCCTGGGACAGCACCGCCGTGAAAGTGTGGGTCTTCGATCCGCCCGCTCTGAGCAATCTGGTGCTCAACCCCATGCTGGCGGGCATCAGCCGTGTTCCCGATCACGGGCTTGACCCGCGCCCGCTGCCCGGCAGCCCGGCCCTCAACAGCCCGCGCACGGCCCCAAACGACGGCTTCTACACGCCCGTAAACTTCAAGGGCGCCTTCGACACGGCCGATCTGTGGCTGCGGGGTTGGACCGCGCTGGAGGCGTATGGTTTCCTGCCGCCACCGGGCGCTCCCACGCCGCCCGTTCTCACGCTGGTGAGGGAAAGTTCCGCTCTCCGCCTCACATTTCCCACTGATCCCGGTTTCCTCTACCACATCCGCTCTGCAACCAATCTGACACCGCCGGTCTCCTGGAATGCCGAGGGCCCCCCACTGCCCGGCACCGGTGGGCCGCTGACCAACACCTTTCCTCTGGGAACCGGGATAAAATTTTTCCGCGTTGAAGTTCAGTAGTTCACCGCGGGCCCTGCCCGCAACACGCGGACGGAGGGGCCGCAAGGCCCCTCCGACACTTGAGTCCAACGACAGGATTGCGACTTTCGTTGCCGCGCCCGGCCGCTTTCAGAGTCCGCCGATGGCGCGGCGCAGCGCGTATTGGGCCTTGTCGCACTCGGCCATCGCTTTGAGGTAGTCCATCCGCGCCCGGGTGAGGTCCTGCTCGGCTTGAATCCGCTCCAGCACCACGCCCACGGCGAAGCCCTGGCGCTGTTGCGCCAGGCGCAACCCTTCCTCGGCAGCCGCCAGCGCCCCTTTGGCGGTGTCGAGCTGTTCGGCCAGCGATTGCCAGCGCGTGAACGCTTCGACCACCTGCCGCGTGAGTTCGTCCCGCAGCTTGTCCGAATTCAACTCGGCAATTTTCCAGCGCGCCCGTGCGGAACGGATGCGGCCCAGGTCGAACAACCCGCCCGGGCCGATGCGCCAGCTCGCGCCAACGAGGTAATCCTGTTGCCCGCCAAACGTGCCGGAAGCGCCGTCGCGCCCGCCGCCCAGTCCGCCCCAAAAACCCTGCGCGCCCAGCGTCGGAATCAGCGGGCCGTAAGCCGCGCCATTCTTCGCAGCGTGCGCGGCGTCGGCCAGCGCGGCGCTCTGCTTTAGCTCGGGGCGGGTGGCCAGCGTTTGCGCCACCAGCGTGTCGAGCGCGGCGTTGGTGGCGATGAGCGCGAGCGGCACCAGGTCGGAATCCGACGCCACGAGTTCCACCGCAGGGTCGAGGCGCAACACTTGCGCGAGTCGCGCGGCGGCGAGGCGTTGTTGTTCCTGCGCCTGGCGCAGCGCCAGGCGGTTGCGCTCGGCTTGGACGCGGGCGCGCAGCAGATCGCCCTTGAACGCGAGGCCGGCCTGCACGGCCGCGGCGAGTTGCGTTTCGTATTCGGCGGCGATGCGCACCGCTTCCCGGGCGACGCCCACGGCGGCCTGGGCCAGCGCCAGGTCGAAATATCGCTCCGCGGCGGCGAGCACCGTCTCCTGGCGCACCGCGGCGAGCGCGTGATCGGCAGCGGCGGCGAGCTGTTTGGCGGCAAGCGTCTTGTAGATCGCATCGCCCAGGTCCAGCCGCAGCGCCACTATTGCGCCGGGTTCATAGGACCGGCGGTGAACGTCGAGGATGTCCCCCGAGGTATCCTGCAGCCGACCGTCGTGCTGGCGGTACGTAATGCCAGGCGAAACCCACGGAAAGAACTGCGCGAGGGCGCTCTGGTGATTGGCTCTGGCTTCGGCCAATCGCTCCCAGGCCATTTGCACATCGAGATTTTGCGCCCCGGCCAGGCGCAGCGCCGTGGGCAGGTCAATCGGGTGCGGCGCTGGATTTGTTTGCTGGGCTCGCCCGAGACCGGCAGCGGCAAAGAGCAGCCCCAGCACGCCCGGCGCACTCCGCCGGAGCAAGCGCCGCAACCGGCGTGGCCACCGGTGAGCAGTCCGCGGGCATTGACCCGGGCGCGGTCGGACGTCGAACGGAGGAACGGCGTGCCATCCGCGCGCCGGCGCGTTTACCGCGGCGCGATTCGGAAAGGAAACGTCGCCCGGATCGCGTTTCACTGCGCCTCCATGACGTTGACGGGCTGGTCGGGGTTCAGGCCGGTTTTCCCCACCAGAATGACCGGCTGATTGGTCGCCAGGCCTTCCCGAATCTCGACCATGGCGCCGTCGTTGAAGCCGGTTTTGACCGGGAGTTTCTTGGCTCGGCCCTCGGCGACGGTGAAGACCGATGCGCCGGTTTTCTCGAACACCACGGCCTCCAGCGGCACGAGCAGCGCGTCGGGGTGCGTCTGGACGGCCAGTTTCACCGTGGCGAACATGCCCGGGCGCAGCTCGCGTCGGGGATTGGGTAGATCAATTTCGGCGAGCATCGTGCGCGTGGCCTCGTCGAGCGCCTGGCTGAAGCGCGTGATGCAGCCCTCGAAGACGCGGTCCGGCAATTCGTCCACGAACACGTTCGCCGGCAAGCCGCGCCGCACGAACGGCACTTCGGGTTCGGGCACGGCCACCTGCACGCGCACCACCGCGAAGTCCATCAGCGTCAGCAAGGCGGCGTTTTGGGCGGCGCTGCTGGAGGTGGCCGCGGGCACAAACGCGCCCGGATCCACGGCGCGATGCGTGATCACGCCCGAAAAGGGGGCGGTGAGGGTGCAAAAGGCCAGCAGCGTTTCGGCGCGCTCCAAGTTGGCCTTGGCCATCAGCGCCTTGGCCCGCGCCGCGTCCACGCTCTGGAGCTGGACCAGGTCGGGGGCTTGCTGATGGGCGTCCCGGGCGCGCTGGTATTCGAGTTGGGCGATTTCAGCCTCGGCCTGGTAGCGGGCGTGTTCGGCCAGCAGCTCGGGCACTTCGATCTGCGCCAGCACCTGGCTGGCTTGGACCTCGTCGCCCTTGTCCACGGTGATGGTTTTCAAGTAACCGGCGACCTTGGCGTAAAGGGTGGCTTGCTGATACGGCAGCACGTTCGCGGGCAGGGTGATGGAGCGCGTGATCGGGCCGCGCTGGGGGTGGACCACGCGCACGGGGACGGACGGTGGTGGCGGCTGCGCCGTTGTGCCTGGGGATCGCTGGCAACCGCTGAGGGCGGTCAGCGTGAGGCCGGTGACCAACGCTGCAACCGTGGCAGACGCGTCAAAGTGCATGGGCTTCAGGGCGCGGAGGGGTATGGGCTTTCAGCAAAACATACAGGTTGGGAACGACGAACAACACCAGCAGCGTCGCGGCGGCGACGCCGCCCACCACGGCGCGCGCCAACGGAAGGTTCGCACCGCCGGCAATCGCCATGGGCGTCAGCCCCAGCATGGTCGCCAGCGCAGTCATCAGAACCGGCCGCAGCCGGATGGACGCGGCCTCCAGGATCGCCTCCCGGGCCGGGAGGCTTGTGCCTCGTTCGGCCGCGGCGCGGCGCAGGCGATTGGCAAACTCGACCATCAGCACGCTGACGCTCACCACGATGCCCACCATCATGATCACGCCCATGAGCGACTGGATGTTCAGGTGCGTGCCGGTGGCCCAGAGCATCCACGCCACGCCGATGAGACCCAGCGGTACGGCGAACATGACGATGAACGGGTCAAGGAACGAGCGGAATTGCAACACCATCACCAGATAGACAAGCACCACCGCCATGGCCAAACCGAATCCCAGCGACTGAAAGGATTCGCGCATGGACTGGACCTCGCCGCGCATCCGGATGAAGTAGCCTTCGGGGACTAGCGCGCGGTCGTGGCGGAGGGTCTCAATAAACCGCTCGATTTCACGGGCCACCGAGCCGACGTCCCGTCCGCGCACGTTGACGAAGACATCCGTGACCCGGGTGATGTTCAGGTGGTGGACCTCCGCCGGCGCAGTGGCGTAAGTGATCTTCGCCAGGTTGCGCAGGGGAATCGGTCGGCTCTGCCCGCGGTCAGTGACAGGGATGTCCAGCAAGGTGTCGAGCGACCGGATGTTCTCCTCGCGGTACTGCGCGCCGATGAAGTAGTGGTTGCCGTTCTTGGGATCGATCCAGAACGAGGGCGCGAAGTTCACCGAGCTGTTGAAGGCGGTGACGATGTTTTTGACGACGCTCTCCTGGGTCAAACCGAGCTGCGCCGCCTTCACGCGGTCCACCTCGACGCGCAGTTGGGGTGCGTCCAGCCGCTGGGCGATGTGCACGTCCACCGCCCCGGGCACGGTTTGGGCGAAGCGCCGGATCGTTTGGGCGATGCGGTGCGCGATTTCCAGGTCATTGCCTTCGACCTGAACGTTGATCGGCGCGGGCAGGCCGAAGTTCAGGGCCGCGCGGAGCAGTCCGCCGGTGTCGAAGGCGAATTCCACGCCCGGGAAGCGGGCCGGCAGGCTGCGTCGGAGTTCGTCCACGTAGGCGAAGCTGGACGTTTGGTGGCCCGGGCTGAGCTGGACCAGGATGAACGCGTCCTGCGGGCCGGAATTGGGCGTGTAGGCCGCCGGCCAGTCGTACAGCACGCCGATGTTCGAGATGATCATCTTGCGCTCGCGCTCCGGGATCGTCGCCCGCACCACCTCCTCGACCTGCGCGGTCAGCTCCTCGGTGCGTTCGATGCGCAGGCCCGTCGGAGCGCGCAGGCGGATCATGAACTGGCCGGCGTCGGTCTGCGGGAAAAGCTCCGTGCCGATGAACTTGAAAAGCGCCAGGGACGCCACGAAGAGCAGGGCGACGCCGCCGAGCACCACCCAGCGGAAGCGCAACGTGCGTTCGAGCAGCCGGCCGTAGCCGCGCTGCACCCGCGCGAACCAGCCGGCATCGTCCGGTAGCGCAGACTTCCCGGTCTGCTGTATCGTGGGTTTCCTAACCTGCGGCGCGTCCGACGTTCCAAGCTCTGCCGACTTGGAAGTCGGCGATACAGCAGGTTTGGAAACCTGCGCTGCGTCCGCGGCCGTTCCCCGGAAAAACTTCGCCGCGCACACGGGCACAAACGTCGTGGCCAGCAGGCGGCTCGTGCAAATTGCAAACACCACGCTCAGTGCCAGGGGCGTGAAAAGGAATTTGCCCAGCCCGGACAGGAACACGATGGGGAAGAACACCACGCTGACCGTCAGCGTCACGATCGTGAGCGGACGCGTAACTTCGCCTGCCCCGTCGAGAGCCGCGTCGTGCGCGGATTTGCCCAGCGCCAGATGCCGCTGCGTGTTTTCCAGCACGACGATGCTTTCATCAATCAACAGCCCGAGGACCAGCGCCAGGCCGCCAAGCGTCATGACATTGAACGTTTGGTGGGTGAAATAGAGCCCGATGCACGCGCCCAGGCACGCCAGCGGCAGCGCCAGCAGCACGATGAACGTGGGCCGGTAGCTGCGCAGAAAAATCCAGACCATCAACGCCGCCAGCGCGAACCCCAGCGCCGCTTCGTTCAGCAAATTGCGGATCGCCTGCCGCACATAAACCGATTGGTCCATCACCACGTCCAGGTTGATGCCTTTGATGCGTTCGAGGATCGGCTTGAGCGCGGCGCGGATGCCCTCGACCACCGCGATCGTGTTCGCGCCCGGCTGCCGGTAGATCGGCACATAGACCTGCCGCCGGCCATTGATGCGGACGATGTTTTGCTGGATTTGGCTGGTGTCCTCAACCCGGGCCACGTCGCGCACCAGAACCGGCGGGCCGATGCCGAGTTTGACCGGAAAACCGTTGATCTCGGCCACCGTGGCCGCCATGCCGTTGGCCACGATCTGGTAATCGGTCTGGCCGAACTTCGCGTTCCCGGTCGGAATCATGACGTTGAATTTCTGGATCGCGCTCATCACGTCCAGCGGGGACAGGCCGCGCGCCCGGGCCTTGTCCGGATCCACGTAGGCGAGGATGCGGCGCAGCTTGCCGCCATAAACCGCCGGGGCGATGACGCCCGGGATGCCCTGCAGGCGGTTGCGCAGATCGAAGTAGGCCACGTCGTAGAGTTTGGTTTCGTCGAACGCCGGCGAGGAAACGCTGACCAGGCACAACGGAATCGAAGCGGTCGGGTCGAAGGGCATCACCATCGGCGGGATAGTGCCCGGCGGCAGGTAATACAGGTCGGAA
>CAYXJB010000068.1:0-13679 GCA_964465445.1 uncultured Verrucomicrobiota bacterium
CGAACTCCGCCTGCAGCCAGATCGAATGATCCGTGCCCGCGTCGCGCCGTTGGTCGTAGTTGTACTGCAGACGCAACTTCGAGAACTCGGTCGGATACCAGGTCAAATTCGGCGAGATGCGCCAGCGCTGGTTGCGCAGCGGATCGCGGCCCAGCGGCTCGCCATCGAGCGTGAGGCCGCGCCGCTCGTACTCGGCGCGCTGGCCGGTCGCAAAATCCAGCCGCAGCCCGGCGACCCAGCCCTTGCGAAACCCGTAGAGCCACTGCGTGTAGAATCCCCAGTCGGTCACCGTTTCGCGCCGCAGCAACGCCGGCAGACCGCTCGCCGGATCGGCGATCTCGCCCGGGTCCAGCGCGCCGTTGCCGTTCTCGTCCCAGTCGAACGCGCCCAGTTGATAACGGCGCAGCAGCACCTCGGTCTGCCAGGACACGAACGGGAAACCGCCATGCGCGCGCGCCGGCTTCCATTTCCAGTAGGCGTCCAGGCCGTAAATCTGGGTGCGGACCTCGCCGTGGCTGCCGCTGTTGTTGGGCCCGAACGCCGCCGACCCGCCCAGCACCAGCGTCTGCTCCTCGGTCAGGTCGAACGACACGGCCAGCCGCGGCCCAAACAGCAGGTCGCCCAGTCCGCGCACGCCGCGGTCGTTCTGGGCGCGCCGATATCCCAGCGGCAGCGCCTCGCTCGCCCCGGCTGCGTCGTCGTGTTGGCCGGCGGCGGCACGGAAGCTCGATGCCGTTTCGCCCTGACTGTTCTGCACGCACAGGGACAGCTCGGCAAAGAACGGCAGCGGCAACAACCAGCCCAGTCGCGCGCCGGGATTGCGCAGTCCGTCCGGCCCCAGGAATCGCGCCACCACCACCGGCGAATCCACAAACGCCCACTGGTGCGGATGCTGGGTGTTGATGCGCCCGAAATCGGTCAGGATCTGTCCGGCCCGCAATTGCAGATTCGCCGGCAGCGCCACCGTTTCCAGCCACGCTTCCTCGACCTCCAGAAACGAATCGCCGCCCGAATCCACCGAGAAGAGCAGATTCGCGTTGCCCCGGAAATACGGATCCACCGCGCCCTGCAAACTCATCTCGACCCCCTGGAGCGTGAACCCGCGCTGGTTCGGATCGTGCCCGCCCAACTGCGTGCCGCCCTCGATGTCGTCGGCCGTCGAACCCCCGGCCGCCACCGTCGCCACCAACCCCAGATCGGCATACGCGCTGCCACGCCCGATGCGGATCGGCTCGGTCGGCGACCAACCGCGCGATTCGACCGGCGCGGACGCGGTTGCAACCTCGCCCGGGCGCGCCGGAGCGGATGCGGCCGAAGGCGGCGACGCGCTTCGGGCGCGGTCCGGCGTGGCAGCAGGGCGATTGGACACGCTCTGCTGCAGCTCGGCCAGTTGCCGCTGCAGGGTTTCGATCTGTGCCTGTTGCTCGGTCACGACGCGTTCAAAGCGGCTCTGTAGTTGCTCGAGCGCCTCGCGCAAGCGCCGCACCTGTTCGGCATCGCTCTCCGACGCACCCGCGCCGGCACACAGGCCGCACACGGCGATCGTTCGAATCAGGATTTCGGAAAACTTTTTCGTTGGTTTCATGTTGGCTCGGGATTTCAAAGTTCAGGCTGCGGACAGGTTTTGGGCATCCAAAACCCGTCCGAACGGTTGTGGTCCAAAAGCCCGCCGCTGATCCGGCAGCAGCGACTACCAAATCAGGGAAAGCATCGGCGGACCGCGGCCCGGCGGCAAACCGATGAGAAATGAAGCGGCGCGCGAGCACTTGCCGGGCTGGAAGGCCACGGCCACGAGAATCAGCGCCGCGCCTCCCTGTGTCTCGGCGGTGGACACCTGCGCCTGCAGGAACAGGCACAACACGCATGCGGCTGCTCCGGCTGTGCGGTCGGCGTGGACCCAGGCGTGAAACGGCTCGCAGCGCGCTGCCAGCGAAAGCGCCAACAACAGCGCTGCCAGCAGGCCCGCCAGTCGGGCCGAAGGCACGGGCGGTGCAGCCGCACGCGAATGCATGATGCCACGCAGTTAAGCAGGCCTCCTGCCAGCCCGCAAGCCCGCGCGGTTTCAGCCCCCACGCAGTTTCAGACCGCCCGGGGCGCCGAGCCCGCCCGCAACGCGGCGACCAGTTCGACGGTGTTTTGTCGAATGCGCTCACGTTGCTCTGGGGTGAGTTGTCGCGCCGGCTCGTCGGCGGCGACGGTCTCGCCGATGATCCCGGCCAGCGAAAGCACGAATTTGTACGCTGCCACCTCCGGGGCGTCCTGTTTGATCTGCCGGCTCAGCTCGTTGATCCGGCGGGCGATGGCTTCGCGGCGTTCGGGGGCGGTCCGGAGCGCGAAAAATTCGTTCGGCAGGGCGCTGACGTGGCCGATGATGGCCACCGCGCCGCGTGCGCCGCGCAACCAGCCTTCCCAGAGCTGGCGCTGCTGGCCTTGATAGACCGGAAAATTTTCCGCGTACCGCGCCAGCCGCGCCGGATCGCCCGAGCTGTCCTTGATGGCCACCACCGGGAACGTCAGCGCCTCGACGATCTCGAAGGCGATGTTCTGACCGCGGGTGCGTTCAGGGTTGTTGTAGAGGATGAGCGGAAGATTCGCCCCGCTGTCACGCAGGCTCTCGATCCAGTCGGGAATTTCAGCCGAGCTCTCCAGAAAGTACAACGGCATGACCACCGCCGCCCGCGCGCCCAACTGCGCTGCCGCTTCGTAAAGCCGCCGGCTTTCATCGGCCGTCTGGCCCGTCACGCCCGCAAAAATGCGAAACCGACCACGCGCAGCCCGAATGAACATTTCCAATGCCTCGCGTCGTCCGGCTGGCGACAAAAAACGGAATTCGCCCGCATTGCCCACCACAAACAGGTCCGTCGTGCCCAGTCGCAACAGATGCTCGAGCAATCGTTCCAGCCCGACGGCGTCCAGGCGCTTGTCCGCCGTCAAGGGCGTGAGCACCGGCAAAATGTTCGAACGCGGCCAGGGATGCGCCTGCTCGAAAAATTCGGCCAAAACACGCGGACTGCCCAGACGCCCGCCCTTGGTCACCCAGGGCAGACCGGTTGCGGCACCGCGTTGCGCGACGCCCCAGGGCACGCCCGTTTCCAGGGCGCCGCGGATTTCGAGCACGCTCGTTCCCAGGGCGCGGCGGAGCGTTTCAGCGGTCTGTCCGCCCGCGACAAACAGCCCGCTCACGTGTCCCGACACCGACGCATTCGCCACCGTGGCGGCCAGCGCCTCCAACAGGCGTTGCTGCTCGTGCGGCTCTTCGAGCCGCGGCGTGGCGGCAACCTGCAGCAGCACCGGACGCATCGCGCGCAGGGCGCGGTGCGCCACGCCGATCACCCGCGCCGTTTCAGCCGCCAGCGCCCCCTCGCCCGAGCGAATGCAGAGCGGATCGAACGTGATCTCGACCAGGTTCGGCCCCAGGGCGCGCCGGGCAAACGCGCATTGCTCGGGCATCGTTGCTTCGGTGGACGCCACCACCGCCAGCGGCGCGGCGCGGCGTCGCGGGTCAATGACCTCGCTCAGTTCCGAGCGCGCCGAGACCGCCCGCTGATCCCCGGCCAACCGCGCCAAATGCGCCCGGAGAAACGTTCGCGACCCGGCCAGCAGAATCCGACGCGTTCCAATCTCCGCCACCGCCGCGCTGATCCGTTGGAACTGCTCCGCACTGGTGACGTTGGGCACGATCACGTTTTTGGCCGTGGCGAGCCGTTCGAGTTCCTGCTGCAACGCTTGTGCGCCGCCGGCCAAAACCGTCTCGGCCACACTGTGAATTTTTTCCGGTGAGATCCCCAGCTCGGCTGAAAGCAGATCGCGCAACGATGCATTCGCCGGCGCGCCGGCATCGGCCGCGGCCGGGTTCAACGGCTTCCAGCGATCGCCTTCGACCTGCCAGGCCGTGCCCTGACGCACCAGCCGACCCAGTTCCGGTTCGGCCGGCACGAACAGGAGCGCGTCGCAAACCAGCGTCTCGAACAATCCTTTGAGCACCTGTCCCACGCCCCGCAGGCGCGAGTCAACCTGAACGATGGGCAGGAGCGCGTCGGCGCTCTGCCAGAGCGCGGCCAGTTGCGCCATGCGACGGCGGGCGGTCTCGAGCGGGAGCGCCCGCGTGGCGGCGTTGAGCACCCGCAGGCCGGTGGCGGGCAGAGATTCCGGTTGTTCGAGCGCAGCCAGGTCCAGGGTGAACACCGGCGGGCCGAGGGTCTCGTGAACCGAAAGCGCCAACTGATCCGCCGCCGTGGCATCGTCAGCCAGCAACCATTGCGGCAGCCGGGCTGCAGTTTCGGAAACACCATCCCGCGAAGCCTTCTCCGGACGCACCGGGCGAAGCTACGCATCGCGCCGGGCTCGGTCAACCCGCGGGCCTTGAGAGCGGGGACAGGCGTTTCGCCCGACAGCGCCCGGGCGATGCGGCACAGCTTGGCCGTCCTGAGGGCGGCAAAAAAACCGGTTCGCGCCGTCCCGTTGGCGTGTCACCAGTTTTGGTGACTGTCGGATGGCGGGCGGTGGTCTAGAGTAGGGCGTTGCAGGTGCGGAAACGCGTGTTCCGTGTGGGTTGGACAATCGTGTGTGCGTGGCCGCACCTTGCCGATTTGAGTCTGGTGGTAGAGCAAGCGAGATAGTTGCGTTCTGAGACAGAAGGGTCGGGCGCTGAGCCCGACCCTTCGGCTTTGGAACGGGCGTCTCGGATGGACCGACCCGGGCGCAGGGCAATGAAACCGATCTTCTGGTTGGCGCTGTTTCTGGCCGTGGCCGCTTGCGGTTGCGCGCGCCGTTACGTCATCACGCTCAACAACGGCAACACCATCACCGCGCTGGGCAAACCGCGACTCGAAGGCGGCATGTTCGTGTTCAAGGACGCCACCGGTCGCTGGACCTCGATCCCGGCCGGGCGTGTGCGGGAAGTGGCGCCACGTTCGATGGCCGGGCAATCGGATCGCCCGCCGCTCTCAAAGCCGCGCCTTTGAACCGAGCAGCCTGGCGACGTACTTGCCCAACAGATCCGCCTCCAGGTTCACCGCATCGCCCACGCGCCGTTGGCGCAACGCCGTCACCTCATAGGTGTGCGGGATGATCCAGACGCGAAACCCGCCCCGCAGCACCTCGGCCACCGTGAGGCTGATGCCATCCACCGCGATCGAGCCCTTGTAAATCACAAAGCGCATGACCTGCCGTGGCGCGGCAATGTCCAGCACATGATCGCGGCCCACCCGCTCCCAGCGGCGGATGCGCCCCAGACCGTCAATGTGACCGGTCACAAAATGGCCGCCCAGCTGGCCGCCCACGCGCAGGGCGCGTTCCAGATTCACCAGCGAGCCCGGAGCAGCGAACTGCAGATTGGTCAGCCGCCAGGTTTCCTCCAACAGGTCGAACTCCAGCAATCGCTCGCGCCCACTGCCGGAGATCCCGACCACCGTCAGGCAACAGCCGTTGACCGCCACGCTCGCACCGCGTCGCAACCCGCGCCCCACCCTTCGCGCCCGCACCACCAGCCGGATCGAACGCGCGCCGGGCTCGACCCGCGCGACCGTGCCGGCTTCTTCCACGATGCCCGAAAACATGCCCGCACCCTAAACATCGTCGCCGGCCGCGTCGAGCCGCGCCGTCAGCAGCAGGTCTTCGCCCAGCCGACGCCACCGAATGTCCCGCAACCGCAACAGATCCTGCCAGCCGCCGGCGCCACCGCCCGCGACGGCTTTGAGGGCGTTGCGTCCGCCCAGAATTTTCGGCGCGTAGTAGAAGGCGATTCGATGGGCCAGGCCGCCGAACAGGAACGAGGCGTGGACCTCTCCGCCGCCCTCGACCAGCAGGCTCGTCACGCCTTCGTCGCCAAGCCGGCGCATCAGCCAGCCCAAATCCAGATACGCCAGGCCGCGGGGCGCCTCCGCTCCTGCCAACGGCGCACGCAGCACCCGCACGCGCCGGGCCAGGGCAGCGACACGCCGTTCCGGCGCATCGGGCCCGACCACGATCGTCGTTTGCGCTGCGTGCGGGTCGCTGACCAGTTTGGCCCGCAACGGCGTGCGCGCCCGGTCACCGAGCACGATCCGGCGCGGCACCTTGAGCACCCGACCGGGCTTGGGGCCGTCCGGGGCGCGAACCGTCAGCGACGGGTCGTCCGCCAGAACGGTCCGGATGCCCACCAGCACGGCGTCGGCGGCCAGACGCAGTCGCATCGCGTGCGCCCGTGCCGCCGGGCCGCTGATCCAGCGCGATTCACCCCGGGCGGTGGCGATTTTGCCGTCGAGTGTCATGGCGGCCTTGACGGTGACGAACGGTGTGCCCCGGACAATCCAGTGGTTGAACGCCTCGTTCAGGGCGGCGCATTCCTCGGCGAGCACACCGGTGGTGACCCGGATGCCGGCGCGCCGCAGCAGGTCGAACGCCCGGCCGCTGTGGCGCGGATTCGGATCGGTCGCGCCCACCACCACGCGCCGGATGCCCGCAGCCACGATTGCCTCGGTGCACGGCGGAGTGCGGCCGTGCGTGCTGCAGGGTTCGAGCGTGACGTAGAGCGTCGCACCGCGAACGTTCTGACCGCGCAAGCGCGCCTGCTCCAGCGCCTCGATTTCAGCGTGAGGTGCGCCGGCGCGCCGATGCCAACCGCGTCCGAGGATGCGGCCCTGCCGCACCAGCAGCGCGCCGACCATGGGATTGGGCGAGGTGCGGCCCAGGCCGCGCCGGGCCAGTTGCAGCGCCTGTCGCATGAACGCGGCGTCGTTCACCGGCTCAGAGTAGGTGCGGCGGGTCGGCGGCGCCAACCGCAGGCCGGCGTGCGGCACGATTTGAACCGGCCGATCGGGTGGGCCGGCCCGCCGGTTCAGTCTTTTTCGAACAGCGCCCGGGCGAAGAGTTTCGGGTCGAAGGGCTGCAGGTCATCGGGCTGTTCGCCCAGACCGATGAATTTTACCGGCAGGGCGAGCTCTTTTTGAATCGCCACCAGTGCGCCGCCTTTGCTGGTACCATCGAGTTTGGTGACGATCAGACCGGTGAGCGGAACGGCCTTGTGGAATTCGCGCGCCTGGTTGAGAGCGTTCAAGCCGGTGCTGCCATCGAGCACCAGCAACACCTCGTGCGGCGCGCCGGCCCGTTGGCGGGCCAGCACGCGGTGGAGCTTGTGGAGTTCCTGCATGAGGTTGTGCTTGGTGTGCAGGCGGCCGGCGGTGTCCACAAACAGCCAGTCGGCACCCCGGGCCACGGCCGCCGAAACCGCGTCGTGCGCCACCGCCGCGGCGTCCGCGCCGTACGGACCGGCGATGACCTCCACGCCCAGGCGCTCTCCCCAGAGCCGGAGCTGTTCGATGGCCGCGGCGCGGAAGGTGTCGCAGGCCGCCAGCAGCGCGCGTTCGCCCCGGGCTTGGACGCGGTGGGCGAGTTTGGCGGCGGTGGTGGTTTTGCCGGTGCCGTTGACGCCGACCAGCGTGACCACGGTCAACCCGTCGGGAGCGCGTCGCAACTCGCCGTCGGACGGGAGGAGGTTTTTTTCGACCTCGGCGCGGGCGATCTCGAAGACATCCGGGGCCGCCGGGCCGGCGGTTTCGTAGGCGCGTTTGACGGCGCTCAGGATTTGTTGAGTGATGGTCGGGCCCAGGTCGGCGGCCAGCAGGATGGCTTCGAGATCTTCGAGCGTTTCGCCGCTCAGTCGCGGCGAGCGGGTCAAGATGCGCTGCAGTTCATGAGCCAGACGCTGGTGCGTTCGGGCCAGGCCGACTTTGAGTTTGTCGAACAATCCCATGGTGCGAGGCGACAGTGGATCGGGAAACGTTGGATCGGTTTGCGCCGGGTGCCGGATTCAGGCCGGGGCGCGACGCAGTCGGGCGGCGTTACGGCGGGCCAGGCGGCGGTGAGCCGAGTGGAGCGATTCGACGTAGGCGTAGGGCAGTTTGATGGAGCCGATGAGCGGGCGGCCCTTGCTGTTGCCGTGGCAATCGGAGCCGCCGGTGATCAGCAGGCCGTGTTGCGTGGCCAGGGCCAGATATCGTCGCGTGGCCTCCTCGGAGTGCTTGCTGTGGAAGCATTCCAGGCCGTCGAGCCCTTCGGCGGCCAGCACCGGGATGAGATGATCGGCGTGATTGAGCAGCGGATGCGCCAGCACGGCCAGACCGCCGGCCTGGTGGATCAACTCGATGGCCTGGCGGGCCGAGATGCGGGCTTTGGGCACCCAGGCCGGTCGGTCGCGTTTGAGAAATCGCTCGAACGCCTCGTCGAGCGAACGGCACAGGCCGCTGTGCACCAGCGAGCGCGCCACATGCGGGCGTCCGGGTGAATTGCACCGGGCCAGGGCGAAGACGGTTTCGGCCTCCAGCGGCACATTGAGTTCCTGCAAACGGGCGCACATTTCCCGGATGCGTTGCTGGCGGGCGAGTTGGAAACGGCTCAGCTCAGCCAGCAGCCCGCGATGCGTCACATCCACATAATAGCCCAGAATGTGCACCTCGTTGCCCTGATGTTCGGCGGTCAGCTCGGTCCCGGCGATGAATTCCAGTCCCTGGGCCGCGCAGGCGGCGCGCATCCGCTCGCAACCCTCGACGGTGTCGTGATCGGTCAGCGCCAGGGCGCTCAGGCCGCTGCGCCGGGCGTGGCCGACCAGTTCCTCCGGCGTGAAGGTGCCGTCGGAAAACAGCGAATGCAGATGCAGATCGGCAAACATGTTCACTCCCGGTCGAGCAACTCGGGCGCGGGCCGGGAGGCGAGCCGTCCCGGCGCGGCCGCGGCGGCTCACTTGACAATGCGGGCCGGACGCATCAGTTCGACGCGGATGCGGTCCAGCACGCCGTTGACGAATTTCCCGCTGTCGGCAGTCGAGTATTTCTTGGCGATATCCACCGCTTCGTTGATGCTCACCACCGGTGGGATGTCCTCCCGGTAGAGCATTTCATAGACGGCCAAGCGCATGACGTTGCGGTCCACCACCGCCAGCCGGTTGAAATCCCAGTTCTTGAGGTATTTGCGGATCAACTGGTCAATCTCGTCGCGATGTTCGATGACGCCGCGGATCAGCGGCTCGGCGAACTGCCGTTCCTCCAGTTCCTCGGGCGTGGGCGGCGGCAGCACCACCGGCTCGCCCCAGTGCGCGGGCGACTTGTCCTCGGCCAGGGCCGCTTCGCGCTGCGATTCCCAGAATTCCTGCAGCGCCTGATCCAAATTCTCGGACGGATTCAGGTCGTACTGAAACAGGAATTGCACGGCGCGTTCGCGCGCTTCGCGTCGTCGTCCCATAGTCGGATTCCAACATGCCGCAGACGCGCCCGGGCGCAAACCGAAAAACACCGCGCCGGGGGCGTGTCCGGCCGCGACGCGGTCACAGGCTGGCCGGCCGGTGTCGCGCGCCGCCTTGACCGTGCCGGAGTGCTTCAACATGCTCGCAGAGCGTTTATGGCTCTGACGCACCAGACGCTGGCGGCCCTGCGGCAAATCGTCGGTCCGGACCAGGTGCTGACGGCGACCGAGGATCGCATTCCCTACGCGTTCGACGGCACGGCAGCGCTCAAGCAATTGCCCGGGTGCGTCGTGTTCGCGCGCCAGACGGCGCAGGTCTCGGCCATCCTGCGACTGGCCAACGAAACCCGCACGCCGGTGGTCACACGCGGTTCGGGCACGGGCTTGAGCGGCGGCAGCGTGCCGGTGAGCGACAGCATCGTGCTGTGCCTGGCGAAGATGGATCGGATCGTGGAACTGGATCGGGCCAACCTCACCGTGCTGGCCGAGGCCGGCGCCACGACGCAGGCGATCGCCGATGCGGCCGCGGGGGCGGGTTTGTTCTATCCGCCCGACCCCGGTTCGATGAAGATCTCGACCATCGGGGGCAACGTGGCGGAGAACTCCGGCGGGTTGCGCGGTCTCAAATACGGCGTCACGCGCAACTACGTGATGGGCCTGGAAGTGGTGTTGTCCGACGGGGAGGTGTGCTGGATGGGCAACAAGTGCGTCAAGGACGTGGCCGGCTACTCGTTGCGGGATCTGTTCATCGGCTCGGAGGGAACGCTGGGCGTGATCACGCAGGTGCTCCTGCGGCTGCTGCCGCGACCGGCGGCCAAAAAAACGTTGCTCGCCACCTTCAACGCCATGGACCAGGCCGCGCAAACGGTCTCGGACATCATCGCCGCGCAAATCATTCCCTGCACACTGGAGTTCCTGGATCGGACCACGATCCGGTGCGTGGAGGAGTTCGCGCAGGTGGGGCTGCCGCTGGATTGCGAGGCGCTGTTGCTGATGGAAACCGACGGTCACCCCGCCGCAGTGGCCGAAGAGGCGGCCAAAATGGAGGCGCTGGCCCGCCAAAACGGCGCACGCCAGGTGCGCGTGGCGGCCGACGAAGCCGAGGCGGCGCGTCTGGCCGCTGCCCGCCGCAACGCCTTCTCCGCACTGGCGCGGGTCGCCCCGACCACCATTCTCGAGGATGCCACCGTGCCACGGAGCGAACTGGCCCGCATGATTCGCTTCATCGAGAACGTCGCCCGCAAATACCGGCTCCGCATCGGCACCTTCGGCCACATGGGCGACGGCAATTTGCATCCGACGTTTTTGACCGACGAACGCAACGCCGAGGAGATGCGGCGCGTCGAGGAGGCGTTCCGGGAGATTTTCGAGGAAGCCATCCGGCTCGGCGGCACGATCACCGGCGAGCACGGCGTGGGGCTGGCCAAAAAATCCTTCCTGCCCAGGTTCGCCGGAGATGCGCAGATGCGTCTGATGCGCACGGTGCGCCGGGCGCTGGACCCCAACGGGATTTTGAATCCGGGCAAGATCTTCGATTGAGCCGGTCGCCGCAGAACGCGGGCGCGGCTCAGACACCGCCGATCCAGCGGCGGTCCTCCCAGACGGCCTTGAGCGAGGTGAGGTTGCGCGGGTCGAGCAAATGTCGGGCGGCGGTCAGCCACCGGCCGCGCCGGGCGGCGTGCCAGGCGTCGCTGGCGTTGACGGCCACCCGCTGCAGCACGCTGGGATCGCGGTAACAATCAATCATGCACCGGGTGCAATCATCCCGGATGCGCTTGGATTCGTCCCAGTCGTACACCTTGCACATCGGCCGCTCCCAGAAATGACAGCGGTACAGGTCGAGGTTCCAATCCAGGTAGAAGTACTTGTAGCCGCCCAGACAACCGAAGCGCTCCGGTTCGCCCCGCAAGTGCCGCTGCATTTCGTTGAGCGATTCGACGGGGTTGACGATCGCGAATCCGTTGGTGCGTTTGAGCCGTTTGATCTTTTCGAACAGCTCGATGAGCTCCTCGCGACTGTATTTGACCAGGCCGCAGTCGCTGAAGCTCAGGTAACTGCTCGCCAGCGAGGTGAGCGGATAGCTGAAGGTGCAGCTTTTGAACCCGAGCGATTCCAGAAACGCCGGCAACTTCTCGTAGTCCTCGATCAGCCGGCTGGCCGTGACGCTGGCCGTGGTCTGGATGCCGGCCCGATGAAAAAACTCGTTCGCGCGGCGGATCCGCCGGCACACATCCGGCAAGCCCCGATTGGCCTCGTGCCGCGCCACGTCGTGCGCGTCAATGGACATGATCACGCTGCTCAGCCCGTCGTCGGCCAGCGCCCGCATGTTTTCCTCGGTCCAGAGCGCGCCGTTGGTGCAGATCATCGGGCGCAAACCGCGGTGGGCGGCGTACCGGGTCATGGCGCGCAGATCCCGGTGCACCAGCGGTTCGCCGCCCACAAACAGCAGATAGCCGATGTGGTTTTTGACGGCGATGTCCACCACGTCGAGCGCCTCCTGAAGCGTCACGCTGCGGCGCGCTTTGGGGTCGAACTTCGAGCGCGCGAAGCCGCAAAAGGCGCAGTCGGCGTTGCAGATGTTGGTGATGGCAAACTGCAAATACCCCGGCCCGCCGTGTTCGAGCACTTCCTTGAACAACTGCCAGGCGGTCTTTTTGGGCCGCGCCACGGGTCCAGAGAAATCCGGCAGGCGCGGATCCGCCGCCGGGAGGGACGCCGGACGCGATTCGGGCGTTGCAGTGGTTGTGCTCATGCCGACGGGGCGCAACCTGCCATGCGGCGCGGCGGCTCGCAATGCTGCTTTGGAGCAGCCGGGCCGACCTGCCCCGCGTGGCCGCGCGTGCAGGCCGTTTTTCGGGGTTGGATGGAATTCTGGGAGGCGGTGCCCCTGGCAGACCCAACCGCCCGGCCGGTTGAAGGCAGGTCGCCCGGCGGGGGGCGGTCGCCGGGCTGGCCGGGTGGGGTTCGGAAGCAAATTTGCGCTTGCGCGGCGGCTCGGTCGCGTTTTAATTAGGCGCGAGTTGGTTGTCCGGCGATGAGCCGGTCGCGTGATGGTGAATCAGACATGAAGCTTCAACCGGTGAGGGCGTCTTGAGCCGCCCTGTGTCTTCACGCCATTCCTCCTACGCTCCGATGCCGCGCATCAACGGGCGGATCCGTGCCCGCGAAGTGCGCGTGATCGGGACTGACGGCAAGCAGGTGGGCATCCTCTCGCTCAACGAGGCGCTGGCGATGGCCCGCGCCCAGGGCGTGGACCTGGTCGAGGTCGCCCCCAACGCCAATCCGCCAGTCTGCCGGTTGGTGGACTACGGCAAGTACCGGTACGAGCTGGCCAAGAAGGAAAAAGAATCCCGCAAGCATCAGCACGCCTCCCAGGTCAAGGAAATCCAGCTCAGCCCGCGCATTGATCCGCACGACCTCAAGATCAAGATCGGCCACGCGATTGATTTCCTTTGCAACGACATCAAGGTCAAGCTCGCCCTCAAATTCCGCGGCCGCGAAATGGCGCATACCGAGTTTGGCTTCGACGTCGTGCGGAAATTCCTTGAGGCCATTGCGCCGTACGGGCATCCGGATTTCGAGCCCAAGCTGGTGGGCCGGGGCATTCATGTGATGATCAGTCCGCTGCCGCGAAACAAACGGGCCAAGAACCCGCGTGAACTGCAGCAGCAGCCCGCCGCCCCGACCGCCACACCGACCGAAACCAACCGCGCGTCCTCGCCGCCTCAACCCGCTCCGCCGGCGAACGCCGGCGGTTCATCGGCCCCGGGCACACCGCGTGTTTTCGGTCAGAACCCCTTCATGAATCTCAAGCTCCCGGAGGGCGGCGCGCCGGTGGAAACCTCCGAATCGTAGCCGGTTCGGGTAAAGGCCGGCCGGAACAGATGTCGCCCCTACGGGGCTCGGGATTTTTGTTGATCCCGGGATCTACAAAGATTGCGCCCCTAACGGGGCTCGAGGTTGTGGGGAACGAGATTTGAGGGGCCACAACGCGCTTCTCGAAGCGCACCGGGTGGTGCGCCATGTCGGCCAGACCGAGCACCGGAGGTGCGACATCTTTGTAGCCCTCGGGGTTTTCCCGGAACGGGATTTGAGAGGGCACAACGCGCTTCTCGAAGCTCGCAGGGTGGTGCGCCATGTCGGCCGGGTCGAGCACCGGAGGTGCGACATCTTTGTAGCCCCGGGCCGCCAGAAATCCAAAAGCTCCGTCAGGAGCGGCATCGCAATGCCGGACACGCCAGCAGCGAGTGTTTCCCGCACGTCCCCGGGATGATTGTGGCCCGATGGTGCAAACGTCCGAATCGTAGCCGCACCGGGTTAGGGTCGGGGCGGAACAGATGTCGCCCCTACGGGGCTCGGGGTTTTTTTTGATGCCGGATCTACAGAGATTGCGCCCCTAACGGGGCTCAGGTTGTGGGGAACGAGATTTGAGGGAAGACAGAGATTTCGCGGCGATGGTGCAC
>CAYXJB010000069.1:0-13671 GCA_964465445.1 uncultured Verrucomicrobiota bacterium
GAGATCATCGAGCGCTACCGGGAGCTCAAGCGGGCGCTCGACGACCGCGACGCCGCCCGGGCCCTCCTCGCCGAGGCCACCGGGGAGGAACGCGACTTCTACCGGGCCGAGCTCGACGACGCCGAGTCACGGATCGAGCGGCTCGAAGCCGAGATCCGCCTGCTCCTGATCCCCAAGGACCCCAACGACGAGAAGGACGTCATCGTCGAGATCCGCGCGGGCGCCGGCGGCGACGAGGCCGCCCTCTTCGCCGGCGACCTCTACCGCATGTACACCCGATACGCCGAAGCCCGCGGCTGGACGGTCGAGACCCTCGACACCAGCCCCTCGGACCTGGGCGGTTTCAAAGAAGTGATTTTCCTGGTTTCCGGCGAAGGCGTGTACCGGCGCTTCAAACACGAAAGCGGTGTGCACCGCGTCCAGCGCGTGCCGGCCACCGAGGCCCAGGGCCGCATCCACACCAGCACCTGCACCGTGGCCGTGCTGCCCGAAGCCGAGGAAGTGGACGTCGAAATCAAACCCGAGGAACTTGAAATCACCGTCTGCCGCGCCTCCGGGCCGGGCGGTCAGGGCGTCAACACCACCGATTCCGCCGTCCAGATCCTCCACAAACCCACCGGCCTGATCGTCCGTTGCGCCGACGAGCGCTCCCAGCAGAAAAACAAAGCCAGGGCCCTCAAGGTCCTTCGCGCTCGCCTGCTGGACCGGCGCATCGCCGAACAAAACGCCCAGTACGCCGCCCAACGCCGCGCCCAGGTCGGCACCGGCGAACGCAACGAACGCATCCGCACCTACAACTTCCCCCAAAACCGCGTCACCGATCACCGGATTGACCTGACCCTCTACAATCTGCCCGCCGTCCTGGAAGGCGAACTCGACCCGCTGATCGAAGCGCTCCTGGCAAAAGAACTCGAAGCCAGACTCCAACAACTGGCCAGGTGAATTCCGCCCTGTTCCCGGGCGGCAGCCGCACCGGCACACGCTCGCGCCGGACCTCGGCCGCACCCGGCTTCGCCCGGCGCGACCACGCCCGATCTGCTCGGGGAAAGGTCGCCGCCCGGCTCAGCGCTTCACCGGGCGCGGGCTGCGCGCCCGCACCCGCGGCGCATCGCCCCAGAGACCTTCCAGATCGTAGCGGGCGCGGATGTCGGCCCGCATGATGTGCACGATCACATCGAAGAAATCCAACACCACCCACGCGCCCTGCACGGTGCCGTCCACCGCGCGCGGTCGCACGCCGTAGTCTTCGCGCAGCCGTTCGGTGATCTCGTCCAGAATCGCGCGCAGATGCGGCTCGCTGGTGCCGGAGGCGATGACAAAATAATCGGTGATGCTCGAAAGTTTGCGCACATCCAACACCACGAGGTTCTCCGCTTTTTTCTGGTCCGCCAAACGCCGACACAGCAGCGCCAGTTTTCGTGAATCCATACTTCGATCCAAGCTTAACGCCGGTCGCCCCGCGTTGAACACGCGGAAATTTTCGCACCCGGGCCACTGCGCCACCGAGGGCGCATTGTTTCGATCCATGCCCGTCGCTCAGGCATAGAGGGCCTCGATTCGAATGGCCTCGGCCACCGCCGCCGGGACCAGCGAATCAATCGGCAGCCCGGCCCGCACGCGGGCCCGAATCTCCGACGAGGAAACCGAAATCGGAAATCCCTTCAACACGCGACCGCGGAACGGTGCCGGAAACGCCACCGGCGTCTCGCCCGGCCGGGGAATCACGACAAATTCCACCAGCCGTGCCAGCTCCGCAGCCTCGCGCCAGCCCGGCAACGCCGCAACATGATCGGCCCCGATCAGGTAAAACAGCGCCGCCCCAGGAAAACGCTGCGCGTAATCCCGCACCGTCTCGATCGTGTAGGAAATGCCGCCGCGCCGCAGCTCCTGCTCGTCCACTTCCGCCCGCGTCCAACCGGCCAGCGCCAGACGCAACAGCCGCGCCCGCACCGGGCCGGGCAACGGCGCCCGCTCGGGTTTGTAGGGCGACTGCGCGGCCGGAATGAAAACGAGCCGATCCAGCTCCAGCTCCTCCAGCGCCGCCTGCCCCACCAGCAAATGCCCCAAGTGCACCGGATCGAACGAACCGCCAAACAAACCCAGCTTCATGCCTCGCTGTGCCGTCGGGCCTTTTTCGACCGCGAACTCGTGCGCCGCCGCGCTGCACACGCCGCCGCCATCGCCCGGGCGCGGGCGGTCCGCCCGGCATTCTCACACTTTAACAGCATCGCCGCACCCCGTTGAATCGCTGCTCGGTCACCGCCACATACAGCGCGGCCGCGGGCGCGCCGTTGCGCCGGCCCGAGAGCGGCCGAACCGATTCGCGCGCCGGCGATTCGCAAACGCATTCCCGGATCTGCGCCTGTTCCTGGGCGCGCGCCAGCGCCGCTTCACCGGAGAGTTCGCGCGTCAGCGCCAGCGCCAGCGCGGCCGCCCCACCCAAACTCAAGCGTCCACCCTGCCCCGCTTCCCGAACCGCATACTCCGGCAACCACACCGGTTCGGTCTCGCGCAGGAGCACCGGCTTGCGCCCGCTCAAAAGCAGCCACCACTCGCGAGCGCTCAACACCAGAATCGCGCTGACCAGCGTCAGAAACACCCCGGCCACCACTGCATCCAGGCGGTTGTTGAATTGCAGCGTTCGGTTGGCGCGCAGGGCCCTTTCGGCCGCGGCGATCGCTGCCGGATCACCACCGGCCCGGGCCGCCTCCAGCGCCGCCATCAGCCCGGGAGGCTTTTGCGCCAGGTGTTCGGCCTGCGCCAGAAATCCCACCCGCGGGTCGCGATTCCAGATTTTTTCGATCCCGGCCGTAAAGGTCACGCTCACCAGCCAAAGCATCGGCAACAACGCCACCAACGCCAGCCACGGCCGGGCGCGCCGTCGCCCCAACCTCTCCTCTCGCGCTTCCAGACGATCCGTCACCGCCATCGCCGACGGATTTCCAGCCAGCGTTTCGCCGGCGCGACGGAGCTCCATTTTCAAAATGATCGTCACCGCCAAACACAGCGCGATGGCCGCGAGCATCTGGTTGGCAATCCCGAACAGCGGCCAGAGCGAGTTGACCCCGCCCAGCGGATCGCGCACACCCTGGACCAGAAAATAGCCCCACGCGCTGACCATCAGGCCGCTGGCCAGCAGATTGGCTCCCAAATGCCGCGTATTGCCCAGCGGTTTCCAGACCTGCCCGAGAAAATCATGCAAAATGTACCGTCCCACCCGCGTGCCCGCATCCAGCGTCGTCAAAATGAACAACGCCTCGAACATGATCGCGAAGTGATACCACAAATCCAGCCACCGATGCCCCACCGCTTTGGAGAAAATCTGCGCCATGCCCACCGCCAACGTCGCCGCACCACCAGTGCGCCCAAAGAGCGTGTGCTCGCCCACCTCGCGCGCCAGTTCGTTCATGTGCTCGACGGTCACCGGAAAACCATGCGCACTGACCATCGCCGCCGTGGCCGCCGGCTCGCCCTTGATGTTCATGGCAAAGTACACGCCCGGTTCCATCGTCGTGGCCGCCACCATGGCCATGATCGCCACCAGCGATTCGAGACACATCGCCCCGTAGCCAATCGGCCGCGCATAACTCTCGCGCGTGATGAGCTTGGGCGTCGTGCCACTGGCGATGAGCGTATGAAAACCCGAGATCGCCCCGCAGGCGATCGTGATGAAGCAAAACGGAAACAATTTGCCCGCCACCACCGGCCCCGAACCGTCCACGAACTGCGTCAGCGGCGGCATTTGCAGATGCGGCAACACCACGAAAATGCCCGTCGCCAGCAGGAAAATCGTCCCCAGCTTCATGAACGTGCTCAGATAATCGCGCGGCGCCAGCAGCAGCCACACCGGCAAGACGCTCGCCGCCAGCCCGTACAAAATGATCGCCCACGCCAGCGTGATGTCCCGCAACCCGAACAGCGCCGAGGCGCCCGGATTCTCGTACACCAGCTTGCCGCCCCAGACCGCCACCAACAACGCCACCACGCCCAGAATCGAGGCCTCCCGCACCCGGCCAATCCGCCAGAAACGCATGTAACAGCCCATGAACATCGCGATGGGAATCGTCGCGCCCACCGTGAACACGCCCCAGGGACTCTCCGCCAGCGCCTTGACCACCACCAGCGCCAGCACCGCCAGCAAAATCACCATGATCGCCAGAATCGCCACCAGCGCGATGACCCCGGCCGGCGTGTTGAGCTCCTCCTTGACCATCTGGCCCAGCGACCGGCCGTTGCGCCGCATCGAGGCGAACAAAATCATAAAATCCTGCACCGCCCCGCCCAGCACACAGCCGATCAGAATCCACAACGTGCCCGGCAAATACCCGAATTGCGCCGCCAGCACCGGCCCGACCAGCGGCCCCGGTCCGGAAATCGCCGCAAAATGATGCCCGAAAACAATCCACTTGTTGGTGCGGACAAAATCCTTGCCGTCATCGTGCACCTGGCAGGGCGTCGCCCGCCGATCATCGAGCATCAACACCCGCGCGGCCACCCACTTGGAATAGAATCGGAATCCGATCGCGTAGGAACACAGCGCCGCAATCAGAATATAGGCCGAATGGACCGGTTCACCCCGCTGCAGCGCCAGCGTCGTGTACGCCACCACGCCCACCGCCGCAACCAGGAACCACGCGATCCCCGCCAAAACTTTCTTCATTCCGTCGGCAACGCTCGCCTTCTTCTAAACCAGACCCGCCGCCTTGCCCAGATATTTCAACCATCGCCCACGGATTCCCGAATCCAGATCGCCTTTCACCGAGCATTCGCCCCGCGGGTTGACGCAAAAAGTCCCGAGCAGGCCAGAGTCAACCCACTGGATGGTGAGTTCAGCGGCCGGGGTCTTGTCCAGATATCACTCGCGTCTCCAACTCTGTTCGCCGGGCTCGCCACGCCCGGGTTTGGGCTCATGCTGCTGCTGCCCAAGCCCTTGTTGCCGCCCTCCCGAAGCGAAAAGAATTCCGGCACTTGTTCCGTGACCCGAATCGGCTTGGCGTGTGGGCTCGGCTGCGTTAGTTCTTCGGTCGGTCATGCTCAAGCTCGGTGTCAACATTGATCACGTCGCCACGCTGCGCGAAGCGCGCTATCGGGGACGCGAACGCGGCGAGCCGGATCCAATTGCCACCGCCCGCGAATGCGAGGCCGCCGGCGCCCATGGCATCACCGTGCATCTGCGGGAGGACCGACGGCACATCCAAGATCGCGACGTGTGGAAACTGCGCGAAATTGTTCGTACGCGCCTGAATCTCGAGATGGCCAATGCGCCCGAAATCGTCGAGATCGCCCTGCGGCTCAAACCGGACATCATTTGTCTGGTGCCCGAACGCCGTCAGGAGATCACCACTGAGGGCGGTCTGGACGTGGTCGCGGCCGAGGCGGCGATTGCCGAAACGCGCCGGCGGATGAACGACGCCGGCATTCAGGTGAGCCTTTTCATTGCGCCCGATCCGGCGCAGGTGGCCGCCGCGGCGCGTGTGGGGGCGCAATTCGTCGAGCTGCACACCGGGGCGTATGCCGAGCATTTCGACGATCCGGCGCGGCGGGATGCGGAACTGGAGCGGTTGATCCGGGCCGCACACCAGGCGCACCAACTGGGTTTGAAGGTCAACGCCGGACACGGATTGAATTATCGGAATCTGCGGGCACTGCATCGGGTGCCGCACCTGGTCGAGCTGAACATCGGCCACAGCATCATCAGCCGCGCGGTGTTTGTCGGGTTGGCCGCGGCGGTCAAAGAAATGCTGGCACTGATGGAGGGTTACCGCGGCTGAGCCGCGGCCCCGGGCCGGCGAGCCGACCCGACCGCATTGCCATCATGATCGTCGGCATCGGGATAGACATCATCGAAGTGGCCCGCGTGGCGGCCGCTGTGGACCGGTTTGGCGACCGGTTTTTGCAGCGAATTCTCCTGCCCGAGGAAATTGCGTATTGCCGGGCACATCGGGTGGCCGCGCCGTTCATTGCGGGAAGGTTCGCTGCCAAGGAAGCGGTTTCGAAAGCCTTTGGTACGGGCATCGGCGCGCAGTTGGGCTGGCACGACATCGAAATCCGCCATCACGCCAGCGGCGCGCCGTTCGTGGCGTTGCATGGCGAGGCGGTGGGGTTGCTGCAGGAGCGCGGCGCCCACGCCGTCTGGATCAGCCTCAGCCACAGCGAAAACTACGCTGCTGCGGTGGCGATTCTCGAAGGCGTCTGATTGCCCGCTCGCCCCGGGCGCAGGTTGCCGCCGGGGCAGTCGAAACGCGCCGGAGGTCTGCCGCACTTTGGCCGTGCGCCGCCCGGCGGCGAGTTCGTCGAATTGAGTCCTCCGCGCGCGTTCCGATCAGCCTGCGGCCTGTCGGGCTATTTCTTCAGATCGGCCAGAGACGCGCCGAAGTTGATGTGATAGGCCCTCCCGTTGAGTACCAGGGCGGGCACGGATTTGACGCCGGCCCGCTCGGCCTCGGCGATGCGGTGTTTGGCCTGACCCAGATGGACGATTTCGACATCGAACCGCGCCGGGTCGAGCGCGGCGGCGATGTTTTGTTCGGCTGCCACACAGACCGGGCAGCCGGCATGGTAGAACACGGCTTTGGTTTTCATCGTTTCTCGTTCGGTTGCATGTTTGGTTCGACGCGCGACCCGGATGTCGCGCGCCGTGATTGCATTGAAGCCCAAATTGTCGGATGCGAAAGAGGGCACAAACCGGTGGGCGGTTACCGTTTTGTAACCGGGTGCATTCGGCGCCCCACCGCGTTAAACTGCCGCCATGCCAGAAAAGAATCCGCTCCGCGCCAAAGTCCTGTCGCTGCCCGAACGCACGGCGTATCGCCGGCTGGAGGACGTCGTCGGCTGCAAATGGTCGGCGGCGGTGCTGGCCGCCATCGGCCGGGGCGTGACACGTCCGGGTCAGTTGGAGCGCTTCATTCCGGGCATCTCGGCCAAGGTGCTGAGCGAGCGACTGCGCAAACTGCTCGATTACGAACTGATCACGCGCCAGGAATTTCCCGGCAAGGTCCTGCGCGTCGAGTACCGCCTCACTCCCACCGGTCGCAAGCTGGTGGGCATTATCGAACAGTTGCGCGAGCTGGACGAGGCGCATGCCCAACGCCACGGCGTCGAGCCGGCCTGAGCCTCGCCGGGTGCGCCAAAAATGGCTGTCCAACCGGCCCGGACCGATTCCACAATGGAGGCGTGACGCTCAAAGAAGCCCAGACGCGCCACGCGCAGTTGGTTCGGGACATCCGCCGCTACGACCACGCCTATTACGTCGAGGCCAAACCGCTGATTTCCGATCGCGAATACGACCGGCTTTACCGCGAGCTGGTCGAGTTGGAACGGCAGTTCCCGCAACTGGTCACGCCCGATTCACCCACCCAGCGCGTGGCCGAAAAACCCATGGAGGGTTTCCGGCCGGTCCGCCACGCCGTGCCGATGCTCAGCCTCGACAACACCTATTCGCAGGAGGAACTGCTGGAATTCGTCCGTCGCGTGCAACGTTGGCTCACCGGCGAACGGCTCGAATGGGTCGTCGAACCCAAGGTGGACGGCGTGGCCGTGAGCCTTCGCTATGAAAACGGTCTGCTGGTTGTCGGCGCCACGCGCGGCGACGGCACCACCGGCGATGACATCACCGCCAACCTCAAAACCATCCGGAGCGTGCCCCTGCGGCTGGACTGCCCTGCGGCCGAATGTCCGCCCGTGCTCGAAGTGCGCGGCGAGGTCTACATGCCGCGCGCCGGATTCGAAAAACTCAACGCCGAGCGCGCCGCCGCCGGGGAGGAACTCTTTGCCAACCCGCGCAACGCCGCCGCCGGCTCGCTCAAACAGCTCGATCCCCGCATTGTGGCGCGGCGTCCGCTGGACATCGTGCTCTACGGCATGGGCGAACTGCAGCCCGGCGCCCGCCAACGTCCGCCCCGCACCCAGTGGGACTGGTTGCAGTATCTGCGCACGCTGGGTTTCAAGACGCCCGAGCGCGCCTGGTTCTGCCGTTCGGAGGCGGAATTGCTCGACGCGATCCATGAGCTGGACACCGTCCGCAGGCAGTTCCCCTACGAAACCGACGGAGCCGTGGTCAAACTCAACTCCTTCGAACAGCAGCAGCGCCTGGGCGCCACCGCCAAGGCGCCCCGCTGGGCCATCGCCTACAAATACGCACCCGAACAGGCTCAAACCCGACTCAAAGCCATCACCATCCAGGTCGGCCGCACCGGGGCGCTGACGCCCGTGGCCGAACTCGAGCCCGTGTTCCTGGCCGGCAGCACCATCAGCCGCGCCACGCTCCACAACGAAGATTACATCCGCGAAAAAGACATTCGCATCGGCGACACGGTCCTCGTCGAAAAAGCCGGCGAGGTCATCCCGGCGGTGGTCGGCGTGGTGACCGACCGGCGCACCGGCGCCGAAAAACCGTTCGTGTTCCCGCGCACCTGCCCCGAATGCGGCTCCAAAGCCGTCAAATCCCTCGCCGAGGACGAGGCCGAAGCCGCCGTCTGGCGCTGCCCCAATCCCGATTGCCCGGCGCAAATCCGCGGTCGCATCGAGCACTGGTGTTCCCGCGGCGCGATGGACATCGAGGGCGCGGGCGAGGTGCTGGTGGCGCAACTGGTCGGCCGCGGTCTGGTGCGCGACGTCGCCGACCTGTACCGACTCAAGGTCGAGGAGGTCGCCGCGCTGGAGCGCATGGGCGAAAAATCGGCGCGCAATTTCATCGAGGCCATCCAGCGCAGCAAATCCCGCGAAGCCTGGCGCGTGCTCTACGGTCTGGGCATCCTGAATGTCGGCGCCGGCGTGGCCAAATCCCTCTGCCGACATTTCCCCTCGCTCGACGACATTTTTGAAGCCTCGCCCGAACAACTCATGCAAGCCGAGGACATCGGCGAGGTCATCGCCCGCAGCATCGTGCGCTGGCGCGACGACCCGGCCAACCGCCGCCTGCTCGAACGCCTGCGCCGGATCGGACTCAACTTCAAGTCCGATCTGTACCGGCCCGCCGCCGCTGCGGGCCCGCTGAGCGGCAAAACCTTCGTGCTCACCGGCACGCTCCAATCCATGACTCGCGAAGACGCGACGGCCAAAATCGAAGCCCTCGGCGGCAAGGTCGCCGGCAGCGTCAGCAAAAAAACCGATTTCCTCGTCGTGGGCGCCGAGCCCGGGTCCAAACTCGACAAGGCCCGACAGCTCGGTGTCAAAACCCTCACCGAAGAGGAATTCCTCAAGCTCCTCGGCCAGAGCTGAAATCCCGCCGACCCGCGGCATCGGGTTGACTCGCAGCGCGCCGACCGCACCTTTTCTGCGCATGCCCGCCAAACGAATGTTCTGGATGCCGGCGCTCCTCGCTGCCCTGCTCCGACCCTGCGCCGCTGCCGACTGGCCGCAATGGCGCGGGCCGAATCGCGACGCCGTTTGCGCCGAAACCCGCCTGTTGCAACGCTGGCCCGAAGGCGGACCGAAACTTCTCTGGCAGAGCACCGGCCTAGGGCGCGGGTACAGCGCGCCGATTGTCGTGGGCGACCGAATTTATCTCACCGGCGATGTGGGTGAGGAACTGCGCATCTTCGCCCTGGATCTGCAGGGCCGGCGAGTGTGGGAATCCAAAAACGGGCGCGCCTGGAAAGGACCTTACCCCGGCGTGCGAGCCAGTTGCACGTTCAGCGCCGGACGACTCTTCCACCTCAACGCACACGGTCGGGTGACCTGCCTGGACGCACAAACCGGGGCCGAACAATGGTCGGTCGACCTGGTCGAACGCTTCGCCGCCAGGGTCATTCACTGGGGGCTGAGCGAAAATCTCCTGGTGGACGGCTCGCGGCTCATTGTCACCGCCGGCGGTCGCAAGGCCCTGATCGCGGCGCTCGACGTCCAATCCGGCGCCACCCGCTGGGCGAGCGCGCCGCTGCTGTTGGGCCAATCCGACGAGCCGGCCCACCAGCGCCTGAACGAACCGGCAGGCGAGCCCGATGCCGCCAGCTATGCTTCGCCGATCCTCGTCCGTCTCCCCGGCCGCCGCATGTTGATCCAATGCTCCTTGCGCCATGTCTTTGGCGCAGACGCCGACACCGGCCAGTTGCTCTGGTCGCGTCCCATGCCCACGCGCTATCAGGTCATCGCCTCGACGCCGGTCTGGACCGGCGAAGGGGTGTTTGTGACCGCGCCGGACGGCCCGGGCGGGGTGCTCTACCGGCTGGGTTTCGACGGCCAACGTCTGGAAGTCCAGCCCGCCTGGCGCACGGACCTGGACGCCTGTCAGGGCGGCGTGCTCTGCATCAACGGCACGCTCTACGGCGCGCGCTATCGCCAGCCCCGACGCTGGGTGGCGCTGGACGCGCGAACCGGCACGGTGCGATTCGAGCTCGAAGGTCTGACCAAGGGCGCGCCGCTCTGGGCCGACGGGCGGTTGTATTGTCTGGCTGAAGACGGTGAAGTTGCACTGCTGCGTCCGGGCGCAAGCGGTTTTGATGTCGCCGGACGTTTCCGGCTGGTGACCCAGCGGGTGAGCGACGCCTGGACGCATCCGGTCATTGCCAACGGCCGGCTTTACCTGCGTTACCACCAAACGCTCTACTGCTTCGAGCTGCGGGATTGATTGCCGGCTTGCACTCTGCGCCGCCACTCCGAGTCCGGGGCGGGTTTCAGGCTTGCGGTTCACACAACCCGCCTCGCAGCATCAGCCACGACAGAACCTAGATGCCTCCCATGAACCCCTCCAACCTACACTCCTGGAAATTCTTCCGCGCCGGCGGCTTCAACCAGGTCAAGCTCGACACCGGTGCCGACCTGCTCCACTTGGGCGAGCTGGATCAAAAACTCTGGGTCGCCCTGGCCTGCCCGACCCGGGGGTTGGAGTTCGATCCCAAAACCGCCGAACTGATTGACACCGATCAGGACGGCCGCATCCGCGCTCCTGAACTCATCGCCGCGATCCGTTGGACCGGCTCGATGCTCAAAAATCCCGACCTGCTGCTCGAAGGCCGCGACACCGTTCCGCTGGCGGCCATCAACGACGCCACGGCCGAGGGCAAACTCCTGCTGACCGCCGCCCAACAAATCTGCGTCAGCCGGGGCAAGAGCCACGCCGATACCATTTCGCTGGCGGAGGCGTCCGACGCCGCGCGCATCTTCGCCAACACCGTCTTCAATGGCGACGGAGTGATCATTCCCGAATCGGCGGCCGACGACCCCACCCGGACCGTTATCTGCGAGATCATCGCCTGCATGGGCTCGGTCACCGATCGCTCCGGCAAACCGGGCGTTGACGCGGCCAGAGCCGATGCGTTCTTTGCCGAATGCGTCGCGTTCGATCAGTGGATGCAACAGGCCGAGACCAACGCCGCTGTGATTTTGCCCCTGGGCGAACGCACCGCAGCGGCCAGCGCCGCTCTTAACGCCATCAAAGCCAAGGTGGATGATTACTTTGGACGGTGCCGCCTTGCGGCGTTCGATCCGCGCGCCGCCGCGGCGCTCAACCGGCGCGAGGAGGATTACCGGGCCCTGGCGGCCCGCGACCTGAGCATCACGGTCTCGGAAATCGCCGACTTCCCGCTCGCGATGGCCGCACCCGGCAAAGCGCTTCCCCTGAGCGGTCCGCTCAACCCGGCGCATGGGGCGGCTGTGGCCGCGCTGCGCGACCAGGTCGTCCGGCCGCTGTTGGGCGAGCGCTCGGAGCTGAGCGAGACCGACTGGCTGACGCTGCAGGCGCGCCTGGCGCCCTTCGAGCAGTGGCAGGCTGCCAAACGCGGCGGCGCGGTCGAAAAACTCGGCATCGCGCGCGTGCGCGAGATCCTCGCCGGCCCGGCGCGGGAGCAGATCCGGACGCTGCTGGCCAAAGACAGGGCGCTGGAAGCCGAAGCCGCGGCGATCGGCAACGTCGAAAAACTCTGCCGTTACGTGCGCGACCTGCACGGGCTGTGCACCAACTTCGTCAATTTCCGCACCTTTTACGAAGGCTCGCAACCGGCCGCCTTCCAATGCGGCACGCTGTATCTGGATCAACGCTCCTGCACGCTGTGTTTGCCGGTCGAAGACGTCGCACGGCACGCCGCGCTGGCCGGGTTGGCCGGCGCGTACCTCGCCTACTGCGAATGCACGCGCAAGAGCACCGGCGAAAAACGCACCATCGTGGCCGTGCTCACGCAGGGCGACGACGATCACCTGATGCTCGGGCGCAACGGCCTGTTTTACGATCGGCAGGGGCGCGATTGGGACGCAACGATCACCCGCATTGTCTCCAACCCCATCAGCCTGCGGCAGGCGTTTTGGATGCCGTACAAGAAACTCGTCCGGTTCGTCGAGGAACAAATCGCCAAGCGCGCTGCAGCCGCCGAAGCCGCCTCGACCAGCCGGCTCGAATCCACGGCCGCGGCGACCGTGGCGGCCGACAAGCCCAAACCGCCCGAAGCCCGCAAAGTGGATGTCGGCACCGTGGCTGCGTTGGGCGTGGCCTTTGGCGCGCTGAGCACGGCCCTGGCCTACTTCCTGGGTCTGTTCAAAGGCATCGCGCCCTGGCAGTTCCCGCTCATCTTGTTGGGACTGATGCTCCTGATCTCGGGCCCGTCGCTCATCCTGGCCTACATGAAACTGCGCAAACGCAATCTCGGCCCGATCCTCGACGCCAACGGCTGGGCCATCAACGCCCGCGTCCGCATCAACGTGCCCTTCGGCGCCACGCTCACCCGCATCGCCAAACTGCCTCCGGGCGCCTCGGTGGACATCACCGACCGCTACGCCGAAAAATCGGTCCTCTGGCCGAAGGTGCTGCTGGTGGTGTTTGTGCTCTGGTGGGCGCACGCCTACCTCTACGACACCGGCTGGCTCTACCGCTGGACGCAGGGACGGTACGGACGCCCACCGGCCGAGTTGCGCAACCCGACCCCGCCACCGGCCAGCCCGCCCGCAAGTCCCGCACCTTGAGCGCCGCCGATTTACCGCACCGGTTCATCGCTCCGGATCGCGCAGCCTTACCGGACCGGTTCGATGCTGTCACTTCAGCAGCGACGCACCGGCGCAGGGCTGGCGTGCTGCGCCCGCAATTGCCCGCGTCTTGCCCACAAAAAAACAATCCGAGCCCGCGTTTGGGACCGGCCACGCAGGCGCATTCGCCCATTTTCATTCTTTCCCTGATGTGGCGCATCCGATAGGTTTGCCGCTCAAATGATTGAGTCAGACATCGAACTGCTGAAGGGCATTGCCAACCAGTTGCGCATTCATTCGATCGCGGCCACCACCGCGGCCGGCAGCGGGCATCCGACCTCCTGCTGTTCGGCTGCCGAGCTGGTCGCGGCGCTGTTTTTCGGGCACATGCGTTTCGACCCGAAAAACCCCGCGCATCCCAACAACGACCGGTTCATTCTCTCCAAGGGTCATGCTGCGCCGCTGCTCTACGCGGCCTGGGCCGAGGCGGGATTTTTCCCGACCGATGAGCTGCTGAAACTGCGCACGCTGGAGTCGGACCTGGAGGGCCACCCCACGCCCCGGCTGCCGTTTGTGGACGTGGCCACCGGCTCGCTGGGCCAGGGCCTGAGCGCCGGGGTGGGCATGGCGCTGGCCGCCCGCATGGACGAACTCGATTACCGCACCTATGTGTTGCTGGGCGACGGCGAAATTGCCGAAGGGGCCGTCTGGGAAGCCGCCTCCTTCGCCGGCATCCACAAGCTCAACAACCTCATCGCCATCGTGGACGTCAACCGGCTG
>CAYXJB010000070.1:0-13649 GCA_964465445.1 uncultured Verrucomicrobiota bacterium
GGGCGTCGAATCCGGTGGCGGCCGTCACCCGCGGCGGCACCGAACGCGTCAGCTCCGCATCCAAGAACGCCGCGTCGGGCACCAGATGTCGGCTGATGACGCCTTTTTTGAGCTGCTCGACTTCATCGAGCAGGATGGCGTTGGGCGAGACTTCGCTGCCGGTGCCGGCCGTGGTGGGCACGCACACCAGAAACAGCCCCCTCCCCCGCAGCCGGTCGGTGCCGAACACCTCCCGCACGTTGCGCGGATCGTGCAGTAGCGCCGCCACCAGCTTGCCCACGTCCAGCGCGCTGCCGCCGCCGATGGCCAGCACCCCGCCGACCCTGGCTGCGCGCGCCTCTTCCAGAATCGTCTCGAAGAGCGCGACCGTCGGCTCGTTGTCCACCGGCCGGGCGCGCACCACCTGCACATCAGCCCGCCGGAGTGCCTCGAGCAGTTCGCCCAACTCGGCCAGCACCGGCGTGGTCGAGACCAACAACACGCGCGTCAGCGCCCGCTCGGCCAGCACGTCCACACACTGACGCACACAGCCGTCGCCAATCCCAATCCGCGGGGGCTGGAGCAGCGTGACGATGTTCATGCGCACCGACACCGATGATTCGGAAAGCAGGGGCAGTCTCATTCCGGGCGCGCCTCCGGAACGCGCACGCCGGCCGGCGCAGCCGCCGCCCGGGTTTTGCGGCGCGCCAGCCAGCCCCAGAGGGTCATTTGCCGGCACTCGGGCGGCGGTGGCGCGAACAGGTAGCTGCCCACAAAACCGGCCACCAACAACAGCACATGCCCGATCACGCCGATCATGATGCCGGGCAGGTTGAAGTTCAACGGGCCAAGATCCAGCAACCGATCCTTGCCGGAGGTCAACGTCGCCCAGCCGGTGAACACCACGCAGGTCACAATGCCCACCCACGCCCCGCCGCGATTGGCACGCGGACTCAAGAACGCCAGCAAAAACAGCCCCGCGATCCCGCCGGTCAAAATCGAGGACACTGTAAAATACAGCGACAGCGCCCGTTCACCCTTTGCCGCGATCACCATCGCCGTGGCCACCGCCGCGGCCCCGCACAGCGCCACGACGATCTTGCCCACCACCAACCGTTGCCGATCAGTCGCATCCGGGCGCAGCTTTCGGAAGTAATCCTCCACCAGCACCGCCGAGAGACAGTTCAGATCGGACGCCAGCGTGGACATGCCCGCCGCAAAGAGCGCCGCCATGAACATCCCGGCCAGTCCCTCGGGCACATGCGTCGTCAGGAAAAATGGAAACACTTCGTCGGGCTTGTCCACGTGCTCGGGCAGCGGCGCGCCCGAGAGCTGGAAAAACGCCCACACCAGCGTGCCGATGAGCATGAACACCGCCCAGGTCGGCAAACACATCAACGCGCCGGTGGCGACCCCTTTGAGCGCCTCCCGATCCGAGCGCGCCACCAGATAGCGTTGCACGATCGTCTGGTCGCCGGTGTATTTCTGCAGATACCAGAAAAACCCGTACAGGGCCATGACCCAGAAACCCTTTTTCGCGAGACTAAAATCCAGGCTGCCCAGACTGAATTTGTTGTGCTGCTGCGCCAGTTCGAACGCCGCGCCCGGACCGCCGGGCATCTTCACCAGCAACACCCCCAGGACCACCACAATTCCCACAAACATCACAATGCCCTGAAGCACCTCGGTCCAGATCACCGCCTCCAGTCCGCCCAGCAGCGTGTAAAAAATTGTCACCGCGCCCGCGACCAGAATCACCGCGTAAATGTCCCATCCGGTCATGCTGTGGATCGTCAGCGCCAGCAGGTAGAACACAAAACCCATCTTCGAAAAATGCCCCAGCGAGAATCCCAGCGCCGTGTAGGCCCGGGCACCGTAACCGAAACGCCGACCGAAAAACTCGTATGCGCTGATGCCCACGGCCTCGCGGAAAAAAGGAATCACCACGGCCCCGACCAGCACCAACACCCCCACCACCATGAACCCGGGCACCAGCTCACCCCAGTTGCCCGCGTACGCCGATCCGGGATAGCCGATGAACGTGATACTGCTGATCAGCGTCGCGAAGAACGAAAACGCCATCGCCCAGTGCGGCACCGAGCGGCGCGCGACGAAATAACTCTCGGTGTTGGTCTGGCGATGCGCACACCGCCACCCGATCCACGCCACCGCCGCCATGTAGGCGACAATAATGCCCAGGTCCAGCCAGCGAATATTCATGCAATGGTCCGGTCGCCACGTCTCAGGTCGGTCCTTGCCGGGCGCGCTCGGCGAGCCAGCGGGCCGGACGCAGCCGGCCGCCCCACGGTCGCCCACGGAACGGCCGCCCACTCCTGCCGCCCGCCAACTCGCCTGCCTCGTGCCGCCGATGATCCTACGTGGGCCATTGTGGCCGCAAATAATGCTTTTTCAGCATCGGGCCGATGCGCCCGGGTCATCGGCGATTTTTCGGTTTTCGGTTACGGGTTCGGCCGCCGGTCGGTTCTTCCAACGCAAACGAAAACGGGCTCAAAGCCGCCGAATCTCTTCCCAGAGCGGTTGCAGGTCCGAATCGCGCAACGCCATCTGGATGAGTTCGGTCCGGTCGCCCACTTCAAGCGCCCGCGCCAGCCACTGGCGCGCTTCGGCCAGACGTCCCATCTGGCAGGCGTAACAGGCCAGGTTGTAGGCGATGATCGGTTCGTTGGGAAACTTGTCTGCGGCCGGTCGCAGCGCCTCCCAAGCCTGCTCCAGGCCGCCGCTGCGGGCGCGCCTCAGGGCATAGGCCCGATGCAGCCAGTGTTGCGCCTGATCGGGCGAGCGGGCCAGCAGTTCTTCAGCAAGGCGCAATGCCTCGTCCCAATCCCGCAGCGCCGCAGCAGCCGCCCAGCGCACCTTCAACACCTCACTCAACTGCTGGTATTCGGCTGCCAGCCGGTCCAGTTCGGCCACCGCATCTTGCGGTCGCCCCAGCTCCAGCCAGCCCAGCGCCGCCTGGAAATAAAAACTGTCCGGCGGTTCCATCCGCTTCACGCTCCGGATGATAACCAAACGAGACGTCCGGTTTCCAATCCGCATCCGACCTGCGCCCACGGGCCGGCTGGCGTTCTAGCTCCGTAGGAGCGCCATCTGTGGAGTCAACGGATGCACAACACCCCAGCCCCGTCGGGGGCGGCATCAACGCCGCTCCGCCCGTGCGTTGCCGCACGGAACGGCTTGCGCCGGGGTTTTAACAGGCGGGCTGTGCGTTGTGGTCTTTTGACCCGATCCGCCCGGGCGATGTCGCGACGCGGGGCATGGGATGATGCCGCTCCGACGGAGCTCAAATCGTTTGTGTGGGCCGGCAAGCTACAAAGATGTCGGCCCTACGGGCCTTTTTTGGCTGGCGCAATGGCACAGCACAAAGCTCTCGGCGTTGTCGGCCTCTTTTGGCCGGCGGGCTTGGTGCGGCAGCAAAGATGTCGGCCTTACGGGCTTTTGATGGCCGGAGGGTTCCCATGGCAACGGAGATGTGGCCGTTCGGGTTTGTTCGGGCGTTGGTCCGTCCGGGCGGTCGGTCGGTTGCCAATTGGCAACTGGCGGCCGGGTCCGGTCTGGTCAAAATGGACCGGATCCGGCGCAAAATGAGCCTGAATCATTGAGACGCCTGCGCCAGCCGTTGCGGCGGCGGGGCGCGGGCAAGTCTCGATGACGACAAAAAACCCGAAGACGTTATGAAACGATGTGTTCTGTTGACTGCGGGTTTGGGTTTGTTCGCCCTGAATCTCCAGGCGACGCTCCTGCTCTACGACGCGTTTGACTACACGGCGGGTGAACTGTTGGCCCCGACCGATGGCAGCCCGGGCCAGTTCAACCCTTCGGTGAACACCAACTGGTATTACGCCGGTGGCGGCACCGGCAATACGAAACCGCCCGGCGTTGGCAGCGGCAGCCTGAGCTATGCGGACGTCAACGCGCCCGGCTACGGGGGCTTGCAGCCGGCCACGGGCAACAGCGTGTTGTTCGACACCACCCAGTTGGGCGCAGCCCGCATCCAGGTTGTACCTTCCAGTCCAACCAGTGGCACGTATTACTACTCCGGTCTGCTCAAGGTAACGAGCGTCGCGAACTTGAACACCAATAACGGGTTGTTCTTCGCTTCGTTCAACGCCGCGGTCGGCCCCGGCGGGCTTCCCTCCACCGGCTCGGCCGTCATGCGCCTGCGCGCTGATCCCACCAACACGAACAATTTCAATGTCGGCATCGCCAAAACCACGGCCACGACTGCCGGCGTCGTTCAGTTCGCGAGCACGAGCTTTGACCCGGGCACAACGCTCTTCGTGGTGGCTGCCTACGAATTTGTTACCGGGGGCACTCAAAACGACGTCGCCTACATGTGGATCAACCCCGACGTCTCGACCTTCGGCACGGCCACACCGCCTGCGCCCGACCTCATCAGTGCGCCGTCCGCGATCAACGACCTCAATTTGCTGAGCTTCGCCTTCCGAAACGTCAACACCGTGGGCAATCCGACCTTTATGTTCGACGAGTTGCGCGTCGGAACCAGTTGGGCGGACGTCACACCGGTACCGGAGCCGGCAACGGCCGTCCTGCTGACGTTGGCCGCGGCAATGTTGCTCGCCCGACGGCGAATGAATTTTTAGGGGATTGCTTCGAGTCGTGGGTCGTCCCGAAGCCCGACGTGCGCGTCGGGCTTCATTTTTTTGCCGGGACAATCCGCGTGGCCCGAAGCTACCTGCTCACTTCCACCACCAGCCGGGCACGCGTGCCACAGCCGGTCAGCTCGACCGTCCCGGCTTCATCCACGCTCACGGCGCGATCGTTGAGCCTGGCTTCCCGGATGCGCCAGCCCGAGGGCAACCGCACCCGCGCCAGCACGCGCTCGGGCGGATGACGCGTGGGCAACTCGAACTCCGCCTCGACGCGTCCCTCGCCCAGCCGCGAACTCATCCGGAACGATGTCCGGCCAAAGGCGGTGGGCGCATCTTCCACCACGATCCGGCCGCCGTCTTTGAGCCAGCGTCGGGGCGTGGCAAAGGCCAGCCGCAACGTCTCGGGTTTGCCGTCGTCGTTCAGATCCCAATCCTGCACCAGCAGGTGGCGGAGCATCGTCAGGAAATGCGCGTTGGCCGCGCTGTTGGGCGGCAGATAAAACATCCGTCCGCGCAGGTCCAGCGGTTCGAGGCTGCAGCCCTCTCCGCTGATGAACGTGTTCCGGGTAAAACCCTGAGCGAGCATACCGTAAAAACTCACCAGCGCGCGTTCGGGCTTGTCGCGCCGCAAGACATCCAGCACGTAGCGCGTGCCGTAAAGCGGGTTGACCCGGTGTTCGCCCGTCCAGAAGTTGAACTCCCCGCCGCCGCCCGACCGCAGCATGCCCATGAACAAGCCCCCGTGCTGCTCCTGGTAGTCGGCAATCCAGGACTCGGACTCGCTGCCCGGCGGGAAAATCCCGCTGCCGAGCGTGTAGCCGATCACGATGTTCCAGTAACTGCCGATGCGCGAATGCAGAATCGGGTCGTGCGGCGCCTCCTGGCCGAACAGGGCCACCGGCACGAACGGCGGCGTGGTTTCGCGGCGCACACTCCGGGCCACCGCGTCGAGAATCGTCCGGCGAAACGCCGCCGCATCGGCCGCGCATTGCTGCGCCAGAACCGGTTCACCTGTTTCGGCCAGCACCGCGCCCAGATCGCGCAGCGCGCGCCAGGCTTTGGCGTTGGCGTTGAGACTGTAAACCGGTGTGTGAATGTCGCCGCAGTACTGCTCCATGGGAAAAAGCCCGTTGGGTTCGGTGCGACCTTCCAGCAACCGACGCGCTTCCCTGAGCCAGTGCGGACGCCATTGCGCCAGCGCGGCCGCATCGCGGCTCTGCCAGTAGTAGTGGCAGACATCCAGCAGCTTGAATCCGGCCTGATGAATCTCCAACCCGGGACGCGTGAACGCCAACAGCGGCGGGATCAGACCTCGCGCATCCTCCTGAAAGCCCCACCACAACAACGCCAGCATCGCTTCGCTGCCCTCGGCTTCGTAGAGCCGCTCGTATTGATTGCCGGCGCTGTAATGCATCCGGTCGCCGTTGATCAGCGCAAACGTCTGGCAAATCAAATGACGCCACGCCCGATTCACCACCGGCTCGGGCGTCTCCACCCGCATCCCCCGCGCCAATAACCCGCGCCAGGTCTCGACGGCGGCGGTCCGATGCCGCGCCCACGCCTCCGGCGCGCTCAGTCCCGCAAACGCGTCCTGCTCGGCCTCGAGCCCGGCGCGCACCGGTGCGGTGAGCACCGCCAGCGTGGCGACGCGCCCGGGCGTCAGCCGCGCGGTGAGCAGACGGCCTTCGAGTCGCCAGTTCCCGTCGCAGAAAGCGAGCGTTTCGCCGTCCGCGTTGGTCAGCCGTCCGTTCGCCAGCCCCAGAGCCGGGACGCAATCGAACTCCGCCGCGATGAACCCGTTGGTGCCGCCGGCCAGGTCGAACTTCACGAACACCACGCCCCGGGCTGCCAATGCCGGTTCGGTGGCTGCAAACGCCTCCAGCCGATACACCTCCGGCGGTAGCTCGACCTTGTGCTGATCCAGCGGCACGCGGCCTTCGGACTGAAACGGCGAGCGATGCGTGTAGCGAATCTCGACGATCGGCAACCAGCCCTCGGCCAGCTCCGGTTCGCTCAGCCGTTCGGGCAAACTGCCGAACAGAAAGCGATCCGGGCCGACGCGAAACCGAACCGGTGTACCGACGTCCCGCCAGGCGCGCGCACCGCCGCGCAGGTTCAGCCCGCTGCCGTTGGAGATGAGCCGGGCCTTGACGGGCGCGTTGGGCGCGCTGAGCACGATCGGGTAATAGCGAAAGTCGGCGTTCACGTAACGCGGCGGCGGCAACAACGGCACGAAGAACTCGTAACCGGGCCCGTCCGGCTGCGCCATCGCCGCCTCGCCCCACAGATCGCGCCGCGCTTGCAGTGCTTCGGCCAGCGACGGCAACGCCCCGGCACGCACCAGCCCGCCGCCGCTCAGCAGCACCGACACGCAGAGTGTGAGCAGGCGATTCAACGGCTCGGCAGTGTGGCGGTTTTGGCCGGCGGCCCCGGCCGGATGCCGACGTGTCGCATCACCCGATGCATCGCGGCGAAGAGCTTCTCCTCGACCGTGTCGGCAAACGGACCGGGCCGACCGTAGTAAATCATGCTGTCCACGGCTTCGTAACCGCCTTCGCTCAAGACCCGCCGGGACGGCACGTAGCACATCACATCGTTGCAGTAGCCGGCGACCACGAGGTTCTGTCCGGCGAATTCGCGCCGGGCGCGCAACGCGTAATCCACCACCACCTCTCCGCCCAGCGCGAGAATGACCAGATCGTTGCCGAATCGCAGCGCCTGGACCGGACAATCAATCTGGCGCGGCGGCTGACCGCGATCGTACGCCCGCAGCACGAACTCGGCCCGACGGCGCTTGAACGGATGCGTCTCCTGAAGCTCGGCGACAAACTTCTCGCGCGTGTGCGGCGCAAAATCCAGCGACGCATTCACGAGGCTGGAACGGATCGGGCCGCGAACCGGCTTCAACTCGCCGGCCAGGACCTGCTCGACCGCCTGCGCCAGGGCCGCCCCGTGCGTCTCGACCCACTCCATCGAGCCGCGCGGATGCGGGTTCTGGTCGCCGCCACACAGGATCATAAACAGCGCCGTCGCGCCGGGATGCGCCACTTCCAGCGCGCGTTGCGCCGCACCGGCGTAATCGGCGTCCACCTCCAGCGACATCGGACAGGTCGTGTTGTGACAGGCGTAGCCGAAAAGCACCGCCCGAAGCGTTCCGTCCGGCGAACGAACCTCGAGCACCGGCACGTCGTGATCCACCGGGCCGGTCGGATTCTGGCCGATGGCAAAGCCGCCGGCCGGCAGCGGTTGGCGACGATTGATGGCAAAACCGGCCGTGCCGTGACCGCAACGCAATTGCACCGGGGAAAGATCCGAGAGCGCCGCGTCAGCCAGCCGCCCCAGCCGCTCGATCAGCGCCGCCCGATACGCCAGCACGCGCGCTTTTTCTTCCGGGGTGAAGTCGAACATGACCCGCAGGTTCGACCACACCACCGGCCCGCTGTGCGTGTGCGAAGCGTTGAAGAGCAGTTGCGAACGGCGCAGTCCGTGCCGCTGCATCACCCCGTGCGCCACCGCGTCGGTCACATCCCGCGGCAGGGCGATCAGATCCGCGGTAATGATCAACACCCGCGCGCCGTTGCGATCCTGCAATGCCAGCGCCTTGGCCCACAGATCGGTCCGCACGCGCGTGGCCGGATTCGTCCGCGCGGCGTAGCCCGAGAGACAAAACGGCACCGGCGGCGTGATTTTGACCCGGGCGACGCCCGCGCGGAATTCTCCGCCGCGGGCCGCAGCCACCGCCAGGCCGCACAGCAGCCCGAGCGCGCACCAATTCAATCGCGTCCGTCTCCCAACGCCCGAAATCCATCCCGAGTTGCGCCCGTTCATCGGCCCGATGCTTCACCGGGAGAGCGCGGATTTGAAAGCGCGATTTCGCTCCCGCCGTGACAAATCGCCGGGCGAAAGCGTGCGCCGGCGTGCGTGCCCGGCCAATCGGTCCGCGCGGCAGGCAACGGTTGTGGCACGGCCCGGCCGCGCCGCATTCGCTCACCGCGCCTGGCGGACGCGCACCGTGTAGCGTTTGGCCCTGTCGTTCATCGAGACAAAGCGCACCGCCTCGGTCGCGTTCTCGGTGAGGATGACCGTCTGGAAGGGCGTTTCATCGCCGGTGCTGATGCCGTTGACATCCTTGAACACGCAATTGGCCTGGACCTCGATGCGGCGGTTTTCCCGGTTGCGCAGTTGCACGACCACTTCCAGTCGCCCGTCCTCCAACGTGCGGGCGAAGGGCTGACCGGCGACGGTGACCGAATGCTGCACGCCCGGGTCGAGCAACACGACCGGTTCGGTCGTTTCGTAGGCCGGTGTTTTGGAGGTTTGAGGCAGATACGGCCCCTTGTCGTAGGTGCTCCTGCAGGCGCACAGCGTCAGAGTGGCCAGCGCCAACGCGATCAGACTCGGAGGGATGGTTTTCATTGGGTTTGTGGTGTTGTGGAGGCGTCGCTCACGAACACGGCGGTGTCGCGCGCCGCGTCCTGGATGTGAACGGTGATTTGTTTGGTGAGTTTGGCGACAACTTTGTCGCCGGGTTCGAGAAATTCGACCGTCAGGGTATGCGTGCCGGCCGGCAATCGCAGCGTGGCGCAACTGATGTATTGCGGCAGGTTGTCCCAGGTGCGCGTGTCGGCTTCGGGCCGCGTGCCGGCCGAGATCAGTTTGCCGGCCAGCCCGGCGACCATCAGGCCCAGACCCACTTCGTCGGCCGCGCTGTTGCGGCCCTGACCGGCGGTGGCCAGCACCGCGCCGGTCATCAACGCCGCGTCGCCGGCGGTATCGGTCGCAGCCTTGAAGACGGCTTTGTTGGCCAGGATGTGATCCATCACCCGCCCGCCGCGCGTGGTGGCCTGGTAGTTGACGTCGTCGGTCGGCGCGACAAAGAGGTTGACGTTGCCGGTTTTGATCCGCGCGCCGATGAGCGAAGATTTGCGCGTCTGGAAACGCAGTTGCTCGCGATACGGACCAGCGGCGTATTTGATCGGCCCGGGGCCGAACTCGACGAACACCAGCACGTTGGCCCGGGGCTGGTAATCGGGCAGCGTCACGTTGCGAGCATTGGCCCGGGCGCGCTTGAGCGCGTCGGAGCCGTCGCCGCCCAGTTTGGTCGTGGCCAGCCCGTCGAGGTAATCGGGCAGCACCCAGTCGCCGGCGTAGGTTTTGTCAGCCGTGTCGCTGTCCTCGAATTGAGCGCTGCGGAAACAGGCGCGGGCGTTGTCGAGCTGGCCATCGCGCCAGTAGAGAATGCCCCGGTAAATGTACGCCATGCTCCGCTCATAGGGCTCGCCAATGAACGCTTTGCGCGCTTCGGGATGAAAGTAACCGCGGGCTTTGCGCCCCTCCGGATTCCGACCGTAGATCCCCTGCACCGTGAGCAACGCATCATCCAGGAGCGAGCGCGACAGCTCGAATCGTCCCTGCCGCAGCGCTGCCGCCGCGGTGCGATACTGCCAGAGAACTCTGTCGCGGGGCGGACCTTCGGCGATCATGCGCGGCCCGTCCACCAAGATGTCCCCGCTCAGAGCCACCGGGGGCTGAGAGGTGGTGGCGCACGCGCTCAACAGCACAAGCGCAATCGGCGGAAGATGCCGCCACGTCGAAGCGCTCCGGCGCAAACGCGCACCGCCGGGGAAGCCACCACGCCCCTGCACGGAGCAGTTTACCTGCCTGTGTGTCCACGCCTCCATCTTCGAGTGCGATTGTCTCCGGCCGGACCGGTTGGCCTGCGGCGCCGACGGCATTCCGGGCGGCCGGGCTCACCGATACGCCGCGTCCTCCAGACCCTGTTTTTTGATCTCGGCGTTGTCTTCCCAGACGATGGCGCAGGTGCGCGCATCAATGAGCTGAAACGCGTAGAGGATGTAATCGCTGGTCCCCTTGGACGTGCGGGTGGACAAACCCTGGAGCGTGCCCGTCAGGAAATAATCTGCGCCTTTGAATTCCTGTTTGGCCGGATCGCTGCTGGCGGTCACGGCGCTTTCGCGCTTGAGATTGCGCTCCTTCTCGAGCGTCGCCATTCGTTCCCGCGCCAGGAACACCACCTTGCCCCGGCACTTGGAGTTGAGCTCGCTCCGGATGCGCGTCAGGAAAATGTCCTTGTTGATCGGGAAGCGCGTCTGGTTGTCCACCGGATCGAGCACCACGACCGGCGGTCGGGTCGCCTGCGCAATCTCCGGAATCGCCAAAATGCTCCGCGCCATCTTGTCGGTCACCGCCACCAGATCCTGCGATTCGATGCCCGTGCCCGCCACAAATCCCTGCTCGTCGGGATTCATGCGCGTGACCGGCACGCCGGACGGATTTTTCACGCCGCTGGAGGCACACCCGCCCGCCAGCAGCGCCGCCGAAATCATCACCGTCAATGAAGCGATTGTTTTCATACCACAGCCTCCATGTTGCGCGACTCGACCATCCGATTCGACTCCCGAACACGCCTCAAAACCGCGGTGCATCCGGCACGCGCGGCGCATCCGGTATCTGCTCCGGCGGCCGCGTCCAAAAATACGTCGAACTCGCGCACGGCTTGGACGTGACCTCGGTCGGCGAACGCGCGATCCGCGGTTGAGCCGGCTGCGCCCGCGTAGAGGCAGGGGGGTGCGACACCACCGGCGGATCCACCGCCGGTTGCGCCTGGGACCAACCCTTGCGCTCGCGCTCCCGTGCCGCCGCCTCGGCCACGCTGCCCAAAATCAAACCCGACGCCGCGCCGATGGCCGCACCCAGACCGGCGTCGCCCGTGCCCGCACCAATCAATGCCCCGGACGCCGCCCCCAGCAACGTGCCGCCCAGCGCGTAGTCCGGCCGCCGTTGCGGCCGATAGTACCAACCGGGCGCGCAGTAACGATTCGGAGCATAATGGACGTACACCGCGCTGCGGCAACTCCGATAGCCGTAGCCGAAACTCACTTCCGCCGGCCCGACCCAATCCGAACCGCCGCGGCCATAAACGTCCTGACGCCTGACCTCCCCGGCAATCGCGCCGGCAACCAGGCCGATGCCCGCCCCGATGGCCGCTCCGTTGCCCGACAGACCGTGGCGCGCGTCGGCTCCGGCAATGCCTCCGAGGATCGCGCCCAACGCCGCCCCGCTCAGCGCTTCGGGACTGAACAGTTGTCCCTGCGCCGAACAGAGCGCCGCGCAGCTCATCAGGCTCAAGACCGTCTTCTTCATGGCTGCTGGAATATGGACGTCACATCCCGGTGTTTATTCGCGCCTCCACCATAGCACGCCTGCCGCAGAACGTAAACGCACCCGGGGGCGGCTCACAGCCCGTTGGCCGCGTCCGTCGCAACGACAAAACACCCGGGGCCGCAGGCGGTTCGGTGGTCCGACTCCATCGGGCGTGCGGCGGCGCGGCAAAGGGATTGCGTCGGAGCTCGGGCGGCTCTTGAATGGTTCCGATGTTGGCCAAACGGGTCATCCCCTGTCTGGACGTGCACGATGGCAAGGTCACGCGCGGCGTGCGGTTCGGACGCGCCGAAGCGGGCGAGCTGCGCGATGTGGGCGATCCGGTCGAGCTGGCGTTGCGCTACAACGATCAGGGCGCCGACGAGCTGGTGTTTTTCGACATCACGGCCACGGCGCACGGACGCGCCACGATGATCGAGGTCATCGAGCGCGTGGCCGAGCAATGTTTCATGCCGCTGACCGTCGGGGGTGGGATTCGCACCGTCGAGGACATGTTCCAGATGCTGCGAGCCGGGGCGGACAAGGTGAGCATCAACTCGGCGGCGCTGGCGCGACCGGAACTGATCCGCGAAGGCGCCGAGAAATTCGGCAGCCAGTGCATCGTCGTGTCCATTGACTGCAAGCAGGTCGGGCCGCAGCGCTGGGAGGTTTTCTCCCACGGCGGCCGCCGGCCCACCGGACTCGATGCGGTGGAATGGGCGCAGCGGGCCGTGGCGCTGGGCGCAGGCGAGATTGTGCTCAATTCGATTGACGCCGACGGCACGCGCGCCGGCTACGATCTGGAGATCACCCGGCGCATCAGTGAATCGGTGAGCGTTCCGGTGGTGGCCAGCGGCGGGGCCGGCCGGCTCGAACACATGGCCGAGGTGCTGCTCGAGGGCAGGGCCGACGCGGTGCTGGCAGCGAGCATTTTCCACTTCGGCCAGTACACCGTCGGCCAGGTCAAACAGTTTCTGGCCAGCCGCAACATCCCGGTCCGTCTTTGAACCATGCCGAGCCGCTGCATGCATCCGTTGGGGATGCTCGTCGCGCTTCGGTCCGGGCGATCGGCTTCGCTCCGCGCCGGCGAGCGGTCGCTTTGGGTCTGTCCATGCGCGTGTTGAACGAGAACCCTCAATTGCGCGAGCTGGTGGCGATCGCGATCTTCGCGGTCACGTATCTGTTGATCAGCGGCCGTCGGCTGAAGGTGCTGCCGTTGAATCGGCCGGCGGCGGCGTTGTTGGGTGCGGTGCTGATGGTCGGCAGCGGCGTGATGACGCCCGAGCAGGCGTATCGCTGCGTGGATTACGACACGCTGGTGCTGCTGCTGGGGATGATGCTGATTGCGGCGTATTTGTCGCTGGCGGGTTTTTTCGAGTGGGCGGCCGATTGGGTGTTGCGCGTGGGCCGGACGCCGCAACGGCTGTTGCTGTATCTGATTTTGACCTCCGGAACGCTTTCGGCGCTGCTGGTCAACGACACGGTGTGTCTGATGCTCACGCCGCTGGTCGTGGCGGTGATGGTGCGGGGCGGGTTGCCCTTGCCGCCCTACCTGCTGGCGCTGGCCATGAGCGCCAACTTGGGCAGCGTCGCCACGCTGGTCGGCAACCCGCAGAACATGATCATCGGTCATCTCTCGGGCATCCCGTTCGTGCGCTTTGCGGCGCACCTGCTGCCGGTGGCCGCGGTCGGGCTGGCGATCGAATATGCCGTGCTGCGGATCGGCTTCGGTCGCGTGCTGCGCGCAGCGGTCATTCGACCGCCGCAAAGCGCCGCGCCACGGCCGCATCGGGGGTTGCTCATCCTGACGCTGGCGGTTTTTGGGCTGGTGTTTGTGGGTTTTGTGGCGGGGATGAACCTGTCCTGGACGGCGCTGGC
>CAYXJB010000071.1:0-13488 GCA_964465445.1 uncultured Verrucomicrobiota bacterium
GGGGCGCACTCGGTGCCGTCGTCGCGCAGCACGACCGGTTCGACGCCAAAGAAGGGCCGGGAGGCGCTGCCGGGCTTGAGGGTGTGGGCGCCGGGCAGGGGCGTGATGAGGATGCCGCCGGTCTCGGTCTGCCACCAGGTGTCCACGATCGGACAACGGCCCCTGCCGATGACGCGGTGATACCACAACCAGGCCTCGGGATTGATCGGCTCGCCCACCGAGCCGAGGATGCGCAGCGAGCTCAGGTCGTATTTGTTCGGCCATTCGTCGCCTTTCATGATGAGCGAGCGGATGGCGGTGGGCGCGGTGTAGAAGACCGTGACCTTGAATTTCTCGACGATCTGCCAGAACCGACCCGGGTCGGGATACGTGGGCACACCCTCGAACATGAGGCTGGTGGCGCCGTTGCACAGCGGGCCGTAAACGATGTAGCTGTGCCCCGTCACCCAGCCGATGTCGGCCGTGCACCAGTAAATGTCGTCCTCGTGGATGTCGAAGATGTATTTGTGCGATAGCGACACGTGCAACAGGTAACCGGCGGTGGTGTGGACGACGCCCTTGGGTTTGCCGGTCGAGCCGGAGGTGTAGAGCATGAACAGCGGGTCTTCGGCGTTCATGATCTCCGGCGGGCAATCCGGCGTGGCGTTGGCCATCAACTCGTGCCACCACAGATCGCGCCCGGCGGTGAACGGACAGGGCGTCTCGTTGCGTTTAACGACGACCACTTTTTCGACGCTCGGGCAGTGGCCCAGAGCCTCCTCAGCGATGGTCTTGAGCGGGATCGTTTTGCCGGCGCGCAGACCGCAGTTGGCCGTGATCAGGAGCTTGGAGGTCGAGTCGTTGATCCGCCCGGCGAGCGATTCGGCACTGAAGCCGCCGAAGACCACCGAATGAATCGCCCCGATGCGCGCGCAGGCGAGCATCGCGATGGGCAGCTCCGGAATCATCGGCAGATAAATCGCCACCCGGTCGCCTTTGCGGATTCCCAGCGACTTGAGCACGTTGGCGAACCGGCACACCTGCTGGTGCAACTGTTCGTAGGTGAGGCGTTTGACCTCTTGTTCGGGTTCGCCCTGCCACAGGATGGCGATCTTGTTGCGGGTCCGGGTCTTCAGATGCCGGTCCAGGCAGTTGACGCTCACGTTGAGCCGGCCGTCCTCGAACCAGGTGTGCTGGATCTTGCGGGCGGCGGTGTCCCAGACGTATTTGCGGCCCACGGTGGGTTTGCGAAACCACTCCAGCGTGTTGCACTGCTCCAGCCAGAAGCTGTCCGGATCGCGGATCGAGCGCTCGTACATCCGCTGATACTGTTCGGCGTTGATGTGCGCGCGTTGGACCACGTGCGGGGGCGGCGGGAATTTGCGCGTCTCCTGCAACAGCGTGGTCGTGCTCATTGGCCTGGTTGTTTCGCTCATAACCTGTTCCTGACTCTCCGGGTTTACGGGCTAATTTCCTCAAGCTGCGCCGGCCCTGTCAACCCCGGGCCCGCGCCGGGATCGAACCTTGGGTCCAGCCCGAATTGTGGAAAAACCAGCTCGCGCACGCGCCGCAGGCTCGCTTGCAGCACCGGCTCGATGGCTGCGCGTTGTTGCGGGCTCACCGGACGCTCCGGATCGCGCAATCCGCCGGCCCATTCGGAGCTGCCCAGAAACACCCCGCCCAGGCCGGGCGTCAACTCCTCCTGCTCGCCCTGGCCCCACAGACACGTCTGCCAGGCCAGCGCCCAGCCCCGGACGGTGTGCTCGACGTGATAGCCGCCGCCGCCGGCCACCAGCATCGGCCGGTGCAGCGCGAGCAACCGCTGGAGCACCGCCGCAGGCGCGTTGTTGCTCAATTCCATGTGCGTGAGCGGATCGCCCGCCAGCGTGTCCATTCCCAGTTCCACCACCAGCACCTGCGGTCCGTAGGCCCAGAGCAGCGGCCAGACCACCGCGTCGAACGCCTCCAGATACGCCTCGTCGTACGTTCCGGCGGGCAGGGGCACGTTGACGGCATGACCCCGACCCGGGCCTTCACCGATTTCGTCTTCGAAACCCGTGCCCGGGAACAGCGTGCGACCACTCTCGTGCAGAGAAATCGTCAGCACATCGGCGCGCCGGTAGAAAAACGCCTGCACGCCGTCGCCGTGATGCGCGTCCAAATCCACGTAGGCCACACGCCAGCCCGCTGCAGCGAGCCGGTGACACGCCAGCGCCACGTCGTTGAGGTAACAAAATCCCGAAGCCCGCTGTGCGTGCGCATGGTGAAAGCCGCCGGCCAGACTGAACGCCACCTCGACCGCGCCGCTGAGCAGTAATTCGGCGGCGGTGAGCGCCGCGCCGCACGCCCACGCGCCGTACGCATACAGATCCCGGAACACCGGCGTGTCCGGTCCGCCCAGGCCCATTGCGAATCCCTCCGCCGTCAGCTCGCCGGCCGCGGCGCGCTGCAGCTCGTCCAGATATTGGGGCGCGTGCAGGGTTTCGAGTTCGCGCCGCTCGGCCATCCGCGCCGGCACTTCCACGGCCCGGTCGTTGCGCAGCAGGCCCAGTCCCAGCAGCATGCGCCGGGTCAAGCCCACCCGTTGCGTTTTGAACGGGCAATCGGGCGGATAGCGAAACGCTTCCAGCTCGGGCGAATACACGAACGCGAGCCTCGGGCCGCTCATGCGATCACGGTTTTCCACCTGTCCGGCGCCGGCAAGTTAGGGAGCGCGCCGCAGGCCGACTTCACCGTTTTTGGCAATTGTCGGCTTTATTTTGAAAACCGGCGCGGTGGGCGACGTCGCCTTCGCAAACCATGGCCACGAATTGCGGCCGCAGAAGCCGCGGTTCTCTGTGCGTGCCGTGTCCGGCGGGATTATCGGCTCACCAGCCGCAGGGCGATTTGTTTTTCCAGCTCGTGGCAGAGGTAAAGATCCGTGCCGCCGGCGGAGGTGCGCGCCTGAACGACGACCGAGGTGACGCGCGGGTCAATCTGCTCGACGCTGATCCAGACCTTGCGCTGGTTGACGCGCCCTTCGAGGGTGCGGATGCCGCCCTCGGCGAATCCGCCGTGGAGCGTGGACTCGCTTAGCAACACACCGTTGACGCGCAACACCTCTTTGGCGGCTTCGTAAACGCGATCGGCCGGACGTTCGTAGCGGCCTTCGATGCGGTCGCGCACGAAGGGCACGCCGGCGGTTTTTTTGCCCGTGACCGTGCCCACGCAACCGCCGTTCAGCAACGCCAGTCCGATCAACACCGCCGCAGTCGTCGTTTTCATTTGGTGGCCATGCAACCAGATTGCACCTGGCCGTCAAGCCCGAAGGGTCGCCAGCGCACGGCCTGTGGAGTTGCCATCCGGGGCGCGGTTTGGTTGGCTGAAACGGCATGGACCTCATGAAAACGATTCGTTTCTCGATCTGCCCGAGCCTGGCGGCGCTGGCCGGCGCGCTGGTGCTGGTCGGCGGCTGCGCAACCGTGCCGGTGACCGGTCGTTCCCAACTGAACCTGATCTCGCCCGGGCAGGAATTGCAGTTGGGCTTGAGCGCGTTTGCCGAACTCAAAAAGTCCACGCCCGTCAGCAAGGACCCGGCCGCCAACGCCCTTGTCCAGAAGGTCGGCCGGCGCATTGCCGCGGTCGCCAGTGTCGATCTGCCCGAGGCGCAGTGGGAGTTTGTCGTCTTCGAGAGCAACGAGCCCAACGCCTTCTGTCTGCCCGGCGGCAAGGTGGGCGTGTACACCGGCATCCTGCACATCACACGGGACGAAGCCGGCCTGGCCACGGTCCTGGGGCACGAAATCGCGCACGCCGTGGCCCGACACGGCGCCGAACGGCTCAGCGAGGGTCTGCTCATTCAAACCGGCGGCCAGCTCCTGGGCGCGACCCTCTCGGGCAGCGATCCGCGCACCCGCTCGGCCGTCGCGCTGGCGTACGGACTGTCCACCACGCTCGGACGCCAGTTGCCGCACAGCCGCAAACAGGAAGCCGAAGCCGACGAAATCGGCCTGATCTACATGGCCCGTGCCGGATACGATCCGGAGGCGGCGATCGGCTTCTGGGAGCGCTTCGCCGAGTACAACCGACAACACGGCGGCGGGGCGACGATCCCGTTTCTGAGTACGCATCCGACCGACGAAAAACGCATCGAACATCTGCGCGCGCTTCTGCCCCGCGCCAGGGCCGAGTATCGTCCCGCGCCCTGAAGGTGTCCGGGCCGGCCCGCGAAACCGGGTCGGGAAACGACCGGCCGGGACGTGGGCAACGCCCGCCTCCGCCGCCTGATGATGCATTCGATTCTGGACTCGCACGCGCCGTTGGTGCTTTTTCAAAGCGGTACATGCACACCAGCGTAGCCAACAGTGTCGCGCCGGCATCGAGCTTCGAGACGTTGCGCGCGCTTTACGATCGGTACGTCATCCCCAGCTACGGGCGATTCGAGCTGGCGTTTGTGCGCGGCGAGGGCAGTTGGCTCTACGATGTGCACGGTCGCCGTTACCTGGATCTGGGCGGGGGCATCGCGGTGTGTTGTCTGGGGCACGCGCACCCGGCGCTGGCCGGGGCGCTGGCGGAGCAGGCCCGCCAACTGATCCACGTTTCCAATCTCTACTACACCGAACCGCAGGGCCGGCTGGCCGCCGAACTGGTCCGGCGCATCGGCCCGGGCAAGGTCTTTTTCGCCAACAGCGGCGCCGAGGCCAACGAAGGGTTGTTCAAACTGGCGCGCAAATTCGGCCATGCCGAAGGGCGCTTCGAGATTCTGACCGCCGCCAACTCGTTTCACGGACGCACGCTGGCCGGCATCGCCGCCACCGGACAGGACAAGGTCAAACGCGGTTTTGAGCCCATGACGCCCGGCTTCCGGCACATCCCGTTCAACGATCTGGAGGCGGTGCGCGCGGCGATTTCACCGGCCACCGTGGCCATTCTGATCGAAGGCGTGCAGGGCGAAGGCGGCGTGACGGTGGCGCGACCGGATTATTTGCTGGGCTTGCGCGCCCTCTGCCAGGAGCACCGGCTGTTGCTGCTCATGGACGAGGTGCAATGCGGTCACTATCGCACGGGACGTTTCCACAGCTACCAGCGCATTCTGGAGGCGGCGCCCGCCGGCGCGGCGTTTCTGCCCGACGGCGTTTCGATGGCCAAATCGTTGGGCGGTGGTTTCCCCATCGGCGCGTTCTGGGTGCGCGAGCCGTACGCGGATCTGCTCGGGCCCGGCACGCACGCTTCGACCTTCGGCGGTACGCCGCTGGCCTGCGCGGTGGCGCTGCGGGTGCTGGAGGTCATCGAGCGCGAAGGACTGGCCGAGCATGCGCGGGCGATGGGGGAGTTTCTGTTGAACGAGCTGCAGACGCTGGCAGGGCGGTTTCCGGGCGTGCTGGCGGCTGTGCGCGGGCTGGGGCTGATGATCGGCATGGAACTGGGTACGGCTCTGCCGGGCTTGCCGGGCGATCCGGCGCGCGCCCCGGCGTTGCGGTTCGTGGATGCACTCCACGCCGCGGGCCTGCTGGCCATCCCCGCCGGCGCGCAGGTCGTGCGACTGCTGCCCCCGCTGAATCTCTCGATGCAGGAGGCCCGCTTCGGCCTGGAACGCATCGCATCGGTCCTGGCCGACATCGCCCGTTGAGCGGATGCGAACGAGCCGGGACGCCACATGGCATGAAACATTTGCTGAGCATCGAACAACTGACGCGCGCCGAGATTGAATCGCTGCTGGCCGGTGCGTTGACGATGAAGCGCGAACGCGGCCGCCACAGCAGCCAGCCGCTGCGCGGTCAGGTCTGGGCACTGATCTTTTCAAAAGCCTCCACTCGCACCCGCGTGTCGTTCGAAGTGGGCATTCACGAACTGGGCGGCCGGCCCATGTTCCTGAGCGCGACCGATATTCAGTTGGGTCGCGGCGAGCCGATTCGCGACACGGCCCGCGTGTTGGGACGCATGGTGCACGGTGCGGTGTTTCGCACCTTCGCGCAGAGCGACGTGGAAGAGTTCGCGCGGTTCGCCGACATCCCGACCATCAACGCGCTCACCGACGAGGAGCATCCCTGCCAGATCCTGGCCGACCTGTTCACGATCCAGGAAAAACTCGGGCCGATCCCGGGCAGGATCGTGGCGTTCATCGGCGACGGCGACTGCAACGTGGCGCATTCCTGGATGTTCGCGGCGGGCAAGCTGGGGTTTCAGTTGCGCATCGCCGCCCCGCCGGCCTATCTGCCCGACCGCACCCGCCTGGCGCGCGCCGGCAGCAACGTCGTTTGCACCGACGATCCGCGCGCTGCTGCCGCAGGCGCCGATGTGCTCTACACCGACGTGTGGGTTTCGATGGGCAAAGAGGCCGAGGCGGCCGAGCGGTTGCGGGCGTTTGCAGGCTACCAGATCAACGCCGCCCTGCTCGCGCAGGCCAAACCCGGCGCGCTGGTCATGCACTGCCTGCCGGCGTATCGCGGTCGGGAAATTGACGAGGAAACCTTCGAGGCCCACGCCGCGACCATCTTCGACCAGGCCGAAAACCGCCTGCACGTGCAAAAAGCGATCCTGGCCTGGGCGCTGACCTGAGCCGCCGCGCGGGTGCGCGGCTCGACGACACCTGGCCGGGTTCAGAGGGTTGCCCTGGCCGGCGCATCCGGCGCAGCGTTCACCGCGGCGAACCGGCGCAGGTATTTGACCGCGACTTTCAAATCCTTCGGCCAGGGCGACTGAATCTCGATCATCAGTCCGGTGACCGGATGCGGCAGGCTCAGGCGCGCGGCGTGCAGAGCCGGCCGCGCGATCAAGGGACGCTCGGTTTGGCCGGGTTTGAGCCGGTATTCGGTCTTGAGTTGCGAGAGCAGCAGCGGTTGGCCGCCGTACAGAGCATCGCCCACCAGGGGCAGGCCCGCATGCCGCAGATGCACCCGGGCCTGATGCGTGCGGCCGGTCAGCAGCCGACATCGCAACAGGGTGTAGCCGCGAAACCGTTCGAGCACTTCGCAAACGGTCGAGGATTTCTTGCCGTGTTTGGGGTCCACCCGCATCAGGCCCGGCCGGGTCGGGTGCGCGGCCAGTGGCGCGTGGATTTCAAACTGATCCTGCTCGGGTTGGCCGTGCACCAGCGCCAGATATTCCTTGTGCACGCGGGTGGTGCCGAACAGGTCGGCCAGCGCCATGAGCACCGGTTTGCTTTTGGCCAGCAGGAGCACGCCGCTGGTTTCAAAATCCAGCCGGTGCGCATTGCTCAGATAACTCAGTCCGCGCTCGCGCACCCAGGGTTTGCCCGCGGCGATGGCGGCGTGGAGGAGCTTCATCAAGTTGGGCCGATCCGGGTCGTAGCGATCCGGCGAGATGAGCAACCCGGCCGGTTTGTCCAGTGCCAGGAGATGTTCGTCCTCCAGGAGTACCGGGATTTCCCAGAACTCGTGCGTGGCGGGCGAGGAAAGTTTGATGACCGCCGACATGGTTGAATGCGCGCGGCAGCCGGCGCGAGGGCGTTCAGACGGGCGACTCAGCCCGGGCCGCTTGCGGGCCGTTGGAACAGCGGCGTCTCGCGCAGGCCTCTTTCGGCTTCCTTACGAAACCACTCGTTGAACGCCTCGTTCTGGCGGGTGTCGCGCACGGCGCGAATAAACGCCGGCAGATCGTTCTTGATGCGTTCGGGATCGGGCCGGCGACGCTCCCGCACGTACAAAACCAGCGCGCCGTCCCGGGTCGAGACCAGCCCGCTGAGCCGACCCGCCGGCGTGCTGAACGCCGCGCGCTTCAGTTCGGTGAGGGTCACCAGCGATTCAATGCCGGGCATTTCCTGGGTGCTCAGCGAAAAAGCCGGCAGCTCCAGCCATTTGACCTGCGCCTGCCGACACACCTCTGCAAAGCTCCGCCCCGCGGCCAGGCCGTTGGTCGCCTCGCCCAGAAACTTCTCCGCGGCGGCCAGCGCCCGCTTGCGCGCCTCCTCGAACCGATAATCCGCCGTCACCTCCTCGCGGATGCTCTCCAAGGACGGGATCTCGCTCGGCAAGCGTCGCTCCAGGGCGATCACGTAAACGCCGTCCTCCCCGACGAACGGGCCGGCGAGGGGTTCGTCCGCCGAGAGCGCAAAGGCCGCGCGCGTGAAGTCCGGCCCCACGGGCAGATCCTGCGGCCCGAAATCGCGGCTGAAGGGCCGGCTCGAATGCACGGGGAGACCTTTTTCCCTGGCGACCTTGTCGAGGTTCTGCGCCTGCAACGGTTCCAGGTCGAACACGCTTCGGGCAAAGGCTGTTGCCGCGCTGTGGGCGCGCGTCAGTGCGTTGGTCCGGAACATCCATTCGCGGGCGAGTTGGCGACCTTCCTCGGGCGTTCGGGCGTTGCGGAAGAAATTCGTGCCCAACTCCCGCCACAGTGCCTCGATCTGTTCGTTCAGATTGGTCCGGGCGGTGAGCTCTTTTTCGGCCTCGGGCCAATAATTGGTCACCGCAAAGAGCACGTACTTGACCTGGACGCGTTCGGGCAGGCGATATCGCGCCATCTGGTTGGTGTAGAATTGGGCGATCGCTTCGGCGCTGATGGTGATCTCACCAAGGTGATTGGACGCGGAAAACACCGCCGCTTCGGTCCGCGCCTCGGTGTGTTCGCGTTCGTAAAGCAGGCGCGCCTCCTCGGGCGTGACCAGCCGCCCGCTCAGACCCGCCACCGCCGCCAACTGTTGGATGCCCAGATCGTGCCGGATGAATCGCTCGAAATCCTCCGCCGTCATCCCGCGCCGTTGCAGCACTTGCTTGACGAACACCTCCAGCGGCACCGGCTGGCCCCGACCCAGCGAGCGCAACAGATTCGCCGCCACCCGCGCCACCGCCTGCGGGCTGACCCGGATGCCCAGGTCCTCCTGCTTGCGGATGAGCAAGAGCCGGAAATAGGTCTCGCGCTCGACGTCAAAGCCCAGCCGGCGCGCTTCGGCCTCGGGCCAGTTGCCGTACCGGAGGAAGAACTGCAGCTCCACCTCGCGCTGCGCGGCCAGGTAATCATTCCGGCTGACCGGCCGACCGTAAATCCGGCCCATATGAGTCGGCCCACCGCCGCGGGCAACGCGCTGGTAGGGCGAAAAATAAACCACAAACGCAATTACCGTGGCGAGGATGATGATGGCCCACAGCCAGGTTGAGTGTTTCCGGATCGTGCCGATCATAACGTTGCGCCGAACAGGCGGTGCACGCTAGCCGCCCCCGCCCCGCCGGGTCAAACCAAAATCCGGCGTCGCTTGGGAAAGTCCGGGCACATCCTGACCCCGCTTGTCCAGACCGAAGCCGCGAGCAGCCGGCGTAAAAACGAACTCCTGCGCCTGCAGGGGGAGACGGAGCAGATGCTCCGGCGGAGCGGGCTGCCGAGTCTGCCCATGCATAAACCCGCCCTGGGCACGGGGTTGGTCTCAGCGTTAATTCACCCGACGTTGGCGCATGCGCGAAACCGCGCAGGTTGCCCGGGCTGTCGTGGTTCATGGTGAAATTGCCGGCCGAATTGTTTTGGCAGCGGAGGCCGTTGGCGAGACCGCCGTTGCCCAAGCTCATCCAGCCGACGTTGGCGGCAAGACATAACCAGAAGAAACATATTCGCACCCAGCGGCGACATTGGCCACGCCGCCAAGGGTGTTGATCCCGCCGATGTTGACCCCGTGGGCCAGGTAGTCGGTGTCGGTGATCGTCTTGGCGACGTTGAGCAGGCCTAACGGCTGAAAGCTGAAGGCCGGCAGCAGCCGGCGCGTCCGTTCAACGTCCAATTCGTTTTGCCTTCCGATTGTTTGAGGTTTTGGGTTTTTTGGATTCTTTTCGGATTTCGAGCTTCGAATTTTTTCCTCACGGCATGTTGTATTTGTTGGCGATGTTGTTGGTCCCGCTTTGAGCCCGGCATGAGTTGCTTATCATCGCCCATATGGCAGTGCCCGGAACCGCCGCGTTGCCCACACATCCGATCGCCACATGATTCGCGCGAAGTGCCGTCATGCCCGCGGTGGAATTGGCGCCGTAACAGCCCTCCGCGACGTCGGTGTACAGACCGTAGTTTCCGGTGCCAACAACACCGTAACGGTTAAGCGCGAGTATCGAGTAGATGCCGTGGTTGCCATTGTATGCATAACCAAAACAATTCTGTGCGCAGGAAGCATCAATACCGACGAATCCGCCACCCTCCGTTGTTCCATGACAATTTACCGCCGTGACAGCCGTAATTCCCGGCCCGTGATAACTGTAGCCGTAGCTGTTTTGGACCACCACCGCGCTGATGCCCTTGGCTCCGGTGGGTATGCCGACCGATTCTCCTTGAGAGTTTGCCACGGTACGTGCCTCGATTGCGGTCCCCTCGCATTCGGTCGCAAGGCATCGGTCAACGGTTCCAGCAATGATCCCTTTACCGGCTCCGGTCGTGCCTCCAATATACGACACCACGCATGATTCGGCCACTGTAGAATTGGTCGAACCAAGGTTTATCCCGTAGCTGGCACAGCCCGACACCATCAGTTCCGAGACCCTGACGTTGAGTGCGCGAGGCTCGAGTGCCTGTACTCCGGATGCGAAGCCGGGGGCCGGAAAACATTCGCTGGTTGTTTGTGACGCTTCCTGCAATGATCCCGTTTGCAACCACAATGTTCCTCAGCCCGGCGTTGATGACGACACCCACCCCTGACGCAGGACTGGCCATGGATCTGATCGAAAACCCGTTCAGGTCCAACGTGACGCCGTTGGTCGCAATCGTGATGGCGTTGCCCGAACTGACCGTCAAATTGGTCGTGAGGTAATACGAACCGGGGATGGTGATGATGAACGGCGCCGACGAGACGGGCGTGCGCGGCTCGATTTGGGAGAGGGTCTTCATCGTCGGCGCCGGCGCGCCGGGCGGCGCGAGGTTACCCTGTCCAAACAAGGCTGAAGGCTGAAGGCCGAAGGCGAAGCCCAGCACAAGGCCGGCAAGCAAGCTTGATCGCGTTTTCATGGTAGTTCGGCGTTTGAGGTCAAAGGGAACAATTGGATCACGCCGGCGCTGGCGCAGAGGATTTCGCTTACGACATTTCTGATGGCAGGGGTGGGAGAAACAAAGCCGCCACACACGCGTCGGCCAACCGGTTCCCTGCCCCATTTCTCCGCGGAACCTGGCGTTCGCCGGTACATTGACACCCTCCGATCGCTGGTTAGCAGATCGCTAAACGGAAGTCAAGCGGTCATGGGAAAGTCCGGGGACATCCTGACCCCCGCTCGTCCAGACCAAAACCGCGAGCACCGGCGCAATAAAGCGTTGCGAAGGGGTTTTCGCTCCCTATATTCGCCGCAATGACCTGGTTCTGGAAAGCCGGTTGGACCGTCGCCGCATTGCTCTGGCTGTTCGCAGCCAGCGGCTGCAGCGGCATCCACGCGCAACCTGGTGTGTCGCCGGCGTCTTTGTTTTTACCCGGGCTGATACACGTTCCCGCGCCGGCGCCGGCTCAGACCGACCCGGTCCAGGTCGCCCAAAACCCCTGATCCTTATGCGATTTCCCCTGGCCCTGTCGCTCAAAATTGCCGGCCACATCCTCCGCCACAAGTTGCGCCGGACGCCCAAATTCGCCCTGGTGCTGCAGCTCGAACCGCTGCACACGTGCAATCTCACCTGCACCGGCTGCGGCCGCATCCGCGAATACTCGACCAGCCTCAAGGACATGGTGCCGCTGGAACAATGCCTGGCCGCTGCCGCCGAGTGCGACGCGCCCATGGTCTCGATCTGCGGCGGCGAACCGCTGATCTACCCCAAAATCGAAGAACTGGTCGCCGGCCTGCTCGCCCAGGGCCGCATCGTTTACATCTGCACCAACGGCGTGTTCATGCGCAAAAAAATGCGCGAGTACTTCGCCGCCGTCTACGATCCGGCCAACCCGACCCACCGCGCGACCTTGCAACAACTGCTCGAACAGAAGCTCGTCACAGAAAAAGAAGCCGACGCCATCCGAAATGCCGACGCCGCGGCCAGGAACCGCGTCGTCATCCGCCCCACCCAGTGGCTGTACTGGAACGTGCACATTGACGGGCTGGAGTACACCCACGACCTGATCGTCGAACGCGAAGGCGTGTTCCGGGAATGCGTCGCCGCGGTGCGCATGGCCAAGTTGCTCGGCTATCAGGTCGCCACCAACACCACCGTCTATCGTGAGACCGATGTGCAGGAGATCGAGGACATGTTCCGCTTCTTCAGCGCGCTGGGCGTGGACGGCCACACCATTTCGCCCGGCTACGACTACGACGCCGCCAAAAAAGACATGGTCAAACGCCTGGGCAGAGATCCGAAGGACTTTTTCCTGACCCGGGAGATGACCCGGCAGAAATTCGCCCGGATTCTGGATTGGGGACGCCAGTTCACCATCTTCGGCACGCCCGTTTACCAGGAATTTCTGGCCGGACGACGCGAGCTGACCTGCACCGCCTGGGCCATCCCCACCTACAACATCCGCGGCTGGAAAGCGCCCTGCTACCTGATGACCGACGCGCATTATCCGAGCTACGCCGAAATGCTCCAGAAGGTGGACTGGAACAAATACGGCGTGGTCAACGGCGTGGCGCGCGATCCGCGTTGCGAGAACTGCATGGTCCACTGCGGCTACGACCCCAGCGGTGCGCTGGGCACCAACTACCAGCGCGGCGATCACTGGAAGAATTTCAAATACAACTTCGGTCCCCGCCCCAAACCGTACCCGTATTCGCCCGAGCTGGAACGACGCGCCTTCAACGGCGTCTCCATCGGCCGGGGACACCTCGCCGCGGCCAAAGCCGCCCTCCATTCGCCCCGGGCACCCGGCGCCGGAGCGACGTCGCACAGCTCATCGCGCAAGGACTCGCGCAACGGAGACGTCTCCGGCACCCAGCCCGCGGCTCCGGTAGAATCGTTGGCAAAAGTCGCCGGGTCCAAATCAACCGAATGAACGGCATGCCGATTTCGCTGCGCCCATCGTTCCCATGAGCAAAACCCTTTACCTCTGCCCACCCAGTTTCGACGGATTCGACGGCGGTGCCGGCTCGCGCTATCAGGCGCGCCGCGAGGTCACCAGCTTCTGGTATCCCACCTGGTTGGCCCAGCCCGCCGCCCTTACTCCCAACTCGCGCTTGCTCGACTGCGCGCCCCACGGCATCGGCCTGGACGAGTGCCTGCGCATCGCCAGAGAGTACGACCACGTCATCATCAACACCTCCACCCCGTCGCTCAAAAACGATTGCAAAGTGGCCGAAGCCATCAAACAGCAGAAGCCCGAGACCAAAATTGGCTTTGTGGGCGCGCACGCCATGGTGCTGCCCACCGAAACCCTCAAAGCATCCTGGGCCATTGATTGGGTCGGTCGCAGAGAGTTCGATTACACCTGCAAGGAGGTGGCCGAGGGCCGCCCGTTCGAAACCATCGCCGGCCTCTCCTACAAGGACAAGGACGGCAAAATCCGACACAACCCCGAACGCGAGTTGATCGGCAACATGGACGATTTGCCGTGGGTGGCCGACGTTTACCAGCGCGACCTGCAGATCGAAAAATATTTCATCGGCTACCTGCTCCATCCCTACATCTCGCTTTACA
>CAYXJB010000072.1:0-3841 GCA_964465445.1 uncultured Verrucomicrobiota bacterium
CACCGGCATCGCGTTGTATTTCTATCCCAAACACACGCTGCCCCTGATCCACCGCTACATCGCCGAGGGCAACAATCCCGATCAACCCGGTCGCCTGATCCAGTGGCTCTACCCCCAACTGCCCGTCTATACCTGGCGCGTGCCCGGGCTGTGGTTCGATATCGGCTCGAAGGAATCGCTCGAGGAAGCCGATCGGATTTTCTCGCGACTGCAGCCGCGCTCCGCCGCCTGAAATCGGTCGCACCGACCGACCGCTCGAAAGCGCGAAGCGTTTCGCACCCGTTGGCGTCGCCAGAGCGCCTCCGGTCGAGAGCAACGGGCGTTCGGCCAACGACAAAAACTGTTTTGCCTGGCGTGGCCCGATGTCCCAGAGTGTCGCCAGAACGTTGAAACGCACCGTATGATTCCGTTGTTTGCGGGACTGGTGGCCGGAGCGGCGCACGTGCTGGCCGGGCCGGATCATCTGACGGCGATTGCGCCGCTGGCGGTCCGGCGACCGACCCGCGCCTGGTTGCCCGGGGTGCGGTGGGGGCTGGGGCATTCGACCGGCGTGGGTTTGGTGGGTGCGCTGGCGATCACGCTGCGCGGATTCATCCCGGTGGAATGGCTGTCCTCCTGGGGCGAACGCGCCGTGGGCGTGATGCTGTTGGGGATCGGTTTGTGGGCACTGCGCACGGCTCTGCGCTCGCACATTCACACCCACGAACACGAGCACGACGGGCTGCGGCATGTGCACATTCACGTGCACCGGCACGGCCACCGGCAGGCCGAGCCGACGGCGCATTTGCACGCCCACGCGGCGTTCGGGATCGGCGTGCTGCACGGGCTGGCGGGCAGCTCGCATTTTCTGGGGGTACTCCCGGCGCTGGCCCTGCCCACGACGCTGGCGGCGGCGACCTACCTGGTGGCGTTCGCCGCCGGCACGATCGCGGCCATGGCGGCATTTTCCTGGGGAATGGGCCGTCTGGCCAGCGGTTCGGCGCAGCGCAGCGGGCGTTTGTATCGCGGCCTGATGGGCGCGTGCGCGCTGGCGGCGATGGGCGTGGGTGGTTTCTGGCTGGCAACGAGCTTCTGAGTCGGGCCGGCCACCCGACCGCAAACCGGAGCGCGTCTTTGCACTTGCCAGAGGCGCTCGGGCTTTTTCACCTTTCGACATGGCAACTTCGCCGAAATCACTCGACGCACAGTTTTATCTGCCCGCCGACGAATTTTTCCGGGCCCACGCGCACCTGGGGCTGACGTTCGACGATGTGACGCTGGCGACGCTCTACTCGGAAATCCTGCCCCGGGACACACATCTGGAAACCGAGCTGGCCGAGGGGTTGCGGTTGAACATCCCGATCCTCTCGGCCGACATGGACACGGTGACCGAATCGCGGATGGCGATTGCGATGGCGCTCAACGGCGGTATGGGCTTGATCCATTACAACATGCCCGAGCGGCAGCAGCTCTCGGAGGTCAGCCGCGTCAAATACCACGTGCCGGGCATGATCCAGGATCCCATCACCGTGCGCCCGCAGCAATCCATCGCCGAGGTGCTCAAACTCATCGAGGAACGCAAATTCGGCTTCAGCACCTTCCCGGTGGTGGACGAGCAGGGCAAACTGGTCGGTCTGCTGTTCGGCCACGTGGTCAAACCGCGCTACGCCAAACACACCGTGGCCGAGGTCATGACGCCCCGCGCCCAGGTGCACACCATCCGCAAAAAGGAGCTGGCGCGCGACCCGATCGCCCAGGCCGACCGGTTTTTCACCGAACGGCCCGGCATCCACAAACTCCTGGTCGTGGACGAGGAGGACAGGCTGCGCGGCCTTTTCACGCTCAACGACGTCGAGCGCATCCAGCAGGAGCGCAAACTGCAGTTCAAACCGGCGCGCGACGCGCAGTTCCGACTGGTCTGCGGCGCGGCGGTCAGCGCGACCCGAAACGCCTTCGGCGAGCTGGATCGCGACCGCATCGTCTCGCACGTGGGCGCGCTGGTCGAACGCGGCGTGGACGCGGTGGCGGTCTCGACCGCGCACGGTCACAGCAAGGGCGTGGGGGATACGGTCCGCATGTTGCGCGACGCTTTCCCGAAATTGCCGATCATCGCCGGCAACGTCACCAGCGCCGCCGGCGTCGAGTTTCTGGCCGAGTGCGGCGCCAACATCATCAAGGTCGGCCAGGGCCCGGGCTCGATCTGCACCACGCGCCTGGTCGCCGGCGTGGGGATTCCGCAGATGACCGCCCTGTATGTGTGTTCGCGCGCCGCGGCAAAGAAACGGGTCACGATCCTGGCCGACGGCGGCATCACCAAGTCCGGCGACATCGTCAAGGCGCTGACGCTGGCGCACGGGGTGATCTGCGGCGGGTTGTTCGCCGGCTGCACCGAGGCGCCGGGCGAGGTGCTCGAGATCGGCGGCAAACTCTACAAACAGTATCGCGGCATGGGCAGTCTGGCGGCAATGCGCGCCGGCAGCGCCGCCCGGTACGGCCAACCGTCCAACCCGACCCAAAAAGTCGCTGCCGAGGGCATCGAGGCCCTCAAAGAAGCCGCCGGCCCCGTGGATCGCGTGCTGGCCCAGCTCATCGGCGGCATCCAGGCCGGCATGGGATATCTGGGCGCGACGAACCTGGCCGAATTGCGCGCCAAGGCCCGGTTCATTCGCGTCAGCGTCGCCGGCATGCGCGAGGCCGCACCGCACGACGTGGTCGAACTCAAGACCGCCCATTGAGTCGGCGGTCCGAATTGATCCGCGGCCCTGCGCCGGCGAGCGACCGACTCAAAATTCGATCGGCGAATTCATCCGCCCGCAGTGCGCACACCGCGATCGGTCCGCATCCGGATCATCGGTGTACACGTACCCACAGCTCGCGCAGCGAAAAATCCGGTCGCGCTTGCCGGTGGGATGAAAACGTCGCTGACGCAACTCGGCGTACACGATTAACGCCGCCAGCGTCCCGAGCGTCAGCACCACGTAGCTGAAGATCAATTCGGCGGTCCGCATGGCACGGTCTCCGGGCCGACGAACCCCGGCAGTTGGTTTGGAACCTCAGATCGCAAGGCCGGGAGCCATTCAGGGTGAGGCCGGCGGTGCGTTGGTTGCCGGCAGCGTGCTCCAAACGAAAACCAGGGTTGCGGCTGCCAGAGCCGATTCCCCTGCGCCGGCCGCGGCAGGTTCGAACCGTGCCCGGCGCGCCGACTCCAGCGCGAAGGCATCTGCCGCGGCTGATCCGCTGCGTCCCAGCAGCGTGGCCGAACGAACCAGACCGTCGCCATCAATCAACACCCGCACCACGCTATTGGTCAGCCAGTCGGCCGCCGGCCATTGCGGCAACACCGGCTGCTGCAGCAGTCGCCGACCCGTCGGCGCTTCGGCCAGCACCAGCGCCGAGCGATCCGGCGGTCGCGGCATCGGCTCGATCTCGGTCGGCCGCGCGATTTCCGGAATTGGATTCACGCCGGGTTCGACGCCAACAGGCCGCAAGGCCCGAGCCAGCTCGACCATGCTCGCGGCCAGCGTGTCCGGGGCCAACGAAAGCCATCGGGGCGGTTCGCTCCAGCGGTCCGCCGGAGCCACAATCAACGGCCGCCGCCACCAGGCGCGTGCCGCCACGCCATGCGGATGCGGGAGCACGAACAGCGTCGGATCGGTGAGCGCAAGCAACTCGCCTTCATCGGAGGCCAGTCGCAGCACCGGCGCCGCGGCCGGCGGGCGTACGGGTTTCGAGCCACGTTCACCCAGCGCCAGGATCAACGCCACCTGAGCCAGGAACAACACGGCAATCGCCGCCGCCAGACCGCGAGCCGATGTCGCCGGGCGCTCGGTCACACACACTGCCGGAGCGAACTGCCGGGCCG
>CAYXJB010000072.1:3862-13438 GCA_964465445.1 uncultured Verrucomicrobiota bacterium
TCACGGAGATGATTGCCCCGGTGCGGTCGGCCCGCCGCGGCCCGCGGCCGGTGGCGGCATCGCCGCCGGCGGGCGGGTTGCGAGCAAGGTTTGGCGCAAGCCGGCTTCGCGGGCCAGAGTGATCAACCGCACCAGGTATTCGTAGGTGACGGCCCTGTCGGCCTGGACGACCAACGTGAGATTTTCGCCGAACTCGCGCGCCGCGGCGATAAGGCGCGATTTGAGTTCGGCTTCGCTCACCAGCCGATTGGCAAAGTAGAGCTGCTGGGCCGCGTCCACGGCCACGGTCACGGTGGGCTTGTCCACACCCGCCAGCCCCGCGGCCACGGGCAACTCGACGCGATAGCCCGGCGCATACACCAGCGGACCAAGCATCACAAAGAGCACCAGCAGAAAGAACACCGAGGCGATCGAGGGCAGATCGAGCACGGTATCCAGCGGCCGGATTTGGCGTTGCAATTTCATGCGCTGCGGCTGCCGTTGTTCTCGGTGACCATGTGGACAGCTTCGGTGGCAACCCGTTCCATTTCCCCGACGATGGCCGCCACACGGTGCACGAGGTAGTTGTGCCCGGCCTGCAGCGGGATGGCCACCGCCAGGCCGGCGGCCGTGCAGGTGAGCGCTCGCCAGACGCCGGCCGAAAGATCGCTGATCTGGGCGTTGAGGCCGGCGCTCTGGACCTGTTCGAACACGTCCATGAACCCCAGCACCGTGCCCAGCAAGCCCAACAGCGGGGCCAGCCGGGCCAGCGTGGCCAGCAAATCCAGCCGTTGCTCCAGACGCGAGACCTCGGCCTGGCCGGTCAGGGTCAGCGTTTCCCGCAACCGTTCGCGATCCTGATCCCGGCTCAGAATCGCGGTGCGAACCAGTCGCGCCACCGGTCCGGGCGTCGCCTCGCAAATCGAGACCGCCTCGACCACGTTGTCGCGCTTCAGAACGGTGCGCACCCCGTTGAGGAATTCGGCGGTGTTGATCTGCGCCCGATGGCAATAGAGAAATCGCTCGATGAGCACGGCCAGCCCCGCCGCGCCCGCAAGCAGGATCAGCCACATCATCGGCCCGCCGTGAGCCAGCGCATTCGGCAGCATGGCGGTGTTATAAAAGCCAACACCTCGACTTTAAAGCGCAAACTGGCCCGGCCAGAGCGCCGCCCCACCGGTTGAGGGTTTCAGGCCAACGCACCCCGCGGCAATCCGGTGCGCGGCTTCACCAACCGCCATCCACCAGCAGGTCTTTGATCTGGCGGGCCAGGTCCCGGGCGAGCAACGGCAGCGCCTGCCGTTCGGTGCCGGTAAGATCGCTGCCCACACGGATGAGCGTGTAACCGCTCAGCTCCTGGTCAAAGAGCACGCGACCGGTCTCCCGTTCCCGAGCGGTGACCTGGGCGGTGAGCTGCACCCGATAATCGCGCGCAGTGGCGATGTCGTTGGGCACGAAGCTCAGCTCCCGCCGTTGATAGCGGGTCAACACGCCGCTGACGATGATGTCTCCGGGCTGCGCGGTCGCCAAACGGGCCGAGCCGTCGCGTTGCAGCTCGCGCCGAAGCGCGACGGTGACCGCGTCGGCCAGGCGCGGTTCGAGCGTGCGATTGGTGAAGGGCAAAACCTGAACGGTGCGCCCGGTGGCAGGGGCGTCGGGATTCGGGCCGAGCCGATATCCGGCACAGCCGTTGGCAAGGGCCAGCAGCGCCAGAACGGCCGCCAACACCGGGGCATGGCGGCGCGGTTTCATCCGGCGGTTTGCCGGCGTTGTTTGAGTTCCTCGATCCGTTTGCGCGCCTGCTCGGCCAACGGCGAGGTCGGATCGGCCAGCACCACTTCGTTGTAATAGACCAGCGCGCCGTTCCATTTCTTGCGTTTTTCGTAGAAACGCGCCGTGGCGAAATAACCGCGCGCCTGCTCGGATTTGAGGTCAGCGATGATTTTCTGCGCCTGCGGCACGCGAGAATCACCGGGGAAAAGCGTGACGAAATCCGTCAGTTGGCTGATCGCATGGCCGGCGGCACTCTGGTCATACTCGGCGGTGCGCGCCTGTTTGTACCAGGCCATGCCCGCGCGATAGATGGCATCGGCGGCAATTTCGGGCCGGTCGTAGTACCGGTCGGCGGCCGTCTCGTAGGCTTTCACGGCCTCGGTGTAGTGCTTTTGTCGCTCGCGGGCCGCGCCCACGCGCAGTTGGGCGTGCGGGGCGACGTCGCTGAAGGCGCCGTTTTTGACGATACTTTCGAACATCGCGGCGGTTCGTTCCATCGAGGGGAACAGCGGGATGTATCCCCAGAGTTTGAACCATTGACCCTTGAGATAGCGGGTGGCGATGGCGTACTGGCGCTGGAGCACCTCATTGACCTTGTCGCTGCGCGGGTATTTTTCGAGGACCTTCTGGTATTCCCTGAAGGCGCGCTCGTCGTTGCGACGGGCCTCGTAACAGCGGCCCAGGAGGTATTGCGCCGTGGGGGCATAATCCGACAAGGGCCAGGAGCGAACCAGATGACGGGCGGCTTTGATCGCCGTGCTGTAGTCGCCCTGATCGAACGCCGACTGCGCGATCTCGAACTGATCCCTGGCGCGGGTGCGACGCCATTTGCCCTCGGCACCGACCGGCTCGTAGGTCCAACCCTCGCCCGGGGTGTACACCAGCGGCGCGGGCAAGCGCAACGGAAGCAGCGCCAGAGCGGCCGCCAGTACCATCCACCACCTCATGCGCCGATTCATGGCGCGACGTTAGTGACCGTGCCGGCCCAAGTCAAGGCGGCCAACCGAGCCGGACCACGCATCGGAACGAGCCCGACGAAGCCTCAGAGAACTTGTTCGGGAAACCGTTCCCGGATGCGCTGGCGCAGGTGGGCCTCGTCTTCGGGATGCATCCGACGGCGATGTACGAGCCGGCGCACCGCGTCGAGCAGCATCAGCCAGTCTTCCAGCGGCGGTTCGGGCAGCGGCTGCCAGCGTTCATAGCGGCGTTCGCGCACGAAAAAACGCCATTCGCGGCTGACCCGCCGGGCGTACACCTGCAGGCGACGCCCCTCCTCGGTCACGCGTTCCCAACCGATCTCGGCCTTCGCCATGGCCGGAAGATTGCCGCCCGGGCCGCGTCCCGACCAGCCTGCAGCGCCGTAAACCCATTTGATTCGCCCGCAAAAACCGGTCATCCTTGGCCCTGGCGTGAACATCTCGGAGCATCGGAAGGCCATTGACCGGTTGGACGCGCGGATTGTGCACCTGCTCAATGAGCGCACCCGGCACGTGCTGGAAATCGGACGGCTCAAGCGCCAGGCCGGCCAGGAGATTTACGCGCCCCAGCGGGAACTGGCCGTGCTGCGGCGCGTCTGCCAGCTCAACCGCGGCCCCATCACCGACGAACAGCTCCGCGCCATCTACCGCGAAATCATGTCCAGCGCACTGGCGCTCGAAAAGACTCTCACCATCGCGTACCTGGGCCCGGAAGCCACCTTCACCCATCAGGCCGCCATCCGCCGGTTCGGTTCCAGCCTCCGCTACGTGCCCCAGAAAACCATCGCCGACGTCTTCACCGAAGTGGCCAAGGGCCGCGCCGACTACGGCGTCGTGCCGGTCGAGAATTCCACCGAGGGCGTCGTCACCCACACGCTGGACATGTTCGTGGACAGCGATTTGAAGATCGTTTCGCAAATCGTCCTGCCGGTGCAGCAGTGTCTGCTCAGCAACGTGCCCCGCAGCCGCATCCGCCGCCTCTACGCTCATCCGCAATCGCTGGCACAGTGCCGCGGCTGGGTGCAAATGCACCTGCCAGGGGTCGAAATCATCGAGACCTCTTCCAACGCCCGATCGGCCGAACTGGCTGCGCGCCAGAAAAACGCGGCGGCGATCGCCGGCGTGCTCGCTGCCGAAAAATACGGCCTGCAGGTGCTCGAGCGCGACATCCAGGACAACGCCACCAACGCAACGCGTTTCCTGGTGCTCGGTCGCCAGTGCAGTCCGCCCACCGGCCACGACCGCACCAGTCTGATGATCAGCATCCCCGACCGCGTGGGTGCACTGCATCACGCCCTGGCCGCCTTCCGCCGCAACCGCATCAACCTCACCAAGATCGAATCGCGCCCCAGCAAACGCCGCGCCTGGGAGTATTACTTCTTCATTGACTGCGACGGGCACATTCAGGACCGACCCGTGGCTCGCGCGATCGCCCAACTGGAACGGGAATGCAGCCTGGTCAAGGTGCTCGGGTCCTACCCCAACTGCGAATAACCGCCCGGCGACAACCCCGGCGCGCCGCCGCCCAGTGACCCGGGCGGCCCGGTTTCCCGGCCCGGCGGCCGCGGGCCCTCACAAACCCGTCGCTGAAGCGAGCGACAAGAGCCGCGCCTGAGCCTGTCGCGACAGCGCGGTGAAGACCATCGAAACGTGGTAGCCGGCGTGCCGGTTGCCGGTGCATTTGACGACCACCCCGGTGCAGTGGATCTGGCCGTTGCCCGGTGTTTGCAGCGCAACGGTCATCTCCCGCCAAACCGGAAACGGCGCCGGGCTGTGAAACTCGATGCCGTTTTTGTGGATGAAGACCGATTCCCGGCGAAGGGTCAGACACGCCTGGCGCGAGGCCACTGAAACCGACGGTTGCCCCGGCCCCGAATCACCCGATTTTCTCGCGCTCATAGAACACCCACAGCCTAGCACAGCCGGTGCAATCGTCAAACCCGCCCTGCGCAACGCGATTGCCAAAAACCGCGGCGCTTGATTTGCCGCCGCCGCGCGACAGACTTTGCCCATGGCTCTGATCAAACTCAACCGTATCAACCGCGGCGGCGAAATCCTCATCAACAGCGATCACATCGTGTACATCGAGACCGAGGCCAAAAGCACCACGGTGCACCTGACCCAGAACCTGCTCTACGCCGTCGAAGAATCGCCCGAGACCATCGCCAACCGGATCGAGGAAATCGAAAGCGCGCGCATCAAAAATGCGCTGATCCAGAGCGGTCTGGCTGCTGGCGCGCCCTGAGCGGCGCCGGCTCGTGCCGCTTCCCCGCCCTCTCGCTTGCAGACCGGCAGAGACGGATTATGGTTGGACTGGAAACCGGACTCTGCAGCGATGAACGAGCGCGAAACCAAAGCCGTCGAGCAGCCCCAGCCCTTCACTCCGGGCATCACCCGGGAGATGGTCCGGCAACATGCCTACACGATCTTTCGCGATCGGTTGCCGGAGCATCCGTTGACCCTCGAAGACTGGGTGCCCGCCGAAAAGGACCTCGTCCGAACGCTCGAACTCGAGCAGGCCGAGGCCTGAAGCCGATCGGTGGCGCAACTGACGCGCTCACCCGGCGAAAGAGGGAGGCGATTTTGTTTTTTGCGGCGTCGGTGCGGGTAAAAGGCCCGTAAAACGGTTGAGCCTGTGCCGATGCCGCCGCCGTTTGGCCCGTTCTCGATGCCGACGCGCTTGACCCGACGGCCGCGTGATTCAGCCCGTAGCCTCAAAGACCGTTCGGGGTTCGCCCTTCAACAGCGCCGTCGCAAAGTCGCGGTTCATCTTTGCGATGACGGCCAGCGAGATTTGCTTGGGGCAGACCGCTTCGCACGATCCGGTCACGGTGCAGGCGCCGAATCCCTCCCGGTCCATCCGTGCGACCATGTTGCGCACGCGGCGATCTTTTTCCGGTTTGCCCTGCGGCAGGAGGTTCAAATGCGTCACCTTGGCGGCCACGAACAACATGGCGCTGGCGTTCTTGCAGGCCGCCACGCACGCGCCGCAACCGATGCACGCCGCCGCGTCCATCGCCCGCTCGGCGATGCCCTTGGGCACGGGGATCGAGTTGGCCTCCGGCGCGCTGCCGGTGTTCACCGAAATAAACCCGCCGGCCTGAATGATCCGGTCCAGCGCGCTCCGATCCACAATCAGATCCTTGATCAGCGGAAACGCCCGGGCCCGCCAGGGCTCGATGGTGATGGTCTGGCCGTCCTTGAAATGGCGCATGTGCAACTGGCAGACCGTCGTGCCCTTGTGGCCGCCGTGGGGAATGCCGTTGATGACCAGCGAACAGGCCCCGCAGATGCCCTCCCGGCAGTCGCTCTCGAAGGCGATTGGCTCGCGGCCCTCGGCGATGAGCCGTTCGTTGAGCACATCGAGCATCTCCAGGAACGACATGTCCGGGCTGACCTCGCGCACCGTGTGGGTCTCGAAGCCCCCGGGCGCGGAAGCGTTTTTCTGTCGCCAGATTTTGAGCGTGAACTCCATGGCCGCTTCAAGCTGATCGCCGGGCGCAGGCCTCCCGACGCGCAGCCGGTCGCTCCGGCCCGCGAGTAGGGCACCGCGTCTGTGTCGGACGATTCATTTGTAACTGCGAACGCTCGGTTGCACGACCTCGAAGACCAGCGGTTCTTTGTGCAGGATCGGCTTGCGACCCACGCCCTGGAACTCCCATGCCGCCACGTAGGCAAAGTGCGCGTCGTCCCGGCGCGCTTCGCCCTCCTCGGTCTGATGTTCGATTCGGAAATGCCCTCCGCAGGACTCTTCCCGGTGCAGCGCGTCCTCGCACAGCAATTCGGCAAACTCCAGAAAATCGGCCACCCGACCCGCGTGCTCGAGGTCCTGATTGAGCTCCTCGCCCGAGCCGGTCACGCGCACGTTCTGCCAGAACTCCTCGCGCAGCTCCGGAATGCGGCGCAACGCCCGGGTGAGGCTCTCGCGACTGCGCGCCATGCCGCAGTTGTCCCACATCAGGCGGCCCAGTTCCTTGTGAAAACTCACCGCGCTGCGGCGGCCCTGGATGCTCAGCAACCGGCGCGTCGTCGCCCGCACCTGTTCTTCCGCCTCCCGAAACTCCGGATGGCTCGTGGACACCTTCATCTGTGGCGTCGAGGCGAAATAATGCCCGATCGTGTAGGGCAGAATGAAATACCCGTCGGCCAGCCCCTGCATCAGGGCGCTCGCACCCAGGCGGTTGGCGCCGTGATCGGAGAAATTCGCCTCTCCGATCACAAACAGCCCCGGAATCGTGCTCATCAGATTGTAATCCACCCACAAGCCACCCATCGTGTAATGCGGCGCCGGATAAATCCGCATCGGCGTCCGATACGCGTTCTCGCCGGTGATCCGTTCGTACATCTCGAAGAGATTGCCGTAGCGTTCGCGGATCGTGCGCTCGCCCAGACGCCGGATCGCATCGGCAAAATCCAGATACACCCCCAGCCCGCCCGGGCCGACGCCGCGGCCTTCGTCGCAGACCTCCTTGGCCGCGCGCGAGGCGATGTCCCGCGGCGCCAGATTGCCGTAGCTCGGATACTTGCGCTCCAGGAAATAATCGCGCTCTGACTCGGGAATGTCGTTGGGTGCGCGGGTGTCGCCCTTTTGTTTGGGCACCCACACCCGCCCGTCGTTGCGCAACGACTCGCTCATGAGGGTGAGCTTGCTCTGGTACTCGCCGCTGACCGGGATGCAGGTGGGATGAATCTGCGTGAAACAGGGGTTGGCGAACAGCGCGCCCTTGCGATGCGCGCGCCAGATCGCCGTCACGTTGCAGCCCTTTGCGTTGGTCGAGAGGAAAAAGACGTTCGAATAACCGCCGGTGGCCAGCACCACCGCATCGGCCGCGTGCGAGCTGATCTCGCCGCTGACCAGGTTGCGCACCACGATGCCCTTGGCGTGCCCGTTGACCACGACCAGATCGAGCATCTCGGTGCGCGGGAACATCTGGATGTTGCCCGCCGCGATCTGCCGGCACATGGCCTGGTACGCGCCCAGGAGCAACTGCTGCCCGGTCTGGCCGCGCGCGTAGAAGGTCCGCGACACCTGCGCGCCACCGAAGCTGCGGTTGGCCAGCAACCCGCCGTACTCCCGCGCAAACGGCACGCCCTGCGCCACGCACTGGTCAATGATGTTGACGCTCACCTGCGCGAGTCGGAACACGTTGGCCTCCCGCGCGCGGAAATCCCCGCCCTTGATCGTGTCGTAAAAGAGCCGGTAGATGCTGTCACCGTCGTTCTGGTAATTCTTGGCGGCGTTGATGCCGCCCTGGGCGGCGATCGAATGCGCCCGCCGCGGCGAGTCCTGGAAGCAGAATGCCTTCACCCGGTAGCCCAGCTCGGCCAGGGACGCCGCTGCCGAGGCGCCGGCCAGCCCGGTGCCCACGACGATGATTTCGAACCGGCGCTTGTTCGCCGGATTGACCAGCTTCAACTCGGCCCGATGCCGATCCCACTTCTGCTCGAGCGGGCCGCCGGGGATTTGGGCGTCGAGTTTCATCTCACCTGGCTGTCTCCTTTCCCAGCAGCAGCGCCGCGTGGGTGCGCTGCACATAATCCCGCCCCAGTCCCGCCAGCACCGCCACCGGAATCGAAACGTAGCCCACAAAAATCAGAATCGCCGCCCACCGCGCCAGCCATTTGGGCAGCTCCGGGCAGCAGGGAATCGTCACGCCCAGCGACTGGAACATGGCGTAAACCCCGTGACTCAGGTGCAAACACAGCAACGCCATCGCCAGCACATAAAAACCCGACACCAGCGGATGCTCGAACCCCAGCACCATCATCGCATAGACATCGTGCCGACCTCTGTCGTCGTGCAGCGTCACAAAATCCGTGCCCGTGAAATTGATCGCCTTCACCTGCACGGTGAAATGCAGCAGGTGATAAATGACAAACGCCGCGATGATCAACCCGCTCATGAGCATCGTGCGCGAGGCGTAGCTGGCGGCCGGCGGCGGCGGATTGCCCGCGTAACCGACCGGACGCGCGGCGCGATTCTCCCGCGTCAGGCTCACCGCCGCCCACACGTGCAACACGACCAGCGCCAACAATCCCAGCCGCACCGGCCAGAGCAGCTCCACGTTCGATTGGAGGAAATGGCCGTACCGATTGATCGCTTCAGGCCCGAGAAAAATCTGCAGGTTGCCCAAAAGATGGCCAATCACGAACAAGAAAAGCAAAAAACCGCTCCCCGCCATGACAAATTTCCGCCCCGGCGAGGATCGAAACAGGCCTTCGGCAAAATTCATCCGAACTCTCTTGTTCGGGCGGCAACGAGAACCGCCGCCCACGCGCCTCATTTAATGAACGATCCGCCGGTCCGTCAACGCGCCCGCCGCAGGTATAAGCCGCCTTCGCAGTCGTTTGGGCACGACTAATCCATCGCACTCACACCCGTCCGAGCAGCTCGCGCAGCGACCGGATCGCGCCGTCCCCAACCGCGCCCTCGCGCCTGAGCTGCACCGCATGCAGCCCGGCCGCCCGCGCACCCCGAACATCCGATTCCGGATCGTCGCCCACGTGCAGCACCGCGCCGGCCGGCAATCCCAGCGCCCGCAACGCCGCCTCGAAAATCCCCCGCTCCGGCTTGAGCACACCCACCTCGCATGAGACGACGATCACCTCGAAGCGCCCCGCCAGCCCCAGTTCTTCCAGCAGCGCGCGCAACCGCTCGTCCCAGTTCGAAATCACGCCCAGCCGCAAACCCCGTCCCGTCAGCGCATCGAGCACCGGCGGCACGTCCTCGTAAATCCGCCATGCTCCGGCGTGCGAAAAATGCTCGTACAGCTCGCCGAAAAACGTCCGGCTCGGCGGCGGCTCGACCAAACCCGCAAATGTCTCGTCCACAATCCGCTCCCAATCG
>CAYXJB010000073.1:0-13047 GCA_964465445.1 uncultured Verrucomicrobiota bacterium
TGCATGAGCACCCCCAGACCGAGCGAGGCCAGAATCTGCGGGATGACGATGAAGAAGTTGAACACGCCCATGTAAAAACCCATCCGCTCGGGCGGAATGGCATTCGAGAGCATCGCATAGGGCATCGAAAGAATACTCGCCCAGGCCACGCCCACCAGGACCATTGAAACCAACAGCGCGTTCTTTTGCGCCAACACCACCGCCAGAATCAACCCGGCTCCGCCGGCCAACAGGCAGGCGCGGTGAATCGCTCGCGCCGTGAAATGACGCACCAGCCACAGCAACACCATCGCAAACACGAAAGCCGTGCCGTTGTACACCGAGAAACATACCCCGCCCCACTCGACGCCCGCCTGGTACTCGGGCGAACCGGGCTGGCCGCCGAACACGCGCGTGCCCACCGCCGGGCCGAAATAGATCCACATGCAGAACAGCCCGAACCAGGTGAAGAACTGCACCACGGCCAGTTGCCGCATCGCCCGGGGCATCGAACCGATTCCGAGGAGGATTTCCCGAAACGCCCGCAGAGGTCCGGCGGTCTGCGCCTTCATGCGCCGAAGCGCCTCCAGATCAGCCGGCGGATGCTCCCGGGTCGTGAGGATCGTGTAGAGCACCGCTGCAAAAAACACCGCTGCGCCGATTTCGAAAGCCAGGCGCACGGTGCGCGGGATCGCCCCTTCGCCACCGCTGGCGACGTGAAACCAGTTGGTCAGCACATAGGGCAACGCGGAGGAGAGCACCGCGCCCAGGCCGATGAGCAGGCTTTGCATTGCGAAACCGACCTTGCGCTGGGCCGGCGGCAGCAGATCGCCCACAAACGCCCGGAACGGTTCCATGGTGATGTTGATGCTTGCGTCCAGAATCCACAGCAGGCCGGCGGCCATCCACAACGCGCTCGAGCGCGGCATGGCCACCAGCGCCAGACTGGCCAGAATCGCTCCGCCCAGAAAATACGGTCGTCGCCGGCCCAGCGCGCCCCAGGTCCGGTCGCTGCAGTAGCCGACGATCGGTTGGACGATCAGGCCGGTCAGCGGGGCGGCGAGCCACAAAAACGGAATCTCCGCCTCGTTGGCACCCAGAAACTGGTAGATGGCGCTCATGTTGGCCATCTGCAGCCCCCAACCGAATTGGATGCCGAAGAAGCCAAAGCTCATCTTCCAGATTTGCCAGAAGGACAATCGGGGTTGATTCATGGCCAGCGGTGCTTGGAGCCCGACCGCGCTTCCGTGCGCCGTTTCGGGCCCATGTGCGTTGGGCCGCATCCAATCCCAGTTGCTTCGGCGCAGCAACCGCATTTTTGTGCGCCTGCCGCCAGGCGGTCTGTCGGGCGCGCCGCACGACGTCCGAGGATCCGACTCGACGGCTACCGGCGGGCTGCTACACTCTGGAGGTGATGAGCTCTGAAACCGGTACGGCGGCGGCCAAGCGATTGAACCTGCGCCGCCCTGACATCATGGCGGCGGTCCAAGCCCAGGTGCTGTCGCATTACCGGAGCGAACTGGTCGAACGGCTGCGCGCCAACGGGCACGTGCTGCGAACCGATAACCTTACCATCAAGCTGGCCAAGGAGTTCGGCTTCTGCTACGGCGTCGAGCGCGCCATTGATCTGGCCTATGCGGCGCGCAAGTCCTTCCCGCCCGAGACGCCCATCTACCTGTTGGGCGAGATCATCCACAACCCCGAAGTCAACGACCAGATCCGCAATCTGGGCATCACCACCATTTCCAACCGGCCCACCGACGAGGAAATCGAGCGGTTGGGGCCTGACGATGTGGTCATCATCCCGGCCTTCGGCACCGAGGTGGCCACCCGCCGCAAGCTCGAGGAAAAGGGTTGTATTCTGGTGGACACCACCTGCGGCGACGTGATGAGCGTTTGGAAACGGGTACGCCAGTATTCGCGCGAATCCATCACCAGCATCATCCACGGCAAAGCCCGGCACGAGGAAACCAAAGCCACCACCTCGCAGGCCACCGCCTACGGCACGGGTCACTACCTGGTGGTGTACAACCTGGAGGAAACCGACTACGTCTGCCGCTACATTCTGGAGGGCGGCAACAAGCAGGAATTCCTCGAAAAATTCAAGGGCGCCCACTCGCCCGGGTTCGATCCGGATGTACACCTGCAGGCCATCGGCGTCGCCAACCAGACCACGATGTTGCGCGGCGAAACCGAGGAGGTCCAACGCCGCCTCCGCGAGGCCATGGCCCGCAAATACGGCGAAGCCGAGTTGCACAAACATTTCCGCTTTTTCGACACCATCTGCGGGGCGACCCAGGACCGCCAGGACGCGCTGGAAAAACTCCTGGCCGAACCACTGGACCTGCTCATTGTCATCGGCGGCTACAACTCCTCGAACACGTCGCACCTGGCCGAGATGGGCGAGGCACGTCTGCCCACCTATTTCATCAAAAACGCCAGCAAAATGGTTTCCGACCGGCTCATCCGCCATTACAACCTGCATCTCAAGCAGGAAATCGAGACCCGTGACTGGCTGCCGCCCGGCCACGTCATCGTCGGCATCACCGCCGGCGCATCCTGTCCCAACAACCTCATCGAAGACGTCATCCGCCGGCTCTGCGAGTTGCGCGGCATCGCCATCCAACCGCTGCTGGCTGGCTGACCGACCGCGGCCCGCAATGCCGAATCCGCCGGCTGGGAACGGCCCGGGAAAACCGCCCCGAACAACCCTTGGGCGGATTGCGATTGAACCTTTGGCAGGCGAGGTTGGCCGCCCGGGATGGCCCGCCATTTTGTCATTGCAACAACTTGAAGATCAACGGCTTGTGATCTAACAGCGGCGGTTCTCAGGGGTTCGAATGGGGTTGACGCAGCGGTTTGAAGGCTTCTAACCTACCGTGAGAACCGCCCCGGTGCGTGGTGCGTTGGGGCGGGACGACTTTATGGCTGAGGGTTATTGCGTTAAGTGCAAGGCCAAGAAAGAAATCGCCGACGCCGTTGAGGAGACGATGAAGAACGGGCGCAAGGCCATCAAGGGCAAATGCCCGACCTGCGGCACGGTCATGTTCAAGATTCTGGGCGGCAAAGCGCTCACGCCCGCCTCCGATAACCCCGCGCCTCCTTCGACACCGTCCGCCTCCTGACCATGTCCCAACAACTGGCTTACGTCATCATCACCCCCTATTCGCTTCACAAATCCCGCACGGGGGGGATCATCAGCCGACTCATCTCGCGAACGGGGTTGGAACTGGTGGCCGCGCGCATGTTCGCTCCCGGACCGGAGCTCACCCGGCAGTATGCCGATGCCATCGTCTCGCCCAACGATCCGCAGGACAAGTTCATCCAGGAACTCCTGCGCGTTTACGTGCTGAAGAATTTCGGGCCGGATGCCAGGACCGGTCGGCGTCGCCGCGTGATGATGCTGCTGTTCAAGGGCGAGGATGCGGTCCGCAAAATCCGCTCCGTTGTCGGCAACCTCAGTCCCGAACGCCTTGTGGGCGAGACGATCCGCGACACCTACGGCGACCTGGTCATGGAAGACGGCCAGGTGCGATACTTCGAGCCGGCGGTATTGGCAGCCCCGACGCCCCAGGAAGCCGAGGCCAAACTCAAACTCTGGGCGCGATTTTCCGACACCGACGGTGGCGTGCTCGAAAACGTCATTGCCTACCCGCCCGGGGTCACGCCCGAACGCACGCTGGTGTTGATCAAACCCGACAACTTCCGTTTCCCCACCGGACGGCCCGGCAACGTGATAGACTTTTTCTCCCGCACCGGCCTGTTCATCGTGGGCATCAAAGTGCATCGGATGAGCGTGGCCCAGGCGATGGAATTCTACGCGCCGGTGCGCGAGGTGCTGCGCAACAAACTCAAGAACGTCGTCGGCGCGCGCGCCCGGGCCGCCCTGGAACGGGAGTTTGGTTTCTCACTCTCGGCCTCCGAGGAGCAGGCCCTGGGCGAACTGCTCGGGCCGTCATTCGGCGAGAGCCAGTTCGCCAGCATCGTCCGGTTCATGTCCGGCCGCGCCCCGACCGAGTGCCCGCCCGAGCAACTGCGCGAGCCCGGCACCGAAAAATGCATCGCCCTGATCTACGAGGGCGTCAACGCCGTTGCCAAAATCCGGGACGTGCTCGGGCCGACCGATCCATCCAAAGCGCCGCCGGGCTCGATCCGACGCGAGTTCGGGTCCAACATCATGGTCAACGCTGCCCACGCGAGCGATTCGCCCGAAAGCGCCCGGCGCGAAATGGCCATCGTTAATGTCGGCGAAAACAACTTCCGGGGCGAGGTCGAGGCCTTTTACGGCGGCTTGTAAACGATGCCGGCCCTGCGCCGTGCCGACGGGCGGCGCCCCGACAGCGCGCGCAGCTTCAGCACCACAAATCCGGTTCCGCCAGCAACCGTTCGATCAGTTGCGCGTCAGCTTCCGGAAATGCGTGTTCTCGCAGCTCCGCGCGGCTGACCCATCGGAAGGCCGCGCAGCCCAGCGCCCGGGGTTCGCCCCCCAGCAGCCGGCAGCGGAAGAATTTCAGGCGCACCCGCCGCTCGGGGTACTGGTGAACGATGGTTTGGATCGCCTCGCCCACGGCGATTTGCACGCCCAGTTCCTCGAGCAACTCGCGCTGCAGACACGCCTCGAAGGTCTCGCCGGGCTCGCGTTTTCCGCCCGGGAACTCCCACAAACCGCCCAGATGCGCCTCCGCAGGACGGCGGGTAATGAGCAGCCGCCCGTTGTGAAAAACCAACGCCGCGCTCACGTCCACGCATTCGTTCGCCATTGCCGGGAGGTCGCGCCGAAAAGGGCGGTGGCTCAGCGACCGACGCTCTTGTAGATCCATCCGGCGCGCTCCATTTCCCTGGGATCGAACAGATTGCGCCCGTCGAACATGATCGGGTGGGTCAGCGCGCGCCGGGCACGTTCTAGATCCAGTTGTTTGAACTGTTCCCACTCGGTGGCGATGACCAGCGCGTCGCAGCCCTCGGCCACGGCGTTCATGTCCTCGACGTAGGTCACATCGTGGAGCACGGCTTTGGCCTTTTCCATGGCCTTGGGATCGTGCACACGCAGCCGGGCGCCCAACCGCTGTAACCGGTGACACAGCTCGATCGCCGGGGAATTGCGCACGTCGTCGGTGTTTTGTTTGAACGCCAAGCCCAGCACGCCGAGGGTCTTGTCCTTGAGCACCCAGAGCGTGTCGTTGATCTTTTTGACGAACCGGTCCATCTGCTCGGCGTTGATGCGCTGGACCTCTTTGAGCAGCCGGAAGTCGTAACCCAACTGCTCGGCGATCTTGATGAACGCGCTTAGATCCTTGGGAAAACAGCTCCCGCCAAAGCCCAGTCCGGCGTTGAGAAACCGTCGCCCGATGCGCGAATCCATACCCATGCCGTTGGCCACCTCGACCACGTTGGCGCCGGTGGCCTCGCAGAGGATCGAAATCGCGTTGATGTAGGAGATTTTCAGCGCCAGGAACGAGTTGGACGCGTGCTTGATCAGCTCCGCTGAATTGATGTCGGTGACCAGGATCGGCGCGTTGAACGGCGCGTAGATTTCCTTCATCATCGCCACCGGCCGGGGCGAGAGCACACCGATCACGATCCGCTCCGGCTTCATGAGATCCTCCACGGCGAAGCCCTCGCGCAGAAACTCCGGGTTGCTCACCACGTCGAACTCCACCGCCGCGCGGCAGTAGCGTTTGATCGTTTCGGCGACCTTCTCGCCGGTTTTCACCGGTACGGTGCTCTTGTCCACGACGATCTTGTAACTGTTCATCGCCGCGGCGATTTCGCGGGCGACCTTCTCGATGCAACTCAGGTCCACCGAGCCGTCCGGATTCGGCGGCGTGGGCACGGCGATGAAAATCACGTCGGATTTCTCCACGCCCTCGGCGATCGAGTCAGTGAACTCCAGCCGTCCGGCGTGCACGTTGGCCTTCACCAGTTCTTCGAGTCCGGGCTCGTAAATCGGCATGCCCCCGGCGCGCAAGAGCCTGACCTTGGCGGCGTCGTTGTCCACGCACACGACGTGATGGCCCACTTCGGCAAAACATGCGCCCGTGGTCAAACCCACGTAGCCCGTTCCGATGATGCTCAACCGCATAAATCCACGGACAAGATCGCCGGCCCTTTCCCCACGCACGCCGCCGCACAGCTCGGCCGGGCCTCCCTGCGGGCGCGCAAGAGCCCGGCGGCCTTGCGGCTCGCCCGGTGATGCACCGGACCGGGGAGCGACAGGACCGGTTTCATGGCTCTGGGGCAGGGGCGTTGCTGGCGGGCGGGAGGCTCAGCAACGACGCGCTGGCCGGTGACGCGCTGCTGGCGGTGGCCGGCCTGGCGGGCAATTCCTGCAGCCGGAACAACGCTTCATTTCCCAGCGAGTTGTGCCCCTGGCTGCGCGCCAGCGTCTCGTAGAGCTCGCGCGCTTCCTCGATACGACCGCGCGCTTCGTAGAGTCGTGCCAGCGCAAATTGCGCCTGCGGCGTGGCCACATCCTGGGGCAGACGCCGAATCAGGTCCTGATAGGCCTGAATCGCCGCGTCGGTCTGGCCCTGGGCTTCGAGCGACGCCGCCACACCGAGCATGGCCTGACCGCGAAACGGCTGGTCGGGATACTCCCGCAGACAGCGCTCGAACTCCGCCTGCGCTTCGGCAAATTTGCCCTCCTCGAAGAGTCGGCCGGCCGCCAGCAACAACGCCCGGGCCGCGGCGCCGGTGCGCGGATGCGCCCTCGCCACCTGGCGATACGTCGCTGCCTGCTCGCTGCCGGGGCCGCCCGAGAGCCCCGCAATCATCGCATCCGAAAGCGCCGAACCGGCTTTGATTTCCCGCTGGCTGTCGGCCCAGAAATAGTAGGAGATGACCAACCCCGCCAGCAGCAGCACGCCCGCGCCCAAGGCCACCTGTCTGCGATGCAGCTCGAACCACGCCCACGCCCGTTCAAACAGCGTCAAACCCGGCTGATGTTCTTCCATAATCGCGCGGCAATCTTTGGTTCCATGCCTCAAAACGCAAGGCTAAATCCCGCGATTCCCGGCTGAAAACACCCCGGCTGACACGGTCCGGCGCGATGGCAAACGCTTTTGCCGGTAGCCCGCTCGTGCTACACTCGCCGGCCGACGACCATGAAGGCCGCCTATTACAACCGAACGGGACCGCCGGAGGTCATCACCGTGGGCGAATTGCCGACGCCCAGACCGGGCCCGACGCAATGTCTGGTGCGCGTCGGCGCGGCGGACATGAACCCGATTGACACCTACATTCGCGCCGGTCTGGTGGCCATGCCGCTGAGCTTTCCCCACATCCCCGGTTGCAGCCTCGCCGGCACGGTCGTGGAAGCCGGTGCGGCAGTGACGCGCTTCAAGGCCGGTGACCGTGTCTGGGCCACGAATCTGGGCGTGGCGGGCCGCGCCGGCAGCTTCGCCGAATTTGCCGCCGTGGATGAATCGCTGCTTTATCCGACGCCTCCCAACGTCAGCGATGAAGAGGCCGCTGCGCTGGCGCTGGTGGGCATGACGGCACATATCGGGCTGGTTCAAAAGGCGCGATTGCGCCCGGGCGAGGTGCTGCTGGTCAACGGCGGGGCGGGCGGCGTCGGATCAGCCGTGTTGCAGATGGCCAAAATCATCGGTGCGCGGGTCATCGCCACCGCCGGCTCGGATGCCAAGGTCGCCGCCTGCCGTCAGTTGGGCGCCGATCTGGCGCTCAATTACAAGACGCAGGATGTGGCTGCCGCGGTGCGCGAGTTTGCGCCCGGGGGATTGAATGTGTCGTGGGAAACCTCCCGCGAGCCGGATTTCGAGCGCGCGATACCGTTGCTGGCGTTGCGGGGACGGATGATCGTCATGGCCGGGCGCGAGGCTCGTCCGGTCTTTCCGGTCGGCCCGTTTTACACCCGCGACGCCGCAGTGCTGGGCTTTGTGCTCTTCAATGCATCGAGCGAGGAGCAGCGCGCTGCCGCTCAGGACATGAACCGCTGGATGGCTGAGGGACGGCTCAAGGCGCGGATTGACCGCGTGTTGCCCCTGAGCGAAGCCGCCACCGCGCACCGCCTTCAGGAAGACAGCACCCTCCATCGGTCCGGTTCGCTGGCCGGCAAAATCGTCATCAAACCCTGACGCACCTCGGCGACGGGTTTTTTCGCGGGCGCGGTCCGCGCAGGGCCCGAAGCGGGCGAGGCCGTTTTTTGGCGGCGGCGTTTCTTGAACCGGCCCGACGTCCGCTCTAGAGTCCGCTTCGCCGATGCTCGAAACGCTTTCCCGATTCAATGCTACGCTCAACGGCTTGGTGTGGGGCTGGCCGTTGATCGTTCTGTTGCTGGGCACGGGGTTGGTGCTCACGTTCCTGACCGGGGCGATCCAGTTTCGGCGTTTGGGCTTTGCGCTGCGCGAGGTATTGAGCCGGGTACGCTGGCGCAGCGGCGGTCAGGGCGAGGTGCGGCCGTTTCAGGCGGTGGCCACGGCGCTGGCCTCGACGGTGGGCGTGGGCAACATCGCCGGTGTGGCGACGGCGATTTTTCTGGGCGGTCCGGGAGCTGTGTTCTGGCTTTGGGTTTCGGGTCTGCTGGGGATGGCCACCAAGTACGCCGAGATCGTCGTGGCGCTGCATTATCGCGAGCCGGACGCCTCCGGCACGATGCGCGGCGGGGCGATGTACGTGTTGCGCAAGGGTCTGGGCTGGCCTTGGGCGGGCAGTGTCTTTGCGCTGCTGACGGCGCTGGCGGCATTTGGTATCGGCAACATGGTTCAGGCCAACTCGGTGGCGCATGTGTTGAAGACGACGCTCGATGTGCCGGGATGGGCGAGTGGCGTGGGGCTGGTGGTTTTGACGGCGCTGGTGATTCTGGGCGGTATCCGCTCGATTGCTCGGGTGACGCAGTGGCTGGTGCCGTTCATGGCGTTGTTCTACCTGGGCGGCGCGCTTCTGGTTCTGGCGTTGCATGCGGCGCAACTGCCCGGGGCGCTGAAGTTGATTTTCGACGGGGCGTTTTGCGGCACCGCGGCGGTGGGCGGCTTTGCGGGCAGCACGCTGATGGGCGCGTTGCGCTATGGCGTGGCGCGCGGGCTTTTTTCCAACGAAGCGGGTCTGGGCAGCGCGCCGATGGTGCACGCCACGGCCGACACCGACCATCCGGTGCGCCAGGGGCTTTATGGCGTGTTCGAGGTGTTTGTGGACACGCTGGTGATCTGCACGGCCACGGCGCTGGTGATCCTGGTCACGGGCAGTTGGACCAGCGGCCTGACCGGTGCGGCGCTTTCGGCGCGGGCCTTCGAGCTGGGGCTGCCGGGCACGTTCGGAGACGTCATCGTCACCGGCGGCCTGCTGTTGTTTGCGTTCTCGACGCTGCTGGGCTGGAGTTATTATGGCGACACGGCGATGGTGTACTTGCTCGGGGCCGGAGCGGCGTTGCCCTACCGGGTGGCGTGGCTGGGCTTTGTGTACCTGGGCGCCACCGGCTCGTTGCATCTGGTCTGGGACGTGGCTGATACGCTCAACGGGCTGATGGCGATTCCGAATTTGATCGGTGTGCTGGGCTCGCTGCCGCTGCTGCTGCGGTTGCAGCGTGAATTCTTCGCGCGTCAGTAGTCGTACAAACCCGGATCGCGGCTGTATTCGCCGGCCTCTCCGCCGCCTTCCGCACCGCCGAACCAATCGCCGAGCACATCGCCCATGTCCTGCTCGATTTTTTCGGGATCTTCGCCGGCTTCGAGTCGTCGGATCGCGACGTCCAGGTCCTTGGGCACGGAGCCGGGCGGCAAGAGCTCTTTCATTTTGCGCATCATGTGCGCCATGTGGCGGGGATTGTTTTCGTCCAGATGCTCGAGGTCGCGTTCGAGTTCGCGCATGGCGCGCTCGACGCGAGGGTCATTCGGATCGGGCAGGGGCGGCCCGGCCTCATTGTCTTCGGCGCCCGGGGCGGCTTCTTTGAGGCCGCGCACGGTGGCAAAGCGGCTGAGCTGTTTGACCATGTTGCGATTGCCGCATTTGGGGCAGGTGGGCAACCGGTCCGGGTTCACGCGTTTGGACAGGAAACTGAAAATGCGTCGGCATTTGGGACAGGCAAATTCGTAGATCGGCATGGCGTCGGATCAGGTTGCGCGTTCGAGCGATTCAACGGCGCAGGCACAACTCCGCCGGGCGGTGCGTGTCCGCCCGATCAACGCCGGCGCGAGGCGGGAGCGTCGGCGAGCGAGGGCCGGAAACCCCTCCGGGGCCGGTTGCCGCGCACGGCGGCCGGCTTCGGTACGCAGGTTGTTTCGGAAGCTGCGCCGGCTCATACGCGAATTTTCTTATCCGGTTGGTTGCAGCGGGCAATAAAAAACCCCGGCAGCCGGGCCGGGGTCGCGCCGTGTTGGGGGCGGATTCATTTCATCCGGTCGAAGCTCTGCTGAAGGATCTGCCAGTCCTTGAGGCCCTGCACCTTCTGGCGCGCGGCGCGGATGACCTCCTGTTCTTTGGCGTTCTTGGTGGGGCGGTTGACCTTGTAAAAGATCCCGAAGTAGCCGGGGAAGGGCGCGTCGGCCAGCTTGTAGGCGGCCACTTCATCGGTCACGTCGTGATCGGAGGGCACCAGATTGAACACGCCGCCCTTGCGCGGGTTGGCGGCGTCAAACGCGCCTTCGTAAAACTCGACGCATTCGCTCAGACACTCGATGAAGCTGAAGCCGTCATGGTCCATGGCCGCCTCCATCATCTGGAGCATGTGGTTGGGGTTGGTGTGGGTGGTGCGGGCCACGAACGTGGCGCCGGCGGCGATCGCCAGTTTCATCGGATTGATCGGATAATCCACCGCGCCCCAGGGATCGGTCTTGCTCTTGAAGCCCAGCGGTGAGGTGGGCGAGGTCTGTTTTTTGGTCAGCCCATAAACCCAGTTGTCCATGACCACCAGCGTGAGCTTGACGTTCTTGCGGGCGGTGTGGGTGAAGTGATTGCCGCCGATCGAGAACGCGTCGCCATCGCCGCTGAACACGAACACGTGCAGCTCCGGTCGGCTACACGCCGCTGGCAAAGGCCAGCGCCCGACCGTGGATGAAGTGCGCTCCGTGCGCCTGAACGAAATACGGAAAGCGGCTCGAACAACCGATGCCCGAGATGGTCGTGATCTTCTCGTGCTCGAGTTTGCGCTTTTCGATGAGTTTGAAGTAGATGGCCAAAACCGAGAAATCGCCGCAGCCGGGACACCAGGTCGGGTGATCGGCGGCGAGTTCCTTTTTGGTCAGGCCCTTGCGCTCGGTCGGTGGCGCGGCGGGTGGCTGGCCCGCCGGTGTGGCGGCCGCAGGAGCGGCTGCGGCCGGCGCGGGCGCGACTTTGGACGGAGCCGGCGCGGCTTTGGGTGTTTCGGTGAGGATCGGATTCATGACTGCTGTGGTTGAAACGGTGGAGACGATTCGGTCCGGATCAATTCTTGTTCAGCGCGGCCAGTGCCGCCTGCAGGCGTTCGAGGATTTCGCGCACTTTCCAGGTCAGCCCGTCGGTCTTGTTCAGACCGCGAATGCGCGCATCGGTGTAGCGGGCGCGCAGCAGCGTCGCCAACTGACCGTAGCCGTAGAGGCCCTCGTCGTTCATTTCGACGACGAACACGTGATGGAAACCGTCGAAGATTTTCTCCAGGCCGTTGGGCATCGGGTTGAGATGGCGCAGATGCAGGGCCGAAACGCTCTGGCCGGCGGCACGGGCGCGATCCACCGCTTCGCGGATCGGGCCCTGGGTTGAACCCCAGCCGACCAGCAGCACGTTGCCCTCCGGCGGTCCGTACACCTTGGGCACCGGCAGTGTGGCGGCCAGCGCCTGAAGTTTGCGGCGGCGTTTGGCCGTCATGAGCGCGTGCATTCGTGGCGAACCGCTCGGGTGGCCCATTTCGTCGTGTTCGAGCCCGGGCGCGACCGGATATTTGCCGCTCAAGATGCGCGTGCCGGGCACGACCCGCCGCACCACGCCGTTGGGCGCGGACAGGTCATACGGCTTGTAATCGGGCACCGGCGAGAGGTCCGGCGTCAGATCCTGGCAGAGTTTCTCCAGGTCCGGTTCCGGAAACGCTTCGATGCGGGTGGCGATGGACTGATCGCTCAGGATGATGACCGGCACGTTGTACTGGCGGGCGATGTTGACGGCTTCAATCGCAGTGTAGAAGCAGTCTTCGACATTGGCCGGTGCCAGCACCACGCGCGGCGCATCGCCGTGACTGCCGAAACAGGCAATGAACAGGTCGGATTGCTCGACGTTGGTGGGCAGGCCGGTCGAGGGGCCGCCGCGCTGAATGTCGCAGATCACCAGCGGCACCTCGGCGTTGACGGCCCAGCCCAGGGCCTCGCTCTTGAGCGAGATGCCCGGGCCGCTGGAACCGGTCACCGCCACCCGATCGGCGTAGCTGGCCCCCAGCGCCATGGAAATGGAGGCGATTTCGTCCTCGCACTGAATGAACATACCGCCGTACTTGGGCAGCTCGCGCCGCAACACCTCCATCACGTCGGACCAGGGCGTGATGGGATAGCCGGCGCCGAATCGCACCCCGGCGGCGATCAGCCCGTAGGCGAGCGCTTCGTTGCCGTTCATGACCACCTGGGGGCGATCGCGTTTGCGGCTTTCGGCGAACTTGAACGTCTCGACGTAGCGGCTGATCTGGTAGGAGTAGCCGGCGTGGAAGGCGTTGAGGGCGTTCTTGACGACGCTCGGGTCCTTGCCGGCAAACCGCTCGGTGATGAGCTGTTCGAGCTTGGGCACGTTCAAATCGAACATCCGCGCCAGCAATCCCAGCGCGTAGATGTTCTTGCCCTTGTCCCGCGCCGTGCCGCCGATGGCCTCGATCGTCAACGTCGAAATCGGCACCCCGATGTGCCGGTAAAGCTCCTTCCATTCGGGCCTGGGCTCGACGTGATCCGAGTCGCACAAAACGATGCCGCCCTTCTTGAGCGAGTGGATGTGGTCCTCGTAGGAGTGCTGGTAGAAGGCCAGCAACAGATCCGCCTCGTCACCGGCGCTGAGCACCTCGCCCGAACCAATCCGCACCTGGAAAATCGAAGGTCCGCCCGAAATCGTCGAGGGAATGGTCATGAACGTCATGACCTCCTGCTCGCTGCGCCCGGCCAGCCG
>CAYXJB010000074.1:0-5979 GCA_964465445.1 uncultured Verrucomicrobiota bacterium
ATGTTTTCGCCGGGGTTGTTGAGCACGCCCCAGTTGACGTTGTTGGTCCATTCCAGGTCGTTGGCCTCGCCGTCCCAGAGTTTCTGGGCACAGGCGGCCAGCGGCAACGCCAGTGCGAGAGCACCGGCAAGCATTCGCTCAAGAGCAGGCACGTGGTTCATGGTCATGGTTCGGTTGAGGATTTCGGCTTCTTTTTCGGCGCAAAACCCGTTTGCCGGCTTCTTGCCCTGCCGTGTGAAGAGACGAGCATGCTCGGGTGTTCGCTTTCGCTGTCTCATGCCGGTCTCACGAGTTTCCGAGGGCATCTTTGGTCCGTTGCGGGGCGTTGTCAACCGCCGGGGTCGTTTTTGTTCCCGAGCGGTTGCCGGCGCGGATCTTGACGCCCCCGGGGCGAACCGGTAGCGTGCCGGCATGGTCGAGGCCGGGACAGGAGCCTGCCGATCCCTCCGGGAAGCGCGGCGGGCGCTGTTGCTGCTCCGCAACTGCGGTGCGGCCCGGCCGGCTGCCGGGATTTAAATCCGCAGCCCTGGAGGTTTTTCACGGTTTTTACGATTCGAGCAACGCTCCCTTCTTACACTGGCACGCTTGTGAGCACGATTGTTTTGACATCCAAACCAAAACGCCGTCGGCGACGTCGCTCCGAATCGCCGGCGATCGAGATTCGGCAAATGCGGCTGGAGGATCTGCCGGCGGTCTTTGCGCTGGGGCAGGAGCTTTTCACGGCGGAGGAGCTGCCGACGCTCTATCGCGCCTGGGACGAGGACGAGGTGATGCAACTGTTCGGTTCCGACGCCGAGACCTGTCTGGTGGCGGTGGCGGGCGGGCGGGTGGTGGGTTTTGCACTGGGCAGCCTCATGGAGAAACGCAACAGCGCCTGGCGCTACGGTTGGGTCGAGTGGCTGGCCGTGGCGCCGGCCTATGCGCGTCGCGGCATTGCCACCCGCTTGATGAAACACCTCACCAGCCTGTTCATCCGCCGCAATGCGCGCATGTTGCTGGTGGATACCGACGAGGCCAACCAGCCGGCTCTGGCTTTCTTTCGAAAGATCGGTTTCGGCCACGAATTGCGCCACATCTACCTTTCGCAAAACCTCGACGATCACCCCGAGGTGATCCAGCGGCGCGAGCCGCTCTGGGAGGACGAAGAAGAATGACGCCGCGCCCGAATGCGGCGCGCAAATTCACGCAATTGTTGCTTCGGCGACTTGCGCGGGCGCACCGGGCTGTGCGATCAATAACGCTGAACAGGAGACCTGACCTATGGCGAAACGAATGACGACCCGCACAACGGCCCGCTCCAGCGGCGCCGCGACCACGCAAACGTCCAAACAGTCCTTCGCCTTCCGCGCGCCGGAAGCGATGAGTGTCCAACTGGTGGGAGATTTCACCAACTGGCAGGAACGGCCCATCAGCATGCAAAAAGGCGCCGACGGTGTCTGGCGCGTGACGGTGGAACTGCCGCCCGGCACGTATCATTACCGGTTTCTGGTGGACGGCCAGTGGCGGGATGATCCCGAGTGCGCCCTGCGCATGCCCAATCCTTTCGGCACGCAGAACGCCGTTCGGCAGGTGAGCTGAATCACGCCGGCGTTGAATCGGCTCGAAGCGATGGCGAACAGGCGCACCGGCGGGGCCGGACGAGCAGACGGCGCGCTGTGGCCTCTTGTTGCCTGCGGAGAACCGGCAGGTCCAACACTCTTCCAATCTGCGCAGATTCAAACGGCCCGTCGCGGGTCAAACCACGCCGCGGGCCCGGGCTGCCGCTGCCGGCGGGCCGGAGCGTGGGCGCGGAATCATTGCGAGTCCGGTTGCGCTTCGGCCAGGGGCGGGAGCAGTGCGCTGGCGAATTCCTTGATTTGCGCATGGCTGCCGAGCACCAGCAATTGGTCTCCGGGTGCGAAACTGTCCTGCCCGCCGGGCGAAAGCTGCACGGATGCGCCGCGTCGAATGCCCCCGATCTGCACGCCGAAGCGTCGGATCAGATCCAGTTCCTGCAACGACTTGCCGGCCATCGGGCTGCCCGGCGGCACCGTCAGGCTTTCCATCGCCAACTCCTCCAGGTCCGGCGTCGGTTCGGGACCGGCGGCAATCGAGCGCAGATAACGTGCCGCCTGTTCCAACTGCTCGGCCCGTCCCAGAAGCAGGAGCTTGTCGCCCGGATACAGCACCGTGTCGGCGCGCGGATTGACGATGCCGTAACCGTGCCGGTCAATCCCGATGACCGAACAACCGTAAAGGTTGCGCAGGGCCAGTTGACCGAGGTTTTTGCCCGCGTGAGGGCAATCGCCCGGCAACGTCACCTCGTCAATGTCCAGCGGCCAATCGGCGGCGGGATCGGTCAGCGCAGCCGACCAGGTCGGGCTCGTCAGGGTGCGTGTGGCGCGCTTGAGCTGTTCGAGCAACTCGATTTCCAACCGGCTCTGCAGTCGGACGAACCGCCGCCAAAACACCGCGGCGACCAGCACCAGCGCGACCAGCACCGCTCCTGCCGGGCCGAACCACGACCAACCCGCCGGCAGCACCGACACCAGCCACAACCCCAGCAACAACAGCGCCATCCCGCGCAGCACCGTTTCCAGCGGAGCGCGAAATCGTCGCAGCGACAGCGGCCCGGCGGTGGCTGCTTCGGCAACGATCATGGCCAGCGCTGACACGTTGCGCCAAATCGCAATCAACGGCGCCAGCACCACCAGCCCGAGCACCGACCCGAACAGGATTTCGATCCCCTGGGGCGGCAGTCGGTCCTGGCCCGCCGCCGAGCGCAGCGTGCCGTAAAGCGGCACGGCCAGAAGGATCAGCGCCGAGGCAAACAGAAGCAGCACGCCCGTTTGCACGATGCGCCGTCCCGTCAAACGCCACAACACGCTCGCCGTCTGGCGATGACGCAGCCGCGCCAGCAGATCCCGATAGAACTCCAGCCACCGGGTGAGGATCTGCGGTTCGGCCCGACCCAGCCGCTCGCTCCAGGCTTCGGCGCGACGGATCATTGCCGGTGCCGCCACCGAGCTCAGCAGCGACGCCCCGACGGCGGCTGGATACGCCGTGACCGGCAGGACCGCGCTTTGGACACCCAGTTGCGCGATGACGAAACTCAGCTCGCCCAAGGGCGTGAGGCACAGAGCCGTTTGCAACGCCTGGCGGCTGCTGTTGCCCGCGACCATCAACCCCAGCGCACAGACCAGCGGCCGCAGCACCAGCGCCATTGCCGTCATACCCAACACCAGCGGCCAGGCCTCCAGCAGCAACCTCAGATCCACCATCATGCCCATCGCCACGAAGAACACCGCGCCGAAAATCTGGTCCATCCCGCCAAGGACACTCTCAATGTCCTCCCGGTAGCGCGTGCTGCCGACGATCGCGCCGAACACGAACGCTCCCAGCGCCAGCGAATAGCCCGCTTGCACCGCCAGCCATCCCAGCCCCAGCAACAAGCCACCGACCAACAGCGTCCGGATCTCGGGCGTCGCCAGCCGGCTGGTTCGGGCCAGCAACCGCGGCACGATCAGGAGCGACATCAGGCTCAGAAACACCACAAACGCCGCCAGCGCGCCCAACCGCGGCACCAGCGCCGGGCCACCGGCATGCCCCGGGCCCACCAGCGAGCTGAGCAACGTCAGCATCGCGATGGCCACCACGTCTTCGAGCACCGTCATGCCCAGCGCCAACTGGCCTGCTCGCTCGTGGGTGAGCTTCAACTCCGCCAGGACCCTGCCGATGATTGCCGAGCTGGACACCATGAGCATCGCCGCCAGAAACAGGCTCCCGGTCGGACTCCAACCCATGGCCGTGCCCACCAGCCGACCTGCCTGCAGCAGAACCAACGTGCCGACACCCGTCGCCACAACCACCGAGAGCCCGAGCCGTTTGAGCCGCCCCAGGTTCAGGTTCAGACCGATGGCAAAGATCAAAAACACCAGCCCCAGTTGTGCCAGCGTGTGCACCTGATCCAGACTGGCCACCAGCGCAAAGGGCGGCGTGTGTGGTCCGATGATGATGCCGGCCACCAGGTATCCGACCACGTTCGAGAGCCCGGCCCGCTGGCACAGCCAAGCGACCCCGCCGGCTATCAGCAACACCACCGCCAGATCGCGGATCAACAGCAGTCCACTCATCGCTCCGGAAACTATCGGCAGCGCAGCCGCGGGGAAAAGGTTTTCGGCTCGAACCGGGCATGTTTCCGCACAGCCCCCGTCGCCACGGTTCTCACCGGTGTCGGAGCTCCTGCCAGGATGCTTCGAAGGGCGCCAAACGGATCGGGCCGGCGAGTCCTTCCAACGACGGCAGCTCGACGTGCTGGCCGCTGACGTTGTGCAGGCACAGGATGCGCTCGCCGTTGCGGGCCTCCCGCACCAGTGCGAACACGCGCCGATCCGTCTCGATCACGCTTTGCCGGGCGTTGGGCGCGAAGGCCGGATGCGCCCGGCGCCGGAGCAATCGAGCCCGCAGCCGATCGAACACCTGCGCCCGCAGTGACGTCGCGTCGCCCAGTTCGCGTTCCAGTTCGGAGCGGTCGAGTTTTTGCCGGTTGATGCGCCGCGGGATGCCGCTTTGCAACGCGCTCTGACGATCGTTTCGCGAGCCGAACAGGGAGTGAAAATAAACGGCCGGCACACCGGCCAGTGAAAGCATGATGGCGTGCGCCACCTCGAACCGATCCACCTGCGTGGCGAGCGGCTCGGTCGAGCCCGGGTCGTTCAGCGCGTCGAAATAGACGATATTCAGTTCATAGGGGCTCTGGGTACCGTCGGCGTTGTGTTTCCAGCCGATCAGGCCGCCGTGCGCGCGGCAGCGTTCGACCAGAAATTCGATTTCGGCCTCCGGCAGGATGCCGCGCGCCGGGTTGAGGCCGATTCCGTCATGCGACGCCAGGAAGTTCAGGAACGCGGTGCGGTCCGAGGGAGTGCGGAGCGTGGCCGCCCAGCGGCTCAGATGCGAGGCATCGCCGCGCAAGAGCGCGTGCAGCACCAGCGGCGGCAGCGCGAAGTTGTACACCAGTTGCGCCTCGTTGGTGCCGTCGCCGAAATACGAAACATTCTCGGCGTGCGGCACGTTCGTCTCGGTCACCAGACACACATGCGGCGCGACTTCGTCCAGCACCGCGCGCAGCAGTTGGATGATCGCGTGGGTTTGCGGCCGGTGGATGCAGTCGGTGCCGATCTCCTTCCACAGATACGCGACCGCATCCAGCCGGATGAAGCGCGCGCCCTGTGCGACGTAAAACAGCAGCGCTTCGATCACGGCCAGCAGCACGCGCGGGTTTCGGAAATTCAAATCCACCTGATCGGCGCTGAAAGTCGTCCACACCCGCAGCGGCCCGCGCGCGCCCGAAAATTCCGTCAACAGCGGCAGCGCACGCGGGCGCACCACCCGGGAGAGGTCCGGGTTGCCTTCGACGGTGATGAAAAAATCCCGGAACTCCGGATCGTCACGCAGAAAACGCTCGAACCACTCGCTCCGGGCCGAGAGATGGTTGAAGACCGCGTCGAACATCAGATCGAACCGCGGCCGGAAATGCGCGATGTCCTCCCATGTGCCGTATTCGGGCGCGACGGTGAAATAATCCTCCACGGCAAAGCCGTCATCCGAGGACCAGGGAAAGAAGGGCAGGATGTGCACCCCGCTGAGGAGCGTGGCCAGATGTCGGGCACAGAAATCCGCGAGCGTTCGCAGCGGCGCGACGTGCGGCTCGCGCACCTGATCGGGATACACGATCAGCAGCGCATCGGTTTCGTTCAGCGGCCGGGGCGTTTGCTCGTGGCCGGCGCCCGCTCGCGCGCGAAACCGCTCCAGGCGCGCGGCCAACTGGCGCGCGACCGCCGCGCCACCGTTCCGACCGTAAAGCGCCTCGATCCGTTCTCGAATGACGGTGTTCATGCTGCTTGGTGATCGAGATTCTGTCAGCCGGCGCGCCCGAGCCAAAACAATTCGATCCGGATTGAATGCCCGTCGCCGGCTCGGAGTTGTGCGGCAGCCGGATCG
>CAYXJB010000074.1:6043-13001 GCA_964465445.1 uncultured Verrucomicrobiota bacterium
GGGGCGCGATGTGCCATAGGCCCGGCCCTGACGGGGCAGCGGTAGCAGCAGCATGAACATCTGTATTTTGAGCTCGGGCGCGCCCAAGCGCATTGGCTTCGTGTCCACCCGGTTTGCCGGCACCGACGGCGTGACGCTGGAAGCGCGCAAGTGGGGTCGGCTGCTCTCGGAATTGGGCCACAGTTGTTACTGGATGGCCGGGAGCATCGAGCCGGCCGACGCGCATTGTCTGGTCGTACCGTTGATGCATTTCCAGCATCCGGAGGTGGCCGCGTTGCAGGCGCGACTTTTCGGGGTGACGACGCGATCGCGCGCGCTGACCGACCGGATTCAGGCGCTCAAGGAACGGCTCAAGGACGAGTTGTACCGGTTCATCGAGACGTTTCGGCTGGAGGTGCTGATTCCGGAGAACATTTTGTCGTTGCCGATGCATGTGCCGCTGGGGCTGGCGATGACCGAGGTGATTGCCGAGACGGGCCTGCCGGTGATTGCGCACCATCATGATTTCACCTGGGAGCGGGAACGATTCACGCTCAGCGGCGTGAACGATTATCTGCAGGCGGCCTTTCCGCCGGCGCTGCCGCGCATGGAACACGTGGTCATCAACTCGATGGCGCAAAAGGAACTGGCGCGCCGGCTGGGCATTCCCTCGCAGGTCATCCCCAACGTGCTGGAGTTCGAAACCCCGCCGCCGGGCCTGGACGATTACAATCGCGATCTGCGGGAGCAAATCGGCCTGGCCCAGAGCGATTGGCTGATCCTGCAGCCCACGCGGGTGGTGCCGCGCAAGGGCATCGAACATGCCGTGGACCTGGTGCGCCGGCTCAAAGATCCGCGCGCCAAACTCGTCATCTCGCATCCGGCCGGCGACGAGGGCAACGCCTACATGGAGATGTTGCGCGACCGGATCGCCGATGCGGGCATTGACGTGCGGTTCATCGCCGATCGGGTCGGCGAAACGCGCGGTCGGAACCAACGCGGCCAGAAGGTGTACACGCTCTTTGACGTGTATCCGCACGCGGATTTGGTCACCTATCCGAGCTACTACGAGGGCTTCGGCAACGCGTTCCTGGAAGCGATTTATTTCGGCAAACCGGTGGTGGTCAACACCTATGCGGTGTACGCGAGGGACATCGATCCGTTGGGATTCAAGACCATCGAGCTGCCCCAACTGGTGACGCGGGATGTGGTCGAACAAACCCGCCGAATTCTGGAGGACGCGTCGCTGCGGGCCGAGTGGGCGCAAACCAACTACCAACTGGGGCTGAAGTACTTCTCGTTTGCGGTGGCGCGACGCAAGCTCGCCGCGCGGCTGGCGAATCTGTTTGGCGAAGGGGTTTGACCGGCCCGGCCGTCAGAACGGATGGTCGGAGCGACAGGATTTGAACCTGCGACAGCCAGCTCCCAAAGCTGGTGCTCTACCAAGCTGAGCTACGCTCCGACCTGAGCACATCATGACACGATCCAGCGCGCAGACAAGGTGTTTTGCAGGCCTTCAGGCCCAAGCGCTGACGGCGGGACGTGTCCGCCGTCACGGGCCTTCTAGCGCGCCGCCCGTGGCCGCACCCGCAAGCCGAACGGCTCGGGCGCGTGCGCGAACGACAGCACGCCCCGTTCGGCTGTCACACCCAGGTACGGATCGTTGGTGACGAGCAGATTGCCGTCCAGGTCCAGGTAATCGCACAACTCGGCCAGGTGCGCCGCGGCGCTGATCAGCACGCTGGTCTCGATCATGCACCCGAGCATGGTTCGGAGGCCGGCCCGGCGCGCCGCCCGGAGGGCTTCCAGACCGGCGCTCACACCGCCGGTCTTGACCAGCTTGACGTTGACGCCGTGAAAATACTCGGCGCAATGCGCCATGTCGCCGGCGTGATGATAGCTCTCGTCGGCAAACAGCGGCAGAGGCGAGCGTTCCTTGAGCCAGCGCAGATCCGCCGGATCGCTCCGCGCCGGCATCGGCTGCTCGACGAACTGGATGTGCGGATCGCGCGCCAGCCATTCGATCATTTCCAGCGCCTGCTCCCGCCGCGTCCAGCCCTCGTTGGCGTCCACCCGGACCGGTTTTTGGGGGGCGACTTCGCGCAGCGCCGCCAGGTTCTCGCGGTCGCCGGGCACGCCGACTTTGAGCTTGAGCACCGGGTAGGCTTCGGCGGCGCGCACCTTTTGCCGGATCACCTCCGGCGTATCAATGCCGATGCTGAAGGAGGTGATGTGATGCTGTTCGCGAAAACCCAGCCCGAGCAGATCGTACACCGGTTTGCGGGCGCGTTTGCCGGCCCCGTCCAACAGGGCGGTGTTGAAGGCGCATTTGGCGGCGAACTGGCCCGGCGCAATCGTCTCCAGGTAGGCCATGCTGCCGGGTACGTCATCGAAGGAGAGTCGGGCCGGGTCCACCCGACGACAAAAATCCTGCACCGTCTCGACCGATTCGTTGTAGCGCGACACCGGCGCGGCTTCGCCCAGGCCGCTTACCCCGTCGGCATCCGTCAGTTCCAGTAAACACACCGGGAACACGTCGGCACTGCCGCGGGCTATCGTCCAGGTGTGCGCCAGCTTCAAATCGTACCGCCAGACCCTCAGTTTCACGCCGCGACAAAAGCCGAAACGCCGTCCGGATGCAACCACAGAGTCGGATCGCGCGGATTGGGAATCCCCTGTTTCGCCGCACGGATGTGCCGTTGGCCCTCGCAACGCACTGCCGTCTTGGCAAGGAACAAAAGCCGGTTACAGTAACGCCATGAACCCGCCGTCGCTGCTGCGCGTTGCGCTGCCGTGTGCCGGAGTTGTGTTGGCCGGGGCAAGCTCTGCAGCGTTGACGCCCGAGCAGGTGGCGCAACTGCCCCCGCCCGCCGCGCAGGCGATCCAGTTCAGCCGCGACATCAAACCGATCTTCGAAAAAAGCTGTCTCCAATGCCACGGCCACGGTCGGGCCAAGGGCGGTTTTCGGATTGATTCGCGCGAGACGGTGCTGGCCGGAGGCGATTCGGGCCCGGCCGTTCTGCCCGGTCAAAGCGCCAAGAGCCTGCTCATCGAGCTGGTCATGGGATTCGATCCGGACAGCCAGATGCCCAAAAAAGGCACCAAGCTCACGCGCGAACAGATCGGCCTGTTGCACGCCTGGATTGATCAGGGCGCGCCCTGGGATGAGGGCGTGAGTTTTGCCAAGGCCGAGCCGCGCAACTTCCAGCCACGGCGACCGCCCTTGCCGCCGGCCCGCAGCCGGGGTTCGCATCCGGTGGATCGGCTGCTGGCGGGCTACTTCGCCGAAAAGGGCGTTCCGACGGACCGGCTGGTGGACGATCGCACCTTCGCCCGGCGGGTGTATCTGGACGTGCTGGGTCTGCTGCCGCCGCCGGAGGAGCTGAAGCGGTTTGTCAAAACGCGCGAGCCGGACAAGCGCCGCAAACTGGTGCGCCGCCTTCTGGCCGACAGCGAAAACTACGCGCTGCACTGGATGAGTTTTTGGAACGATTTGCTTCGGAATGATTACAAAGGGCCGGGTTATCTCGATGGCGGTCGCAAATCGGTCACGCAACGGCTCTTTTCGGCGCTGGAAACCAACATGCCCTTCGACCGGTTCGTCGCCGAGCTGGTCAACCCCACGCCGGCTTCGGAGGGTTTCACCCGGGGCATCGTCTGGCGCGGGGCGGTCAGCGCCAGCCAGTCTCCGGCCATGCAGGCGGCCCAGAGCCTTTCGCAGGTTTTCATGGGCGTGAACCTCAAGTGCGCCTCCTGTCACGACAGCTTCATCAACGATTGGACCCTGGCCGATGCCTACGGCATGGCGGCGCTCTATGCCGATGAACCGCTCGAGATGGTGCATTGCGACAAACCCACCGGCCAGATCGCCTCGGCCCGGTTTCTCTACCCGCAACTGGGTCAGATCGAGTACTCGACCAACCGCGCCGAGCGACTCGAACGGCTCGCCCGCCTGATCACCCAGCGCCAGGACGGCCGCCTGACACGCACCCTGGTCAATCGGCTCTGGCAGCGGTTCTTCGGACGCGGCCTGGTCGAGCCTCTCGATGACATGGAACAACCGGCCTGGCACGCCGACCTGCTGGACTGGCTGGCCGAGGATTTCGCCGACCACGGTTACGACATCAAACATCTCATCGAGACGATGCTCACCTCGCGCGCCTATCAGTTGCCCGCCGTGCCCGCGAGCGAACAAACGCCCACCAACCCGGTCTTTCGCGGTCCGCTGGTCCGCCGCCTTTCGGCCGAGCAGTTCCGTGACGCCATCGGCTCGCTGACCGGCGTCTGGTACCCCAAACCTGCGGCCCCGATCGTGCGAAACGACGGCCTCACCAATCGTTTCAGCGCCATCCGCGCCGCGCTGGTGACGGCCGATCCGTTGCAAGTGGCTCTTGGCCGACCCAATCGCGAACAAATCGTGCCGACGCGTCCCGGCGTGGCGACCACTCTTCAGGCGTTGGAGCTGACCAACGGCGCCGAACTGGCCCGCCTGCTGCGCCGCGGCGCGCGCGCCATCCTGAATCAACAGCCCGACGCCTCGCCCAAAACCCTCGCCCGCCAACTGTGGCGACGCGCGCTGGGCCGCGAGCCCACCCGCCGGGAATTGCAACTCGCCTTGGAGCTCCTGGGCAAACCGGTGCGGGCGGAGGCGATCGAAGATTTGCTCTGGAGCTTGTTGATGTTGCCGGAGTTTCAACTGATTTACTGAGCATGAACCCGGAACGTTGCAACCGGACGTCCGCTCGCCCCGCGGCTGTTGCAGCGGCAGGTCGCAAGGCACATCAGGTGGCAGCCCAACACGCATGCGAGAGATGAAACACTGGAATCGGCGCGAGTTCATCCAAACCGCAAGTGCAGCCACGCTCTCGGCGCTGGCCGCCGGCTTCCCCCGCGCCATCCTGGCCGAGCCGGCCGGGAGCGAGCCGCACAAACTCAGGCCCACCGCCGACACGCTCATCGTGCTGTGGATGGCCGGCGGCCTGGCGCACACCGAAACGTTCGATCCGAAACCCTGGCGGCCGTTCGAGAAAGGCATGACGCCCGATTCGTTCCTGAGCACGTTCCCGAGCATTCCCACGGCCGTGGACGGCATCCGGTTTTCCGAGGGGCTGGAGCGGCTGGCCTCGGTCATGGACCGCGGCACGCTCATCCGCAGTTACCGGGCGGCCGACCTGGGTTTCATTCTCCATTCGCGCCATCAGTATCACTGGCACACCGGCTATGAGCCGCCGCAAACGGTGGCTGCGCCGCACATCGGGGCGGTCATCGCCCGGACACTCGGGCCGTTGAACCCGGCCGTGCCGGCATTCATCAACATCGGCCAGCGCTTTGACGTGGGCGAGGGCGAGGAGCTCAAAGCCTTCACCACCGCCGGTTTTCTGGGCAGCGAATACGGCCCGTTCAACATTCCTTTTCCCGAACAGGCCGCCCAGACGGTGCGCCCGCCGGTGGGCATGACGCCGGGCCGATTCGAGGATCGCAACCGGTTCTATCGAAAACTGCTGGCCGCCAGCCCGATTGGCGAATTTGGCAGCGATTACCAGAAAGAATCGCTGCTGCGCGCCCTCGACAACGCGCATCGGCTGCTGCGCTCGCCCGCGGCCCGGGCGTTCGATCTGTCGCTCGAACCGCTCGAAAACATCCGCAAGTACGTGCCCGGCTACCAACCCGGCCAGCGATTCGACGCGCCCCAGGACCGGTTCGGCGCCAAATACGAGGAGCAGATGATCGGACGCTTCGGTCTGGGTTGTTTGCTGGCCCGCAGGCTGGTCGAGGTCGGCGCGCGCTTCATCGAGGTCACCACCGAATACATCCCGTTTTTGAACGGGGACACGCACGAGAACGGCCACACCCGCACCGCGGCGATGAAACGCCAGATTGACGCGCCGGTGGCGCAGTTGATTCTGGATCTGGAGGAGCGCGGTCTGCTCAACCGCACGCTCATCGTGCTGGCCAGCGAGTTCAGTCGCGATGCGCTCATCGAGGGCAAACCCGATCGCAAGGTCAAAGACCAGGTCGAAGTGCCCGAGCGCATCGAAGATCCAAAACACTACGGCCTGCACCGGCATTTCACCGATGCGGGCTGCGTGCTGCTGTTCGGCGGCGGCATCAAACGCGGCTTCCTGTACGGCCAAACCGCCGACGAACGCCCCTGCAAGGTCGTCAAAGACCCCGTCGTCATCGAAGACCTCCATGCCACCCTCAACACCGCGATGGGCATCTCGCCCCGGCTGGCCTACGAAATCGAACAGCGCCCCTTCTATGTCACCCGCGACGGCAAGGGCCAACCCATCCGCGCCCTCTTTGCATAACCGCCGCGGCCCGCCGCGGGCGCATCGCGACCCTCCGCGGGCCGCCGTGCCATGCTCCGGCTCCAGAAGCCGCTTGCTTTTGCAGCCGGGCTGCTCGCATCGTGAATTCATGAACGTGCCGACCGGACCGGTGACGCTGACACCGGAGCAGATCGTCGAATTGAATCAACGCCTTTCGACGCTGCGCCACGACGTCAACAACCATCTGTCGCTGATTCTGGCGGCGGCCGAGCTGATCCGCGCCAAGCCCCAGGCCGCCGAGCGGATGGTCGCCACGCTCCTGGAACAACCGCGCAAGATTTCCGAAGCGATGCAGAAGTTCGAGCAAACCCTCGCGATCCGGCGTGACACGACCGGGCCCCGTAACCATCAAAGCAGCCCGTCCGTCTGAGCCGATGAACGCCAGAGGATGATTCGAGCAGCGCCAGCGCAATGAAATCGCGATTCCGGTCTGCAAGCCGCACCCTGCATCCGGGCCTGCTGCCGCTGGCCCTGGCCCTGGCCGGTTGGCTACCGCTGTCGGCCCAACTCACCAACCCCGCGCCGGTTCAACCGCCCACCAGCGCCGAGGAACGCGCTCGCATCCGCGACGAACTGCAGCGGCTCAGCCCCGAGGAACGCCGCGCGCGCCTTCGGCCTCTGGCCCCGCAAGGGCGCCGTCGCCCCGG
>CAYXJB010000075.1:0-12975 GCA_964465445.1 uncultured Verrucomicrobiota bacterium
TCCGGTGGACGAGGTGCACGGGGTGGTGCGCCTGGCGCGCGAAGAGATCCACGAACCGCCGGCGACGGTCGGGGCCGGCGCGGCGACGTTTACCACCGGCCTGTTCCACTGGCAGGAGCGGGCAGTGGGTTTTCTGGACGCCGACGGCGTGTTTTCCAAGCTGAATACGCTTTTGAGCTGATGCAACCGCACCGCGACGATTTGCAGCACCTCTCGATGCTGGAGCTGTTCCGCGTCGAAGCGGAAAACCAGACCGCGCTCTTGACCGGGGGTCTGCTGGAGGTCGAACGCGGGCGGGCCTCGGCCGAACAACTCGAAACGCTCATGCGCGCGGCCCATTCGCTCAAGGGCGCGGCCCGCATCGTCAATCTCGACGCCGCGGTGCGCATCGCTCATGCAATGGAAGACTGCTTCGTGGCCGCGCAACAGGGCTTGGTGCGACTCGACCAGCCCCTGACCGATCTGCTGCTGCGGGGGGTGGATCTGGTACAGCAGATCGCAAAGACCGATGAGTCGGAGATCGCCGCCGGCGCCGCGGCGCACACAACCGCGATTCAGGAGTTTGTTGACGCGATCAATGCGCGGTTGAGCGGCCAACGAACCCGCTCCGGCGGGGCGGCGGCGCACAAGGCGCATCCGGCCGGCGCGTCGGAACGCACGACACGTGCGGCGAGCGGGGCGGGACCCGCCGCCCAACCCGGCGCGAAGTCCGGACCCGGTGGGCGACGCTCGGCGTCCGGTACCGAGGAATCAGCCGGCGACAAGCCCGTCGCGGGCGCAGACCCGGCCGTGCCCGAGCGAATCGGCTCGCCCGGCGGACCGACGCGATTCGGCGGACCGAGCGAGCGCGTGTTGCGTTTGACGGCCGAGAACCTCAACCGCCTGCTCGGCCTGGCCAGCGAGTCGCTGGTCGAATCGCGCTGGTTGCGCCCGTTCGCCGACGCGATGTTGCGGCTCAAGCGGGTCCACGGCGGGCTGGAGGAACTGCTCGACCGGTCGCAGCAGGACCTGGGTGGTCGGCCCGGGGCGGATCGGCTCGGGGAAGCGGTCGCGGGTCTGGTGCGCCGGGCCGGCGAGGTGCGCGAGAGTCTCAACGAACGCTTGCAGGAGCTGGACCAGTACGACCGGCGCTTCGCGAATCTGGCCAATCGCCTTTATTTGGAGGTGCTGCGTGCGCGGATGTGTCCCTTTGGCGAAGGGGTCGAGCGGTTTCCGCGCATGGTGCGGGATCTGGCGCGTTTTCTGGGCAAACAGGTGCGGCTGGAAATGCTCGGCGTAGAAACGCAGGTGGATCGTGATCTGCTTGAACGGCTCGAAACCCCGCTGGCGCATCTATTGCGCAACGCGGTGGATCATGGATGCGAACGGCCGCAAGAGCGTTTGCGCGCGGGCAAACCGGCCGAAGCGCGGGTGCAGCTCGAGGCCCGTCATGTCGCCGGCCAGCTCCAGATCACCGTCAGCGACGACGGCGCGGGCATTGATCTGGAGGGCGTTCGCCGGGAGGTACTCCGCCGCCGACTCGTCCCGGCCGGGTTGCTGCCGCAACTGAGCGAAAGCGAGCTGATACAGTTCCTGTTCCTGCCCGGTTTCACCCTCAAGGATCGCGTGACCGAAATTTCCGGACGCGGCGTCGGACTCGACGTGGTGCAAAGCCTGGTCAAGTCGGTACGCGGCAGTATTCGGGTGAACACCCAGCCCCGAGCGGGAACGAAGTTCGTGTTGCAACTGCCGCTGACGCTTTCGGTGTTGCGCGCCCTGCTGGTCGAGATCGGTGGCGAACCGTATGCCATCCCGCTGGCGCGGATCGCCCACACGTTTCGGCTTGCGCCGGGCTCGCTCCAGACCCTGGAAGGCCCACCGCACTTTCAATGGGCCGGGCGTTACATCGGGCTGCTGCTGGCCCATCAGGTCCTGGAATGCGGCCGGGAACCGCCGCCGGACGATACGCTGGCTGTGGTGGTGCTGGCCGATGCGCACCCGGGCGGCCTGGGCGATGCGCCGGCAGCCGCCGCGCCTGCCGTGATGGGCAGCCGACTTTACGGACTGATCGTGGATCGGTTTCTGGGCGAGTGCGAGCTGGTGGTCCAGCCGTTGGACCCCCGCCTGGGCAAGGTGCGCGACATCAGCGCCGCAGCGATCAGCCGCGAAGGTGAACCGATCCTGATCGTGGATGTGGACGATCTGCTCTGTTCGATCGAAAAGCTCCTGGCGTCCGGTTCGCCGGTGACGGTGCACCACCGCGCGTGGCTGCGCCCGGCGCGCCGCCGCAAACGCGTCCTGGCCGTGGACGATTCGCTCACCGTGCGCGAACTCGAGCGCAAACTGCTGCTCAGCCGCGGTTACCAGGCCGACGTGGCGGTGGATGGCATGGACGCCTGGAACGCCGTTCGCTCCGGGGTGTACGACCTGGTGATCACCGACGTGGACATGCCACGGATGGACGGGATCGAGCTGACGAGTCTGATCAAGCAGGACCCGCGGTTGCGCTCCCTGCCGGTGCTCATTGTCTCCTACAAGGATCACGAGGAGGAGCGCCTGCGCGGACTGAACGCCGGCGCCGATTACTACCTGACCAAAAGCGCGTTTCACGACGAACAACTCATTCAGGCCGTCGTGGACCTGATTGGCGAACCGGAAGAATGAAGTTTTTCACCCTGCCATCCCCAAAACCGGTTGATCGCCCGGCTGCCGCGACCGGGAGCGATATTCCACGCACCATTGCACCGGCTCATGCGCATCGCCATTGTTCATAGCACCGCGACTGCAATCGAAACATTGCGGCGCGCAATGGAATACGCACCGGAGCATTCCATCGTCTGGATCGCGCACGACGGATCGGAAGCGATCGAACACTGCGCCCGCGATCGGCCCGATCTGATTCTGATGGACGCGCTGGCCACGGGAATGAACGGACCGGAAGCGATCCGGCGGATCCTGGCGCGCTGGCCCTGCGCCATTGTCGCGCTGGCCGATGATGTTCATGCCCGGGCTGGCAGGGTGTTCGAGGCCATGAGCGCCGGCGCGCTGGATGTGATCAGAATCCCGTCGCCTTCCAGCAACGGACGCAGCGCCGATGTGAAGGCGATGCTCGGCAAGGTGGAAACGGTGGACCGATTGTTGGGTCGGCCCGGGCGCGAACGGCGTCGAGCTGCAATGCGTCGGGTACCGGACGAAGCTCCGAAGCCCGAGCGGTTTTTGGTGGTCATGGGTGCCTCGGCGGGCGGCCCGGCGGCCCTGGCGAGGATTCTTTCGGGGCTGGGCGCGGATTTTCCGGCAGCCGTGGCGGTGGTGCAGCATGTGGATGCGAGTTTCGCCGAGGCGCTGGCCCGTTGGCTGGGTCGTCAAAGCGCGCTTGCCGTGCGACTGGCGCGCGATGGCGAGGAGCCCCAGCCGGGCGTGGTGCTGCTGGCCGGCAGGGCGTCGCATCTGGTGCTCACCGCGGCGGAGCGCTGGAGTTATCAACCCACGCCGCTCCATTGCGCGCATCAGCCCTCGGTGGACGTGTTTTTCCGGAGCGTGAGTCGCCACTGGAAGGGTCGGGCAGTGGGCGTGTTGCTCTCGGGCATGGGGCGGGACGGCGCGGCGGGGTTGCGGGTGTTGCGGGAGGCCGGACATCTGACCATTGCGCAGGATCGCGCCAGCTCGGCGGTGTACGGGATGCCCCGGGCAGCACGCGAACTGGATGCGGCGAGCGAGATTTTGGCGCTGGACAGAATCGCCCCGCGCCTCACGAATATCGTCATGCACAAAGCCGGGTTCTGATGCAACCGCCACCGATCAACCATCCGAGCCGCGCGCCGTTGCGAGCCACGCCATTGCCGGTCGGCCCTGCGTTGCCCACGACGCCCAGGAGCGGGGCCGATTATCACGTGATGGTCTTGCTGGTAGACGATCAGGCGATGGTCTGCGAGGCGGTCCGGCGCGCCCTGGCCAGCGAACCGGACATTGATTTCCATTATTGCGCCGACGCGCGTGAGGCGCTTCAGACCGCGGCGCAAATCCGGCCAACGGTCATTTTGCAGGACCTGGTCATGCCGGGCATTGATGGGCTGGCGTTGCTGAGTCAGTACCGGGCGCATCCGGCCACGCGGGACATTCCGGTGGTGGTGCTTTCGACCAACGAGAATCCGCAGGTCAAGGGGCAGGCCTTCGCCATGGGTGCGAATGATTATCTGGTCAAACTGCCCGACCGGATCGAATTGATCGCACGGCTGCGCTATCACTCCCGGGCCTACCTCAACCAGTTGCAGCGCGACGCCGCCTATCACGCCCTGCGCGAGAGTCAGCAGCACCTGATGGAAAGCAATGCGCAACTGACCGCGCTCAACCAGAAACTCGAAGAGGCCACCCTGGCCAAGTCCGCGTTTCTGGCCAACATGAGCCACGAAATCCGCACGCCGATGAACGGCATCATCGGCATGATCTCGCTGCTGCTGGAGACCGAGCTGACCGAAGAACAACGCGAGTACATCGAAGCAGCCCGCAGCAGTGCCGATGCGCTGCTGAGGATCGTCAACGACATTCTGGACTTTTCAAAAATCGAAGCCGGCAAGCTCGAACTCGAACAGGCGCCCTTCGAGCTGCACACCTGTCTGGAAGAGGCGCTGGAATTGCTCGCGCCCAACGCCGCCGAGAAAAATCTCGATCTGGTCTATCTGGTCGAGGACACCATCCCGCGCATTTTGGTGGGCGACGTCACCCGGTTGCGACAGATTCTGGTCAACCTGCTCAGCAACGCGGTCAAATTCACTCCGCAGGGCGAAGTGGTTCTGGAGGTACGGGTCGCCTCGCACGGACCGCGACAACCCGAGCCGGGGCGCGAACACGACACCGATCTGATTCGTCATCCCGAACAGTGGCTGCTGCATTTTCAGGTGCGCGACACCGGCATCGGCATCCCCCTGGAGCAGCAGCACAAACTCTTCAAATCCTTCCAGCAGGTGCACGCCTCCACCACGCGCTGCTTCGGCGGCACGGGACTGGGCCTGGCGATTTGCAAACGACTCGTCGAGTTGATGGGTGGACGCATCTGGATCGAGAGCGACGCGGGCAAGGGAGCGACCTTTCATTTCACCCTGCTGACCAAGGCCACGCCGGCAGCCAGTCCGCCGGCCTGGCAGGGACCGCAGCCCCAATTGGCGGGCCGGCGGCTGCTGGTGATCGAGGATAACGCCACCATTTGCCGCGTCATCGCCCATCGCGCCGCCCGCTGGGGGATGTTGCCCGAGTGCGTCGGCACGGCCGAGGCGGCCCGAGAACGTCTGGCGGCCGAGCCGCGACCCGATGTGGTGCTGCTGGATTACCAGTTACCGGGCACCAAGCCGGTCGAGCTGATCGAAGCCCTGCGGCGCGAGCCGTGGGGAGGCGATCTGCCGGTGGTGCCGATGTGCGCCGCACGCGTTCACGCCGGCGAACCGCGTCCCGAATCGTTGGGCCTGCCGGTGTTTGTGCACAAACCCGTTCGCCCGGCGGCATTGCTCGAGGCGCTTTGCCGGCTTTTGGGCGTGCAGGCCCAGCGGGAGAAACGCGCCCCGGCAGCGCAGGTGCTCGACACCTCGCTGGCGCAGCGGCTGCCCTTGCGCGTGCTGTTGGCCGACGACAACCCGGTCAACGTGAAGGTCGGGCTCAGCGTCCTCCAGCGCTTGGGTTATCAGGCCGACGTGGCCCTAAACGGGCGCGAGGTGCTGCGCGCGCTCGAGCAGCGGCCCTACGACGTACTGTTTTTGGATGTGCAAATGCCCGAGATGGACGGGCTGGAGTGCGCCGGCGAAATCTGCCGTCGCTGGTCGCGCGACCGCCGGCCCGTGATCATTGCCATGACCGGCAACGCGCTGCTGGGCGACCGGGAGAAATGTCTGGCGGCCGGCATGGACGACTACATTTCCAAACCGGTCCGCGTGGCTGAATTGCGCGCTGCGCTGGAGCGCTGGGGCCCGACCAAAAAACGCGGCGACACCACCTCGTTTTGCCGCCAGCCGGTGAGCGGCTCGGAGCCCGACCCGTTGCTCGACCTGCAACTGCTGGGCGAGTTGCGGGAGATCGTTTCACCTCAGGGCGGCAGCGCCTTGCACGAGTTGATCGAACTGTTTCTCGAAAATGCGCCGAGGCAGCTCGACCGAATTCGTGATTCGCTCTCGGACGCCGGCCAGCTTGTGTTTCAGGCGCATGCGCTCAAGAGCATGTGTCTGAATCTGGGTTGCCGCCGCGTGAGCCAATTGGCGCAGAAACTGGAAGACCTGGGCCGCGCCGGCGATTTGACCGGGGCGCCCGGTTTATGGCGGGAGCTGGAGGCGGTTTTTGCCCGGACCTGCGAGCAACTCGCCGCGCTGCGCCAGAGCGAATCCGCCCGGCCCGCCGACTGATTCCGGCCCGGGTTGTCCCCAAAAACAACCAGCCCGCTCCGGATTCCAGAGCGGGCTGGCGTGAGCGATGCGCCCTCAGCCGGGGCAACCCCTTGCAGCGGGTCGCTCGGCTCTAGGGCGAGTAGTGGTAGAAGACCCGATAGTAGCGTTGCGGTTGGCCCGCAGCGGTGTTGTCCACCCCCGAGCCGCTGGTGCCGCTTGCCTGGTTTGTGCTGACGTTGGCCCAACTGACCGGGGCTGTGAGGCTGTTGGCCGCCTGCAGCACATAATTGCTGCCGGGGATGGTGTTGGTGTAGTGGACCGTCACGCTCGGGCCACCGACCCCGGTGATGGCGGTAATGCGCACCGGGGTGGGCGGGGGCTGAGGTGGCGCGCCACCGGGGGTGAAGAGCAGTTTGACGTTGGTGCCGTCGTTGGTGGTGGTGAAGGTGCCGGCCGGGGCGCTGCCCTGGACCTTGACGGCCTTGAAGTTGGAGCTGCCCGAGCCGAAGAACGAGGTGATGATGTCCCAACTGCGGGGGCTGCTCCAGAACGGATCGGCGGGGTTGACGCTCCCGCCCAGGGAGACGAGCAGGGTGGCGTCGCTCAGGTCAAGGGTGCCGGTGACCAGTTGGATTTGATCGAAGTCGCTGCCCGGGTTGGCGTCGCTGTTGGCGATCAGTTCCCAGAGGTTGGTGCCGCCAGCGCTCAGGTCCAGGCCGTTTTGCAGTTGCATGATGCCGACGCTGGAGCCGGCGCTGATGGTGCCGCCGGCGTTGACGCTGACCGAGTTGAAGAACGGGCCGCTGCCGCCCAGCAGGCCGCCGTTGACGGTGACGGGGCTGTAGAGGTTGCTGTTGACGATCAGCGCGCCGGCCTCGACGGTGGTCGGGCCGGTGTAAGAGTTGGGGCCGGCGAGCACCTGGGTGCCGGAGCCGATTTTGGTCAGAGCCATCTGTCGCACCGGCCCGTCCACAATTTGACCGCCGTAAGTGGCGGTTGCATCAGCGTTTCCCAGCGTGAGAATAGACATGCCCGCGTCCGTGGCAGAGGAGGTTACTACCAGATCGTTGCCCAAGACGCTGACCAGACCGTTGATGGTGATGTTGTTGGTCAGCAAATCTAACGTGGCAACGCGACCGGCGGCTTCAAAGAGCAGAACCACGTTTCCCTTTCCTACGCCGGTGGGGATTGCGTTGACATGGGCAATTCGCGCAGGCCCGGCGATGATTTGCGTATTGCCCGAATACAGGTTTGGCTGTTCAAGGTAGATTTCTGCATTGCCTCCAGCGTTGCGGGCCCGGAATCGGGCACCCTCTGTGCCGTCGAGCGGGACGGTAATTCGCAGCCGGCCGTTCAACGCCTGGACCAGCGGGATGTTGCCCGGGCGACTGAGCGTGATCGCATTGGTGCCGGCGAACACGTAGGTTCGACCCGTGCCGTTGCAGTCCATCTGGATGGTTCCGATAGTCCGGGGGGTATCCACTGTGATCGTACGCGTGGCACCGGTGGGCAAAGATTGTCCGATCAGATTATTGCCCGCACCGTCGGCAATCACGCCGCCAGCCCAATTAGCCGGATCGCTCCAATTGCCACTTGCTGTGCTCAGCCAGGTGCCGCTGGGCGCGGGCAGGTTCTGGGTTTGAAGCCACAGCAGCAGCATGGCCAGGAGCGCTGCGGCACAAAACCGGCGCACCCCGGAGGGGCGCATCCGGCTGGAAGGGTTGATCGAGGCAGGTTGTTCTCGTTTCATGGTAGCTGGAGGTTGGAGGTTGTACGAGGCCCGAAAAAGACGCAAACGTGCCGTGTTGCTCTGGCTTTGGCAGCAGACCGGGTTCGCAACAGAAAGCACGTGTTCATTTTTGGGCACACCAACAGCGCCATTTCTAACCTCAACTCGCCGGCCCGTCAACCCTTTGGCTTGGCGGCCAGCAGCGCACGTCTTCGTGGCGTGGCCCGTCCGCTCGGCCGGCCCGGGTTTTTCCCGGGAGGCATTTTGGCTGGTGTGCCGGGGCGCGATTGCGGTGCGGGCCCGATTGTTGCCTGACGGCTGAGGGCGCAGGTTGAACACAACGGAACGCGGTTCGCTCCACCGGGTGGAGCGTCCGACGCGCCACTGCAACGAACGCGCTGACAGTTCACATGAAAGGAGACGCCGTCTGTATGGACGCGAAAAAAGTGTCCGGGGAGAAAATCAAGATCCTCATCGTGGATGACCATCCGTTCGTCCGCAAAGGTTTGAGCTTTTGCCTGGCTCGATGTCCCGGTTTGACGCTCGTCGGTGAAGCGGCCGATGGGGCCGAGGCGCTGCGCCTGGCGCGGGCATTGCAGCCGGAAGTGGTGTTGCTGGACTTGAATCTGCCGGAGGTTGACGGGTTGGCCGTGGCCCGGACGTTGCACCGCGAGCTGCCGGCGATCAAGGTGCTGATTCTCTCCAGCGACGATCAGGAGCCGCGGGTGCTGGGCGCCATTGAAGCCGGCGTCAGGGGTTTCGTCCTCAAGAACGCACCACCGGAGGAACTGGTGCGGGCCATCGAAACGGTGCAAGCCGGCGGCACGTGGTTCAGTTCTCAGGTGGCCAGGGTCGCGCTCCGTCGCTTTGCTGAGACGCGCGGCCGAAGCCTCCAGCCGGCCGAACTGACCGAACGCGAACGCGAGGTGCTGATCTACATCGCCGACGGCCTCAGCAACAAGGAAATCGCCGCCAAATTGGGCCTGGGCGTGCGCACCGTCGAAACCCATCGGGAACGAATCATGCGCAAGCTCGACATCCACAACGTGGCCGGGCTCACCAAGTATGCGCTGGCGCAGGGTTGGGTGACGCTCGATCCCAAACCGGTGACGGCGTGAGCCAACCTGCGGCGGTCGCGCCCGCCACACCCCGGCCTCAATACAGCAGGAACGGCCTGCGGATTTCCGCCCAGGCCGCCTCGTCGCGCTGCAGCCGCAGCTCCAGATCCGCAGCGGTCGCACCGGGCGCATCCACCCATTCGCGCACCGACGGGCCGCCGTTGATCAGATCGATCGCCAGCCGCTCGGTTTCGTATTCGTAGGGCAACCGATGCCAGAGCTCGTGGTCCGGGTATTCAAGGCGGATGGCTTTGAGCAACGCGGCGCCCAGCCGGTACGGATGGAAAGCTTCGGGTCGGTAGCCGGCAAAATCGGTGTGGATTTGCACGCCCGAGCAGAGTCGGCCCTGATGTTTTTGAAACGTCGGTTCGAACCAGCAGCGTCGCAACCGACAGCCGCCCAGCCACGCGGGAGCGAAGGTCTGCGCCCGGCGCAGCACGCGCCCAAAGTCCAGCTCCGGCGCGCCGATCATTTCCAGCGGATGTGTCGTGCCCCGGCCCTCGGAGAGCGTCGTGCCTTCGAACAGCACCGTGCCCGGATAGCAACGCGCCATGTTGAGGCCCGAGGCGTTTGGACTGGGATTGACCCACGGCAGCTCGAAGACCGGCCAGCCGAAGCCCGGCGCGGCGTTCGGATCGTATCCTTCCATCGCCACCACGCGCAGGTCCAGGTCCAGCTTCTTCTCGGCCGCGTACCATCGCGCAAACTCGCCCACGGTCAGCCCGTGCCGCATCAGGAGCGGGCCCACGCCCACAAAACTCTTCCAGCCGGTTTCCAACAACGGTCCTTCGAGCACCCGGCCGGCGGGGTTGGGGCGGTCCAGCACCCAGACGCTCTTGCCGGTGTCGGCTGCCGCTTCCAGCACGTAACCGAGCGTGGTAATGAAGGTGTAAATCCGTGTCCCCAGGTCCTGGAGGTCCACCAGCATCACGTCAAAGGTCTCGAGCATCGCCGCCGTGGGCCGGCGCACCTTGCCATAAAGACTGAACACCGGCAGCCGCAGTTCCGGATCGAGGTAATCGTCCGACTCGATCATGTTGTCCTGCTTGTCGCCGCGCATGCCGTGTTGCGGGCCAAAGGCGGCCGTGAGCCGCAGTCCGCTTGTTTGGGCCAGTGCCTCGAGCGTGTGTCGCCCGTCGCCGGTGACCGAGGCCGGATGGCCCAGCAACGCCACGCGGCGACCCCGCAGCGCGCGCAGCAAGGTTTCCGATTCCAGCAGCACATCAATGCCCAGTTTCATCGCGGCCGCAGTCTGGGGGGACTGCGAGCCGGAAACGAGTCCGGATTGGTCCGGCCGAGGGGCGTCATTGCGGCGGCGCGCGGCCCGGAACGGAAAAGACTTTTTCGGGCTGCGACGGGTTTTTAGACTGCAATCGCCACAATGGAAATCAGCGGCGGCAAGATCAAACGGCTCGATGATTTGGCGGCGACGCTGGCCACGCTGCGCGAGGCCGGGCGCAAGATCGTCCACTGCCACGGCGTGTTCGATTTGCTGCACATCGGGCACATCAAGCACCTGGAGGCGGCGCGCCGGCTGGGCGACGTGCTGGTGGTGACGATCACGCCGGATCGCTTCGTCAACAAAGGCCCGCACCGGCCGGCGTTTCCGGAACGGCTGCGTGCCGAGGCCATTGCGTCGCTGGCGTGCGTGGATTACGTGGCGATCAACGAGTGGCCGACCGCGGTGGAAACGATTCACCGGCTGCGCCCGCACTTTTTCGTCAAGGGCATGGTGCGGGAAGCCGGTCCGCGGGATCACACCGATGCGATCCAGCGCGAAGAGGAGGCGATCCGGGCCGTCGGCGGCCGTCTGGTGCTTACCGACGAGGAAACCTACAGCGCCTCGTCGCTCATCAATCGGTTTCTGGACGTGTTCTCGCCCGAGACCAAGGCGTTTCTGGAGACGTTCCGGACACGCCACACGCCCGAGGAGGTCATCGGTCGGTTGCAGGCGCTTTCGCAACTGCGCGTGCTGGTTGCCGGCGAAACCATCGTGGACGAATACCAGTTTTGCACCGTCATGGGCAAATCGGGCAAGGAACCGGTTCTGGCTGCGCTGCTCAATCGCACCGAACGGTACGCTGGCGGGGTGCTGGCCGTGGCCAATCATCTGGCCAACTTTTGCGGCCAGGTCACGCTGCTGAGTGTGCTGGGCGAGCTCAACTCCTGCGAGGCGTTCATCCGCGAAAAGCTCAACCCCAGGATCACCACCCACTTTGTGCGCCTGCCGGGTGCGCCGACGATTCTCAAGCGCCGTTTTCTTGAGGAGTACCTCGCCGCGAAGCTCTTCGAGGTGTACGAAATGAAGCAGGAGGCCATGCCCGGGGCGGTCGAGGCCGAGTTCTGCGAGCAACTGGAGCGGTTGGCCCCGCAATTCGACCTGGTGCTGGTGGCCGACTATGGCCACGGAGTGATGACCCCGCGCGCGGTCGAGCTGGCCTGCCAACGCAGCCGATTCCTGGCGGTCAACACCCAGGTCAACGCCGGCAACCGCGGGTTCAACACCATCTCGAAGTACCCGCGCGCCGATTACGTGTCGCTGGGCGAACCGGAGGTGCGTCTGGAGGCGCGCAGTCTGACCGGCGAGCTGCGACCGTTGACCGAGACGATCGCCCGACGGCTGGGCACGCGGCAGTTTTTGGTCACCCGCGGCAGCAGCGGTTGCCTGGTGTTCGATCCATCCGAGGGGTTTGTGCAGGTGCCGGCGTTTGCGATTCGCGTGGTGGATCGGGTCGGGGCCGGCGATGCGGTGCTGGCGTTGACGGCGCCGTGCGCGGCGCTGGGCGTGCCGGCGCTGATGCTGGGTTTCATCGCCAACGTCGTCGGCGCCGAGGCCTGCACCATCATGGGCCACCGCAGTTCGATCGAGCCCACCAGCCTGTTCCGCCACATCACCTCGCTGATGAAATGATCCCGCTCAGACCATGAGCAGCCACAATCCAAACGGATTCGAGACGGTTCTGGTCACCGGCGGAGCCGGTTACGTGGGCAGCGCCCTGGTGCCGGATTTGCTCCGGCGCGGCTACCGGGTTCGGGTGGTGGACACCTTCTGGTATGGGCGGGAGGTGTTCGGCGATTGCAACGCGCATCCGGCGCTGGAACGCATCGAACTGGACATTCGCGACACGGCACGATTGCGCGCGGCGCTGGAGGGTGTGGATGCGGTGATTCACCTGGCGTGCATTTCCAACGATCCGAGTTTTGAGCTGGACCCGGCGTTGGGCAAATCCATCAACTACGATGCGTTTGGCGGGTTGCTGCAGGCCGCGGCCGAGCAGGGGGTGCGACGGTTCATCTACGCCAGTTCCTCGAGTGTGTACGGCGTCAAGGACACGCCCCAGGTGTGCGAAGACGCCGAGCCGCAGCCGCTGACGGATTATTCGCGCTTCAAGCTCGCCTGCGAACGCGACCTGCTCGCCTTCCCGAACGCCAACGGCATGGAGCGGGTGATTTTGCGCCCGGCGACCATTTGCGGTTACGCACCGCGCCTGCGGCTGGATCTGACGGTGAACATCCTCACCATCCACGCGCTGGTGAACCGGCGCATCCGCATCTTCGGCGGCAAACAACTCCGGCCCAACCTCCACATTCGCGACATGGTCCGCGCCTATCAACTCATGCTCGATGCGCCGGCGGCGCTCATTGACCGGCAGGTGTTCAACGTCGGGTTTCAGAACCGTTCGGTCGAGGACATCGCGCGGCTGGTGCGCGAGACGCTCGGTGACCCGGGCATCGAACTCGAATACGTGCCCACGCCCGACCGCCGTTCCTATCACGTCAACTC